>JANXVA010000083.1 GCA_025351875.1 Myxococcales bacterium | reverse complement strand
GGCCGTTCCACGCCGTGAAGGCGACGCTCGAGCCGCTCGCGCGCGGTTCGCCCGCCGAGACGAAGCCGCCCGCGAGGGTTCGCGTCGCGACGACGCCGGCGACCGAGGTACGGACGCGAACGACGGACTGGCTCTGCTCGTCCGCCTCCCATGCGACGAGATCCGCGGAGACCGACGGCCGGCGAGGATGCTCTGCCGCCTCGCCGATCACCGTCTCGTCCCTGGTCGCGAGATCGCGGAGGACGAGATCGCCCGCGGCGCTCACGTACACGAGCGTGCAACCCGACACGGCATACGGAGGGAACCCGTTGAGGTCGCCGCTCGAGACCTCGATGTCCGCGGCGGCAGACGCCTCGCACGTCGCGGCGGGCGTCACCGGGCGAGCTGGGTCGGTCGACGCCGGAGCCGCGCCGCCGGACGTGGTGTCGGCGCGGCCGCCGCAGGCCGTCGCGATGCTCGCGAGCGTCACCGCGACCGAGACAGCAACGAGCGCACCGAGCCTACCGATGGATCTCGGGTCCCGAGTTGCGAGGTGGGGTGCCACGAGCTTCATCCGTCCACCCCTGCTCTGGCACGAAGTCCGAGCCTGAGCATCCTCTTCTTGAGGCCGTGCCTCGAGAGCCCAAGCAGGACCGCGGCTTGACTGATGTTTCCGCCGGTCCGCCCGAGCGCGGCCTCGACCTCGAGGCGCTCCTCGTCGGACGTGGGCCGGGCGGGTGACGCTGTCGGCGAGGGCTGTGCGTCTGCCCTGGCGCGCGGCAAAACGGTCGCGACCCCGAGCCGGACGGCACGAGGGAGATGCGCGACATCGACACGCGCAACCCCCGCGGCCGCGAGTCGCTGGCCGACGTGGAGGAGCTCGCGCACGTTGCCCGGAAACGGATACGCCGCGAGCGTCTCGAGCGCTTCTGCGGACAGGGTCGCGCGCGAGCCAGCCTTCGCGAGGAAGTGTCGAACGAGCAGCTCGGTGTCGCCCGCTCGATCCCGAAGCGCAGGGACGGAGACGTCGAGGACACGGAGCCGATAGAGCAGATCGCGTCGGAACGAGCCATCTTCTACGGCCTCGTCGAGATCGCGATTCGTAGCCGCCACGATGCGCACGTCGAACGGGCGCTCGTCGTCGCTGCCGACGGCGCGATAGCGGCGTGTCTCGAGCGCGCGGAGGAGCGTCGCCTGGCGCGTGAGTGGGAGCTCACCGATCTCGTCGAGCAACAACGTTCCGCCTTCGGCACGCGCGAGCAGACCAGGGCGCGCGCGCTCTGCGCCGGTGAACGCGCCGCGCGCGTGACCGAACAGCTCCGCCTCGAAGAGCGCGTCGGCGATCGCCGCGCAATTCACGGCGACGAACGGGCGCGAGCTTCGCGGCCCGTGCTCGTGGAGCGCGCGCGCGAAGAGCTCCTTGCCGGTCCCCGTCTCACCGCTCACCACGACGGGCAGATCGGTGTCGACCGCTGCGTCGAGCTGGGCAAGCGCACGCCGTAGCGCGGGGCTGCGGCCGAGGATCTCGGGGAACTCTCTCGCCGCTTCACGGCGTGGCATGGCCGTAGAGAACACGTGCGGGGCCGCGCGCTCGCGTCCAGTCGCGCTGCTCTCGGTCGCCATCGGCTCCGGACGGGCAGCCGCGCCTCCGCCCGCGATGCGCACGGCCAGCTCCGCCATCAGACCCCACCGTCGCGCGGTGCGCTCCCCGACGTGGTCGAACGCGCCGCGGCGAAACCGATGCTCGACGATCACCGCCGCGGTCTCCGAGGCGATCACGAGCCTCGCGCCTCGCCCGGCTCGCGTGGTCACCTCGCTCTGGTAAACAGGCGCGCCACGACGGCGTGCGGCGTCGACGCTCGCGCGATCGATCCGCTCCTCGGGCTGACCGATCGCGAGACCGTCCACGTCGACGCCCCACGCGCGCAGGACGGCGCCGTCGGCATCGAGCGCTGCGATCATTGCTCGCTCGGCGCGCGCCTCGGTCAGCACGAGCGCGCCGAGCTGGGCGAGGGCGACACTCGCATCGGGCTCGCGGGCAACCGCGGCGAGGACCTGCCACGACGCCTCGTCGCTCGCGTCGACCGGGGATGCGGTCGCCGAGACATGCGGCTCGTTCTCACCAGCGGTCACCTCCTCTTCATAGCGCATGCGAGCCGCGCGGAGCGCCGCGATGCCCTCCGCAGCCTCCTCGGCGATCCCTGCCGCGCGCGCTCGCCGCACCGCGGCGATCGCGGCTCGGGCTGCGCCGCGTCGTTCCACCGGCAGGACGGCGAGGAGCGCGCGCGCCTCGATCACATGCGCCCGCGCATCGATGAGGGCATCGCCGGCGCGAACGTCGCTCCCCAGCTCGCCGAGGGCCCGGAGGGCGTCCAGGGCGGCTCGCCCGTCGCCCTCGAGCAGCGCGATCTGCGCGCGTAGAAGCACGAGATCCGCGCGGACCGCTGCGGGCACGGCGTCGCCGAACGCCGTGGCCTCTGCCACCAGCTGCTCCGCCGCGCGCGGGTCTCCGCGTCGCACAGCGAGATCGGCGCGGGCCGCCAGACACCACGCGCGGCCTGCGGCCTGGCCGAGCGACTCGGCGAGGAGCGTCGCTTCCACGAGCGCGCGCTCCGCCTCCTCATGCCGACCGAGGCGAGCAAGCCCAAGACCGAGGTTCAGAAGACAGGCACGGACGCCCGCGCGGTCCCCGAGGCCGCGCTTGATCGTGATCGCGCGCTCGAAGGCCTCGATCGCGACGTCGACGCGCCCGCGGTAGAGCGCGACCACGCCCACGTTGTGCTCGAGGCGAGCGCTCTCCTCGCGATCGTGGTCGGGCTCGACGGCGATGTGAGCCGCGAGCTTCGCGCGCGCGGCATCGAAGGCCTCGTCCGCGCCGGCCCAGTCGGCCGCGAAGAGCCGCGTCGCGCCCTTCGTCGCGAGGGCATACGCCTCTTCGGCGAAGTTGCGGGTCTGGCGAGCGGACGCAAGCGCGCTCGCGACGAACGACTCGGCGGCGGCGTGGTCGCCGGCGCGCGCGCGCTCCTCGGCACGGCGACGCGCGGCGAGCGGCGCGAGGGCGACGTCGCGGCTGGCTGCTTCCTCGAGCCAGTCGAGCACCTGCGGGTGGACGCGCGAGGTCCCGGCGTCGCGCGTCAGGCGCTCGAGGCGCGCGAGGCGCGAGCGCGTGCGCAGCTCCGGTGACGCACAGAGCGCCAGCAGCGCATCGATCTCCAGCGATCGCGCGCCTTCGCGGCGGGCCTGCTCGGCCGCGCACGCGAGGACCTCGGCGCGCATCGCCGGGGGCAACGGCGCGCTGCCCGTGGCCAGGAGCGACGCGGCGGGGAGCTCCGCGCACGCGAGCGCGAGCGACGCGGCTCTGTCGCTGAGCGCATAGCTC
The DNA here is from genome assembly GCA_025351875.1 of Myxococcales bacterium. GTDB lineage: Bacteria > Myxococcota_A > Polyangia > Polyangiales > Polyangiaceae > Labilithrix. Next base: position 263 of record JANXVA010000083.1, on the reverse strand, counting down.
GCCAGCGCGTCCGCAATGTCGCGCGCCAGCTGCGGTGAGGTGAGGCGCACGACGTCGCGATCGCGAACGAGCAGCCCGGCCACGAAGAGCACGCCGCACACCTCGCCATCGAGGAGCCGCGCCGGAAGCGACCCTCCCATGGTCGCGACGAGCGCGAGCTCCTCGCGCGCGGCTCCGTCGAGCGAACGAACGCGCTCGAGCACCCCATCTCGCTCGAGCGGAACGCGACCGAGCGACGCGACGGCCCAGCCGGGCATCCCCGC
>JANXVA010000438.1 GCA_025351875.1 Myxococcales bacterium | reverse complement strand
GACCGATTCCATCTGCTCCGGCGCCATGTATCGCGGCGACCCCATCACGACGTCGGGCTGGGTGACCGACGCCAGCTCCCTCGTCGAGAGCGGCGCGCTCGTCTGCGAGATGCCGAAGTCGATGAGCTTGATGAACGGGAGCCCGTCGGGGCCTCGCGTGAGGACGAGGTTGGCGGGCTTCAGATCGCGATGGACGATGCCCAGACCGTGAACCTCGGCGAGCGCCTCGCAGGCCTGGAGGACGTAGTCCACGGCATCCTCGACCGCGATCTCGTCGCCCGACTCGAGGATCGCCTCGAGATCGCTGCCATCGAGGTACTCCATCACGAGGTACGGAGCGCCGTCGGGCATCGTCCCGACGTCCGAGACGTGCGCGACGTGTGCGCCCTTCATGCGCGTTGCGGCCTTCGCCTCCCGGAGAAAGCGGCGAGCCATGCCCGGAATCGCGTGGACGACCGGCGAGATCACCTTGATGGCGACGACCTGCTCGAGCACCACGTGGGTCGCGCGATAGACCGACGCCATTCCGCCGCCGGCCACGAACGAGGTGATGCGATAGCGGCCGTCGATCACATCGCCCGGCGCGAGCAGCTTCGGAGCCTGCGGGAGAACGGCGAGGGCGGCGGCGTTGGCGGCGGACATCGAGGACCTCGACGGCGCCACACTGCGAACTCCGATCCAGCGAACCTCGACCACGATCCGCGCACCTAGCTCGCGATCACCCCCGCGATCACGAGAGAAGAAGGCTTACCTGCGCGCACGAGTGCCACACCGCGACGCGCCGCATCGGGCGCGCCTCGCGCGACGGGTCACCGTCTCCGCTCGCTCCTCGGACCGGGCGGGAGATGGCGGCGCGCGCGGGTCTCGCTCGCGTGGAGGCGAAGGACGGCGATGGCGATCGACATGAGGACCGGGCCGACGATGAGGCCCTTCAACCCGAAGACCTCGACGCCGCCGAAGAGCGCCGCGAACGTGACGAGCGAGGGCATTTCGCTCTCCCCGCCGACGAGCCGGGGGCGAACCCAGTAGTCGGACAGCGCGACGACGAAGAGGCCTCCCCACACGAGCTCGACGATCCCGCGCGCCGGATGTCCCATCGCGATGAGCACGATCCCCGCGGGCACCCACACGAGCATCGTCCCGACGGCGGGGACGAGCGAAGCGATCGCGGTCGCGGCGCCGAAGAACATGGGCTCCGGAACGCCGGCGATCCAGTACCCGAGGGTCGCGAGGACGCCCTGCGCGAGACCCGTTACGACCGTGCCCATCAACGTGGTCCGCCCTACGCGGCGAAACTCCGCGAGGAGCGCACGCGTGTAGTCGGGACGCAGCGGGAACGTCTCCTGAGCGCGCAGGGAGACCGAGTCCCAGTGCCTGAGGATGAAATGCATCGTGAGCATCGCGAAGAAGGCGCCCAGGACCACGGAGGCCAGCGCTCCAATCAGCGACTCGGCCTCGCTCGCCGTGCGCGCGGCGGCGAGCTCCGCGAGCGAGCGTGCGCGTCGCGTCAGCTCGTCGGGCGTGATGCCGATCCGCGCCGTCCTCGCGCCCACCCACTCCAGCAGCCGATCGCCGGCCCCTCCCGGACCGAGGATGGCAATGAGCTCGCGCGCGAGGCTCACGCCCTTGCCGATGAAGAGCCACACGAAGGCGAAGGCGCCGCCCGCGAGCACGAGCGTGGCCCCCATCACGACGGAGAACGCCGCCCACGACGAGCCGAGCCTCGGCTTGATGCGGCCGTAGAGCGGCTGCATCACGAAGGCAAGCAGCATCCCGATCAGGATGCCTACCCCGATCGGTACGACGAGCCAGAGGACCACCACGGCTGCCACGAGCGCCGCCCACTTGAGCGCGCCGTGCTCCTCGCGCGTGACCTCCTCGTCCTCGTCCTCTGTGTTCAAGGGCGCCTCGTCGCGCCCCGACGCTGCAGCGCGACGCTCAAGGGGACTTCGGTTTGTCCTGGACCGGAGCGAACTTCGCGATCCATTCGTCGAGCTGCTTCTCGGCGTCGTCCTTGAGGATGCCGTAGTGCTGCTGGAGCTTGCCGACGAGCTGGTCCCTCTTGCCGGCGACGTTGTCGAGATCGTCGTCGGTGAGCTTCGCCCACTTCGACTTCAGCTGGCCTTTGGCTTCGTTCCACTGTCCTTCGATCTGCGCCCAGTTCATGGTCGCGCCCCGTGCACGGAACGAGCCCCAGACGCCTCCGCGCATTCTGCCACGAAAAGCGATGTGACCTGGCGCCGCCGTTGTGGCGCTTTTCGCCACGGCACCGCAAACATGTCCAATGCCGCGCGCGGCCGCAGCGTCGCAAAGGCACGAAAACGCGTCACGGGCGACGGCGGCGCTGATGTTGCAAAGCCGGCTCGGTGCAGATGTCCGGGCTCTTCGAGATCGCGCGGGAGGGCCAGACGGTCAAGATCGCCGGCGATCTGCGGATGCACGATGCCACCGCGATCTGGAGTGGGGTGCACGGCCAGACCAGGGACGCGTCGGGTTCCGTCGTCCTCGATCTCTCTGGCGTCCATGCGGCGGACGGCAGCGTGGTGGCGCTCCTGGTCGAGCTGCGGAACGAGCTCGCCGCTCGCGGCGTCAAGGCGGAGCTCGTGGGCGCGAACGAGAGCGTCGAGACGATCGTCAATCTCTACGCGGGCCACGACACCGTCGCGAAGCGCAAGGTGCGAAAGGCCGAGAGCACGATCGCGCAGATCGGACGCTCCGCGTTCGAGGTATGGGAGGAAGCGAAGGGCATCCTCGACTTCTTCGGGAGCATGCTCCTCACGGCGGCCGCCCTGGTCCGCTTTCCGCGCGCGGGGCACTGGAAGGAGATCGCGCCGCTCTGTGAGAAGACGGGCGCCGACGCCGTTCCGATCGTCGTCCTCATCAACTTCCTGGTCGGCTCCGTGATGGCCTTCCAGTCCGCGAACCAGCTGAAGCAGTTCGGCGCGAACATCTACGTCGCCGACCTCGTCGGCATCTCGCTCACGCGCGAGCTCGCTCCGCTGATGACGGCGATCATCGTGTGCGGACGCTCCGGCGCCGCATTCGCCGCCGAGATCGGGTCGATGAAGGTCAACGAGGAGATCGACGCCCTGCGCACCCTCGGGCTGACGCCCTTCGGCTGGCTGGTCGTTCCCCGCGTCATCGCGCTGATCCTCGTCGTCCCCATCTTGACGCTCCTCGCCGACTTCATCGGCATCAGCGGTGGGCTCGTGGTCGGCATCAGCGAGCTCGATCTCACCACGCAGGGCTACATCATCGAGACTTTGAAGGCCGTCCACGGCTGGGACGTCCTCACCGGCCTCATCAAGAGCGTCGTCTTCTCCATCACCATCGCGCTCATCGCCTGCCAGCAGGGCTTCGCCGCGAGCGGCGGCGCCGAGGGCGTCGGAAAGCGCACGACGTCGACCGTCGTGACGTCGCTGTTCTCGCTCGTCCTCCTCGATGCCGCGTTCACCGCCATCTTCCGGGCGTTCGGAGTCTGATGTCGCTCCACGTCCCCCGCGCGGTTCGCTCCAGCCTGATCCGCCTCGACCGCGGGATGCCGCGACGGGTCCGCGCCACGCGCGAGCGGCCGATGATCGACGTCAAGGACCTCACCATCGGGTGGGGTGACGTCGTGCTCCAGAAGAACCTGACCTTCTCGGTCGCGCGCGGCGAGGTCTTTGCCATTCTCGGTGGCAGCGGCTGTGGCAAGTCGACGCTGCTGCGGTTCCTCATCGGGCTCGAGCCGCCCCTTGCCGGGTCGATCGACGTCGCGGGCCTCGGTCTACCTGTCCTCGATGCGGGGCTCCCGCCGTTCGGGGTCATGTTCCAGGCGGGCGCCCTCTTCGGCTCCCTGACCGTCGGTGAGAACGTCTCGCTGCCCCTCGAGGAGTGGTCCGACCTCCCCGGCGACGCGGTCGCCGCAATCGCCCGCGCGAAGCTGAAGCTCGTCGGGCTCGACGGAGCCGCCGACAAGTTCCCCTCGGAGCTCTCGGGCGGAATGAAGAAGCGCGCCGCGATCGCGCGCGCGCTCGCCCTCGAGCCCGAGCTCGTCTTCCTCGACGAGCCCTCCGCCGGGCTCGACCCCGTCATGGCCTCGGACCTCGACGAGCTCATCGTGACGCTTTCGAAGACCCTTGGGCTCACCGTCGTCATCGTCACCCACGAGCTCGAGAGCATCTTCCGCGTCGCAGACCGCGTCATCATGCTCGACAAGGAAGAGAAGACCATCATCGCCACAGGCGATCCGAAGGCGCTCAAGACGAGCGAGGACCCCCGCGTCCGGGCCTTCTTCAACCGCGGAAAAAAAGAGAGCTGAGACCATGGCGGCACCGACCAACCACTACAAGCTCGGACTCTTCGTCATCGTCGGCTTCGCCGCGGCGGTCGTCGCGGGTCTGCTCTTCGGCGCAGCGCGCTTCCAGAAGGAGACGATCCAGTACCACTCGTACTTCAACGAGTCCGTGCAGGGGCTCGACCTCGGAGCGCCCGTGAAGTTTCGCGGCGTGACGCTCGGTAACGTCTCGTCGATCGAGATCGCCCCGGATCATCGCATGGTCGACGTGGTGAGCAACCTCGACGTCGACGAGGTCAAGCGCATGGGCCTCGCGGAGGCTGGACCGAAGCGTGGGAAATACCAGTTCTCCGTGCCGCCGGACCTCCGCGCCCAGCTCGGGTCGCAAGGCATCACCGGCGTGAAGTTCATCGCGATCGATTTTTTCGATCTGAAGAGCAACCCGCCCCCGATCCTCCCCTTCCCCGTACAGGCCGAGCACTACATCCCGGCCACGCAGAGCATGATGAAGAACCTCGAGGACACAATCACGAAGGCGATGGATCGCCTCCCGGAGATGGTCGACGCGGTCGTGATGATCATGGGACGCGTGGATCGGCTCCTGGCGACGCTGGAGAAGGAGGACGTCTCCGGCAAGGCCGCCTCCACGCTCGGCCACGCCGACGCCGTGATGACCTCGCTGCAGGGCATGATCGCGCGCCTCGACAAGCAGGACCTCGGCGGCAAGGCCGCGGGCGCGATCACCGATCTCGACGTCGCCGTGAACAAGATGAACAAGGTGCTCGACCGCCTCGACGGCAAGGACGGTCTCTTTGCGAGCGCGCAGCGTGCGACCGACGCGTTCGGCGAGATGGGGCGAGCCGGAAGCGGCACGCAGAAGGACCTCGAAGCCACGTTGCGCGACGTCAGCGAGGCCGCCGAGGCCATCCGAGTGCTCGTCGACTCCATCGATCGCGATCCCGACATGCTCCTCAAGGGCAAGGCCAAGCGGAAGGCGGGCCGATGATGCGCGCCGCCCTGACCACGCTCCTCTTCACCTTTGCGGCCGTGGGTACCAGCGCGTGCGCGCTGACGTCGAAGGCCGAGCTCGTCGAGACCCGCTATTTCAGCCCTGAGCGCGTGAGGCCGGCCCAGACCACGGCCGCCCCACGGAGCGCGCTCGAGCTGAGGCTCGGCAGGGTGTCGTCGGGCCCGAGCCTCCGCGAGCGCATCGCCTACCGCGATGCCGCCTATGAGCTCGGCTATTACGACGACCTCCGATGGACCGAGCGCCCCGAGACGTTCGTCCGCCGCGGGCTCGGCCGCGCGCTCTTCGAGGACCGCGGCGTTCGTCGCGTGCTGGGCGGAATGGCGCCCACGCTGGACGTCGAGGTGATCGCGTTCGACGACCTGCGTCTCGCCTCGGGTCGGGCGGTGCGCGTCCAGCTGAAGCTCCTTCTCCACGAGGACGTCGGCGTCATCCTGGAGGACACGCTCACGGTCGAGCGGCCCGTGGCGGGTGACAAGCCCAAGATCGAGGACGTGATCGCCGCGATGGCGATCGCGCTCGATGCGGCGTGCGACCAGGTCTCGCTGCGGGTCGAGAGCGCGCTCGCGTCGAAGCGCCCCGCGGCGGAAGCGGGGGCGAAATGATCAGTGTCCAAAATGGCCACAGGCGCTCATCGCGAAAACGGCTATTTTCGCGGGGTCGCGCGTGCTCCCGCTTGGCACGTCGCTCGCAGTGAGCTCTTGCATGAACCGACTTCTCTCTCTGTTCCTCGTCCTCCCGATCGGTATCTACGCGGCGTGCTCGAGCAGCAGCGGTGGCGACACTGCAGCGGCGACCGCCCCGACGCCCGGCACTGACGGTGATGCAGCGGTCAACGGCGACGCGAGCGCGCCGGAGGGCGATGGCGCCGTCGTGACTCCCGGGGACATGACAAAGAACCCGATCGAAGGCATCGCTGCGGCGAAGATCGCGATCGACACCGGCGCGTTCACCAACGGCCCGGTCTGGAGCGCGAAGGAGTCGGTCCTCTTCTTCACGACGCCCCTCGGCGCAGGCGCGCTCTATCGCCTCAAGCCCGATGGAACGGCGACCAAGGTCCGCGACGGCGCCGCCGGAGAGCTCCCGATCGGCAACACGATCGACAAGACCGGCAACCTCTTCACGATCGAGGCCAAGCGCATCGTACGGACGAGCACGAGCCCCGACGCGGGTGCGCCCACCGTGATCGCGAGCGGCTACGACGAGGTCGGTGCCGACGCCGGCCCCACCGCCTTCGACACGCTCAAGGACGCCGTCGTCGGGTCGACCGGAACCGTCTACGCCACCGACCCCGGATACTTCGCCACGCCGATCGCCAACCACATCTTCCGCATCTCGCCCGCCGGCAAGGTCTTCGTCGTCGAAGCCTTCCCCGACGTCCCGCGCCCGAACGGCGTCGCGCTCACACCGGACGGCAAGGGCCTCTACGTCGGCTTCACGCAGCCGATGCAGGGCACCAAGCCCTTCATTCGCAAGTACGCGGTCAACGCGGACGGCACGCTCGGCGCCCAGGCCACGTTCGTCGAGCTCGACATGGACACGCAGCCCGACGGCATCGAGGTCGATCAGGCCGGAAACGTCTTCGTCGCGACGAAGGCTGGCATCGCGGTGTTCAAGAGCGACGCCACGAAGATCGGCGTGGTCGCCGTCCCCGAGCAGCCGACGGCGTGCGCGTTTGGCGGTGCAGACCTGAAGACGCTCTACATCACCACGCAGGGCACACACATCTTCCAGGTCACGGTCAACGTCGCCGGCATCGTTCAGTGAAGGGTACCGTGGCATTCTGCGCGGCGGCCCTCGTCAGCGCAACAGCGGGGTCTGCTAGCGCCTACTCGTACGAGAGCGCGGTCAGCGCAGGGTGCCACGAACGCATCACGATGGGAGCGCTGCGCGCGGTGCGCGTGCAGCTTCCCGCACTGCCGGTCGTCGTCCCTGACCGGCAGCTGACGTCGCTGATCAGCGACCTGCCCTTCGCGCTCGACTCCGACATGAAGGACGTGACCGGCGCCGCGCTGGTGATCGGCGTGCGCGACAACGATCTCCACGGTCGCGGGCCCACCGAGATCGACCAGCTCGCCACCATCCATGGCAACCCCGAGAACCAGAAGGAGCACTGTCTCCGCTCGGTGGGCGACGACGAGCCCGACGGGAGCGTGCGCGCGCTCGAGGCGTGCAAGGCGTTCATCCGCGGGAAGGTCGTGGAAGCGCTCGACGGGCTCGACGACAAGGGCGTCCCGGATCCCAACAACCTCGTCGACATCGACGTCACCCTCTCGCTCCGCGGCCACGTGACGACGTCGCTCCCCCGCTACTGGACTCGCATGGGCCAGGCGGTCCACACGCTGCAGGACGGGTTCACGCACACGTTTCGCTCCGCGGACCGGCTTCGTGTTCGCACCGTCCTCAACTGGGTCGAGTACGTCTCCGGGGAGGAGGTCGAGTCGCGCGACGGACCGCTTCATCGAAACGGCCTCGACCAGTGCGACAACCTCGATGATCTCCGCCAGACCAACATCGCCACGGCGTCGGTCGCGTCGACCGAGCTCCTGCGCGCCACGCTCGATCCTGCGCTCACGCGCGAGGCGAAGCTCGCGGCGGTGGACGCGACGCTCGCGAAGTATCTCTCGTTCGAGCCCGGCTGCACCGAGGCCAACGGCTGGTGCGACGCGCCGGAGCGCCAGTACCAGGTCGGCGCGAGCTGCGGCTGCTCGGTGATCCGCGCGCAGTCTGGCGGTGCGCTCGCCGCCGCCGCCGGCATCCTCGGCGTCGCGTTCCTCGTGGCGCGATCACGGCGTCGCCTGAAGAAGCTCGCCGCGCTCCCGATCGCCGTGGCATGCCTTGCCGCGCCGACGGCGGCTCGCGCGCAGGACCCCGCGCCGCCGCCCCCTCCTGACGGCACGGCCAAGACGGAGCCAGCGGCGAAGGCGGCGGTCGAGGCCGCCCCGGACATCGATCCGAAGGCAGCTGCCCCCGGCGTCATCACCAAGAGCGAGGCCAAGGCCGAGGAGAAGGCGGTCGTCCGCGATCGGTCGGTCTTCGGACTGTACGCCGCGGGCTCCGGCTCGGTGACGAACGCGAGCCTCAACGGTCAGCTCGGCGTGCGCTTCAGCCTCTCGGACCGATGGACAGTCGGCCTCGACGGTGAGATCGACGGCTGGTATGCGCTGCAGACGAACCGGTTCCGCACCGGCGTCTTGAACGTCTACGCGACGGGCATCTTCCGCTATCCGCTCCGCTTCGAGCAGGTGAACCTGCGATCGACGGCCAACCTCGGCACATCGACGATGCTCATCGATCTCTACGGTGCGCCCCGCGGTACGACGGGCATCTTCGTGGGCGCGGTTCCGCTCGGTCTCGAGTGGAAGGCGACGTCGTCGGTCTACATCATCTTCGACGTGCTCGGGATAGCGCTCCCGGTCCCGCAGCTGAAGGGCGCGCCCTTCGCGTATCCGATGTACCGAACCGCCCTGGGCGTGGAGCTCGCGTTCTGACCGCTCGGGTCGTGTGAATCACACGACCTGAGACTTCTCGCGCTGAGGGCTCTCGAACGTCGCTCAGCGGCGCGGGGGCGCGACGAGACCGCCTGCGTAGTCGATCGAGACGTACTGGTTGAGCGCGAACGAGCCTGCTTCGAAGCGCTTCACCTCGCCGTTCGGCCAGCGCACCTCGATCGTCGCTGCGGAGATGCCGCTCTCGCAGCCCTGGGCGCCGAGGCCGAAGAGGAGCGAGCGCGAGTCGGCCGAGCTGTACGTCCCGCGGCTAGACTTCACCTCGCGCACGAGCTTCTTGTCGCCCGCAGTGATCGTCACCCGCGCCCCGATGGCGTCGCGGTTCACGTTCACGCCGTCGCCGTGGAGGCGCACGCCGACCCAGCCGTTCTTCTGGCCGATCGTGTTCTCGAAGAGGAAGTTCGCCCGACCCGCGCCGCCGTTGTCGCGGCCGCCCACCAGCAGATCGAGGTCGCCGTCGCCGTCGATGTCGGCCCAGCCGAGGTTCTGTCCGGCCTTGACGCGGTCGGTCGTGCCGTCCTTGTCGTTGATGCCGCTCGCCATGCCCATGCTCTTGAACGTGCCGTCCTCGTTCTGGTGCATCAGCCCGAACCAGGCCTTCTGGTCCCACTGCGAGTAGCTGGCCTCGTACTTCTTGTCGCGCGTGACGGACAGATCGATGCGGCCGTCGTTGTCGAAGTCGATCGCGGCGGCGTCGATGTCGCCCTCGTTGAACGGGAGCTTCTTCGCGGCCGTTGCGTCGGCGAACGAGAAGCCGCCGGCCTCTCCCTTGTTGAGAAGGAGCATCGTCGGGTCGCTCCACTTCCGCGACTCGTCCGAGTCGACAGGATGCGAGATGGTCGCGAGGTAGATGTCGAGCTGGCCATCGCCATCGATGTCCGTGCAGTCGATGCCGAACCCGTTCGAGCCGACGTACGTGGACGGGTCGCCGGGCTGCACACCCTTGCCCTTGCCGGTCGTCTCGAGCCACGAGTTGCCGGTGGCGAGCGCGTTGAAGCCGCGCTTCGTGGCGACGTCGGTGAAGCTGCCGGTCCCGTCGTTCTCCCAGAGCGTGCGCCAGCCGAGGCCGATGCTCACGCCGTAGTGCGAGACGAAGATGTCGAGATCACCGTCGTTGTCGTAGTCGCAGGCGACGACGCCGTTGGTCGGCTGGCTCGGACGGTTCTTCAGCCTCGAGGAGACCTCCTTGAAGGTCCCGTCGCCGTTGCCGAAGTAGAGCTGGTCGGGGACAGCGCTCGTCGAGCTGCCGTTGCCGACGTAGAGGTCGAGCTTGGCGTCGCCGTTGAAGTCGCCGAAGACGCCGTTGGCCGCGAGGTCCGCGGTCTCGACGCCGGAGGCCCCCTTCTTCGTGAAGTGCCCCTTGCCGTCGTTCAGGTAGAGCGCCGACGTCTGCCCGGTGAGCTCTATGTCGAGGCCGGCGAAGCAGTCCTGATCGCCGTCGTTGTCGACATCGCCGAAGACGAAGAACGCCGCCTGCACGCCGCGCAGCCCAGACTCGTCCGAGAAGTCACGGAACGTCTTGTCGCCGTTGTTCAGGTAGACGAGGTGCTCGAAGGGGATCCCCTTCTGCGGGTTCGGGAACAGGCTGTGCGCGACGATGTCGTCCTTGCCGTCGCCGTCGATGTCCGCGAAGGCGAGGCGCGAGTGATCGTTGATCGGGATGGGGGTCGCCGGGTTCGCGACGAAGTTCCCCTTCCGGATGCCGCTCGACTCCGAGATGTCGACGAAGAAGTCCTGGTCCGGCGTCGTGAGGTCACGCGCCGTGCACGGCTCGTGGGCTGTCGTCGCCGCGTTCTCACCTGGCGTGCCTTCGGGCGGTGCGCCGCCTCCGTTGCTCGCCCCACCGGACGAGCACGCGGGCACCACCGCGAAGAGGGACAGGCCGAGGAAGGAAGCGAGAAGGGTGGGTCGGTTCATGCCTGCACGACGGCTCTAGCACGAAGATTTACACTGTAAAGCATCTCCCTACAGTTCCCCGCTTTCGCCCGCGATCCTTTGCTATTCCAGGGTCTGCATGGTCACGCCGAAGCCGCGGTCGACCAGCTCCCGCGCGTGCAGAAGCGGCACGGTCCCCCTCCCGCAAGTGATAGACCCGATCGCACCATGATGAGCGGCCCGGTAGGCATCGACGACCCGCAGCTCCGTCACGGCCTCCTCCAGGTGGAGGAGCACGTTCATCTCCACTACGTCGAGCTCGGGGAGGGGCCGCTCGTCGTGCTCCTGCATGGCTTCCCCGAGTTCTGGTACGCGTGGCGCAACCAGATCGGCGCGCTCGCGGCCGCCGGCTTTCGCGTCGTCGCGCCGGACCAGCGCGGCTACAACCTCTCGAGCAAGCCGGAGGGGGTCTCCGCGTACGCCGCCGCGCGGCTCGTCGAGGACGTCGCCACGCTCATCCGCGATCGCGGAGAGACCAAGGCGTTCGTCGTCGGGCACGACTGGGGCGCCGGCGTCGCGTGGTCCTTCGCGATGGAGCACCCCGAGATGGTGGAGCGCCTCGCCGTCCTGAATGGCCCCCATCCTGAGCGCCTCCTCCACGAGCTCAAGACCAGCATCATCCAGTGGATCCGCAGCTGGTACATGTTCTTCTTCCAGCTGCCCGCGCTACCCGAGGCCGTGGCCGAGCTCGACCGCTACGCCATGCTGCTGAAGCCGCTACGCGAGGAGCCGACGCGGCCCGACGCATTCACACGCGAGGACCTCGCGCACTACGTGGAGGCGTTCGAGCGGCCCGGCGCGCTCACAGCCATGATCAACTGGTACCGCGCGATCTTCCGCGGCAAGGCCGTGAAGATCCGCCGGACCGAAGTCGACGTGCTCGTCATCTGGGGTGAAAAGGACCGACACCTCGACCGGGAGATCGCCACGCCTACGACCGAGCTCGTCCCGAACGCGCGCGTCGTCTTCGTGCCGAACGCCACACACTGGGTCCAGCACGACGCACCGGAGGCCGTGAACGACGCGCTGATCGCGTTCTTTCACGGGGCCGAGCCGCCTGCGCTGGTGCAATGAGGCTCCACCTCGCGGGCTCGCTGCTCCTTGCGCTCACCGCGTGCACGCCGGTGATCGGTCTCGGGAGCGATCCCGCAGCCGCTTCGGGCAAGTGGGCGACCGACACCGACGCTGCGTGGGCCGAGCTCCAGCGCGCGCTCGTCGGCAAGTGGAAGGCGACCACCCCGGACAACCGCACCTTCCTCCTCGCGTATCGCCTCGTGTCGAATGGGACCGCGCTCGTCGAGACGTTCACCTCGAGCGCGAGCGGCAAGGAGACGCTCAGCGTCTACCACCGCGACGGCGGCACGCTGATGCTCACGCACTACTGCGCCCAGGGAAACCAGGCGCGCCTCAAGGCCGTGACGGCCACCCGCACCAAGGTGGTCTTCACCTTCCTGGACGCCTCCAACGTCGCCGCCGAGCAGGACGTGATGCAACAGCTCACCCTCGCGCTCCGCCCCGACGGCTTCGATCAGGAGACGGTCTATCGTCTGCCGAGCGGCGCGCTCGAGACCACGACGCTCCGCTTCTCGCGCGAGCCGTGAGATTTTTTCATACGTACTCAGAGCGTCCGGCGCAGGAAGGTGATCGCCTCATCCCACGCCCGATCGGTCGCCTCGGCGTCGTACCGCGGCCCAACGTCGCGCATGAACGCATGCTCGGCGGCGAAGAGGCGCGTGGTGAAGGTCGTGCCGGCGCCGGTCAGGGCCTCGGTGAGCTTCGCGCGCGCGTCCTCCGGGACGTGCGGATCGGCGGTGCCGAAGACGAGCATCAGCTCGCCCTTGATCTCAGCGGCCCGCGCGAGCGAGCTTGCGTCGGCGTCTCTCCCGAGCTTCCCGTCGTGCACGCCCGTCGGGTAGAAGCAGACCGTCCCGCGCACGTCCGGCTGGAACGCGGCGCGGAACGCGAGGTGGCCGCCGATGCAGAAGCCCATCGCGCCCAGCCGCCTCGCGCTCGCACGCGGATGCGCCTTCAGCCAGTCGAGCGCGACGCGGCAATCGGCGTCGAACTCGGCGACCGCGGTCTTCTTCGCGTCCTCGAGGCCCCGCGTGCGCCCGGCGTCGTCGAACGGCAGCGCCGTGCCGGCGGGCTCGATGCGATGGTAGATCTCGGGCGTCGCGACGACGAAGCCGTACCCGGCGAGCCTCGTGCTGACGCGCTGCTGCGGCTCCGTGAGCTGGAAGATGTCCGAGTACACGACCACCGCCGGGTAGCGACCTTCCGCCTTCGGCGCCGTCACGAGCATACGCATCGGCCGGCCCTCGGCCGGCACGTCCACCATCTCTGTCGTCACGATCATGCTTTGCTCCTAGGCTCTTGGCGCTCAGGTCGACGGCGGGTCGATGAGTCGGTCGCGATACGCGGTGACCAGCTGATCGAGGGCCGCGATCTCCTCGCGCAGCTCCTCTCCGCGCTGCGTGTCGCCCACGCGGATCGGGCGCTCGTGCTGCCGGAGCACCTGGATCTCCGGCACGATGTCCGCCCCGCGGTCGATCGCGCCCTCGATCGAGTCGAAGTGATGGTGCTTGGCGAGGTAGGTCTGCTCGGCGTCGATCACGAGCGTGAAGCCGTGGTCGCCATAGGCCTCCGAGAAGGCGCCGTCGATCGTGACGGCGAGGCCGCTCTTCTTGAGCGGCGACTCGCCGGCCTCGAGCTTCACCGGCACGTGCCCGTTCACGATGAGGACGTTCTCGTCGAAGACGCCCATCTCGCGCGCGATGCGCCGGCAGAACGGCGCCTCGTGGATGAGCGCGAAATAGGCGTTCTTCGTCTCCTTGTGCGTCTCCTTGTCGGCGACGAAATAGGTCTCGAACGTCGCCATGCGGTCTTTGCCGAAGCACGGCGAGCGGGGGCCGGCCCAGAGGTAATAGAGGAGGTCGACGTCCGCTGGGGCGCGGTCCTTGAAGGCGCGACGAACGACGCGGTCGAGCGCATCGAAGAGCGCGCGCCCGCTGCGCGGAGCGCCGTCGACCTCGAGCTCGAGGAGCTCGCCCTTGTCGTCGACGGGGACGCAGCCGTGGAAGATGAGGTTCTCGTCGCGGAGCGCGAGCATGCCGCCGCGATCGGCGACGAAGCGCATGTCGCGCCAGAGCGACGGGCTTCCCAGGAACGAGCGCTTCAGGAGCTCGATACAGCGCGCCTCGGCCTCGGAGAGCTCGTAGGGATCGCTCCAGTCGATGGTCGGGAACGCCTTGTCGAGGAGCGGGTACACGTTACCGTCGATCGTGACCGTCCCGGCGCTCGCGTCGATCTGGTGCAGAAGACAGCGCGAGTCGAGCGCGAACTGCGGATTGCGTCGTGAGGTCTGACCTTCGAGCTTGAACTGCAGGATGGCGGCGGCCTTCTG
>JANXVA010000066.1 GCA_025351875.1 Myxococcales bacterium | reverse complement strand
GAAGCCGGAGCTGAAGAGCCGCACCGTCCTCGTCCTGGCGTCCGAGGCGGTTCCTCCCTCCGCGCCGCAGAGCAACCCGCCGCGCATCCTCGAACGCCCTCTCACGCGCGACGCCATCGGCCGAATGGTGGAGGCGTTCGCTCGTCGGTGACGTTGGCTGCGGGCGCGTCGCGAGTGAAGGGCCCGCCTGGCCTCGGGACCCAGCAGACGAGAGCGTCACCCATCGGCCTTGTAATATCGCTCGACGGCACTGCGGATCGCTCTCTCGGTCGCGATCACCGACTCAATATTGAAGCCCGTAAACCGCCTCAGTTCGTCGACCGCGGCTTCGTCCTTCGGGTCCACCATCGCGACGATCAGCGAGCTTCCGGCGCGCGAGACTGGGAGCGCGAGGTGCTTCTCGCACAACTCCTTCGAGACGAGCTGCAAGATTTCCTGCGCGACCTCATACTCGTCGAGGTTGATCGTCGGCACGCGATACTGCTGCGAGAGGAAGTTCGTCACCTCCTGATCGCTCAGGAAGCCCATTAGGAAGGGCCAAGGTGGCGCGCTCTTCCGACCAAAGCTCCCAGCAGATCGCCCTTTCGGCGGAGCGCTCGCCTTCAATCGAGACGGGCCGCCGAAGCTGGCGAGCACTCCTCGCGCGTCAGTCTCGGTGAGCGTGGTGCCGTTCGGGAACGTCGCCCCCATGATCGGGCCGGAGCTCCGTGTCGCCGCACCGCGAGCACCGCAAGTGGTGTTAGGCTCCGGACGCAGCCTGCGGCGGCACACCAGTCGAGACTCTCTCCGTCCTGGGTGAAGGCCTGCCACGCATGATGCTGTTCGCACGTGTGCACAGTCCCGTCCGGGAAGCGCACAAGGAGCTGGCCGTCCGTCGCCGGCACGATGCCTGCCGGATCCTCGTCGAGGATGTCCATGCAGAGCACGACGCATTCGTTGCAGATGTACACGGTGGGGCCGGCGATGAGCCTCGCGACCTCACCCTGCTTCTTCCCGCAAAACGAGCACCGCCGCTCCGTCACCATCGTACAAACAGTATCGCGGCGTACGCGACGACGCTTGGCTCAACCCTGACGGCCGACCGAAGGCCGGAAACTCCTGCCACACGGATGGGTCGTCTTCTTCGTTGCGTGCGGTCGGCTGACGCCATGCGGCGCGCTCGAGAATCGTGCGCTCCGGGTAGACGCGCTGCCGGAATGAGGCATCCTCCACGAGATGGTGCCGCGGGAGGTCGAGGTCGATGTCGCGTTCGCTCTCGAGGAACTGCCTGCCGTCGTCGGGGTCTACGCGCTCTCACCGCTCCTCTCCGCCGAGCTCACGGTGCATCCCGACGCGGTCATCTTCGCCGTCGCCTTGCGCCCGTACACCATCACGCACCTCGTAGAGGCGCACTACGCGGTTCTCGCCGTGACGAGCTACGACATTTGCGGCCGGATGCTCTACGTCAACGCAGAGGGTGCTCTCGCGACACCGATGCGCAGCGCGCGCCTGATCAAGATGAGCGACGCTGAGCGCGAGGGGGCCCCAGCGCGCGCCGCTGCGCGAGCGGCGGACGCCCAACGCGTGCGTCGGCTCGAAGAGGCCGCGGCTCAGCGCGCCGCCATGGCTGCGGAGCTCCACCGGGTCCTCACCAACCTAGACGCGCCGATCGCCGTGTCGTTCCAGAGCGGAGTCTTCGAGATCGTGCCCGACCCCTTCCCGTCCCCGTTCGTCATCCCGCCGCGGATCCTCGTCGCCGACGACGACGCGACGACGGTCACCTCGCTCCGCACACTCGAATCGGTCGACATCGTGCACGTCACCGACGGGTGGTCGGCCTTGGAGCAGCTCGTCGAGGGCGACTTCGACATCGCGCTGTGTGCGGTCGTCCTGGGCTACTAGTCAGGCGCGAAGCTCTAAAATATGGTTGCGAAGCAACGGGCGAAGATGGCCGCGCGGATTGTCTTTCTCGCAGCTCAGGCGGCCGTAGCCGAGGCCCCGCCGTCGACTTCGATGGGCCGCGTGCTCTCTCGGCCCCTCGAGCCAAGTGCAGTCCAGAGATTGCTCGATCAGTGGCGCGCGGGGCACTACGCCAGCGGGCGCTTAACCATTCTCGCTGTTGGTCGAGCTCCACTCAATGCGCTCGAAGATCTTCGCGAGCTTCTCTCCGCGCATCGGGCTCAAGCTCGCCACATGCGCGACGCGTCCCGCGAGGTGAGCACGAAAATCCGGATGCTTCTCTCGATCCTCGCTCGTCGGCCCGCGCTTAACGCAGTTGTGGAGGATGGCCTTCAGACGATCGAAGGAGTCGCGTGCAGGGTTGAGACGTTCGTTCACCACGATTCCGGTCACGACCTGACGAACGCCGGCGCGCATCACCCGCGTCTTGCGATGGTTCACGACAAATCCCTCCTCGTGCACGATCGCTGCGACGAGCGCTTCGAGTCCCGCCGCGCGACGCGCGAGCGTCGCATCGCCCGAGAGGACCAGGTCGTCCGCGTAGCGTGTGTACGTGAGGTCGAGGCTGGTCGCGAGAGCCGCGAGACGGACATCGAGTTCGTACGCGCACAGGTTCGCGAGCGCCGGTGACGTCGGCGCTCCTTGTGGCAGGTGACGCGTTCGCGCGAGCATCTCCGCGCGGCGGAGGGCGGCGATCTCTGCAGCCGGTGCGTACCGGTCCAGCACGATCGCGCCCCGAGATGAGGGACTGACGTTCGTGCAGAGCAGAGCGAGCGCCCAGGCGACGTCTTCAGGGTAAGCGGCCGCACGGAAGACCGCTGCCGCGCGGGCTGCGGAGATCGAGAGAAAAAAGTCCTGGAGATCGATCCGGACCACGGAGGCCTTGCCGACGTGATGGCCGGCGTGGGTGATCGGGGAGCGTCCTCGTCGAAACCCGTGCGCGGCATCGTGTGGTGGCACGCGACTGAGAATCTCGTCGAGGATGCGTCGCTGCACTGCTTTGGTGCGCGGCTTTGGCGCTTCGAGCAGCCGAAAACCGCCGTGCCGCTTCGGCACCCAACGGTAGCGGTAGTGGCGCAGCCGTTCGTCGCGTTCGAGACGCTCGAGACCGCGCGCATCGGCGAACCATTCGCTCTCAGCAGGCGAGAGGTCGAGCCACCGCGCAAGGTCTCCAGTCGTCGCGATCCCCGGGACGTCCCACCGTGGTTCGCCCATCGCGAGCTCGGCAACGAGTGAGCGAACCACCGATGCGGGCCGTAGCCTCTGTCGCTTGGTGCTGAGGAGTGGCAGCGATGCGATGAAGCGCGAGAGCGAGTGAAACCGTTCGCGAGGCGGATGCGGGAACCGAGCGAGGACGCCCTCGACGAGGACGCCCATCCATTTGTCTTCATCGCCGACGGTGACCGCGCCGCGTGCGGCGAGGGCGCGTCGCGTCCACGCGCCGCTCGCGAGGAAGGCCGACGCCAGGGCATCGGCGACGAGCTGCGACAGATGAGTCTTCATCGACAACGAGGGGAGCGAGCAAGATGAGTGTGCGGGGGTCGCGCCGACCTGCCTCGTCTTGCGTGTGGAATCGTCCGTCTCACGGACCGCACCCCACGCGCTGCATTGCCTGCTCGAATCCGTGCCCCGGGGTAACCCCGGAGAGGATTTGCGCTATCCGATGCGAGACCGGAGCAGCGCGCATCCAACTCGACCACGACCCCCGCACGCCACGACGATACCAGAGTGCGTCGAGCCACACCTTCGGCTTGCCGAGGTCGTTCCGGCGCTGCGCGCGCCCGGGCAGTTTCGTTGGTCGTGACCATCAGACGAGCAAGAGAGCGCGGCCCGACCCTCAGCGCCCGGGCGTGAGCACTGCGAGGTAGTCGGTGGTGAAGGTGTGATCGAAGACGTCGACGCTCCTCCGGACGACGTGCGAGCCCTCGTCGATGAACACCCGGCCGGTACGCCCGCGGTCACCGAACTCGACGACGACATGACGCACGCCGTCGATCTCCACGGGATCGCCGAGAGCGAGCTCGGGCCAGGCGAAGAGCGCGCGGCCCCCAATGCGGTCGGGCATGAGAAGGTGCGGCACACGATGCGCACACCCGAACGAGATTCCGGTCATGCTGGCGACCGCGCTCCCGAGCGACTTCGGCGGAGGCTCGCGCCACTCCGGATCCCCCAGTCGCACCAGGTCGCCATCGGCGTAGATGCGGTGTTCGTCGAAGTGCACCAAACGCGAAGCCGCACTGTGGAACATGCTCGCGCGAAACGAAAAGGAAAACCTGTCCTTCGCCTCGAAGGCTGTCTCGAAGCTAATCGTGTGTCGGTCGCCGGTCCGAAATACGACCGCGACCGTCCCACGATCGCTGTAGAGCCGCGCTCCCGCGTACGTCTGCATCACCCGCTCGATGACCGAATGCACGTCCACGGGATGAAGCCCCCTGCAAGGATCACCGAGTCTCGCTCCACGGTCAAACGGCGGTGCGCCCAACCCTGGCTGGCGTGGCGGAACGACGCGCCGGTGGAGGCAGGTGGAGCTATTTCTGCCTCTGCCGCGACTTCGCGCTGTCCTGAGCTAGCCTTCTCGTCATGGGGGACGGCGCGTGGAATGCGAAGGGACTGTCGCCGTTCCTCTCGGAGCGCGCGCGCTCCCGGGCGCCGCAAGTCCTCTCGTACGCCGCCGTGACGGGTGCTGCGATGCTGGTGTCGCCGAGCGGCGAGATCGCTCTCTTCAGCGGAGCAGCGGCCGAGGTCGACCTCGCACGCGTCGCTCGTGCGGCGAGCGGACGAAACGGCGGGGAGGCGATCACGTCCTTCATGTGCGGTACCGCCTGCGTCCACGCCGCTCCGGTCTGCATGGGATGGACGCTGTGTGTGCTGTCCACGGCGGGCGTGTATCCGGGCCTCGTCCTCGAGCGCCTTCGCCGTGCGAGCGCCGTTCTCGCGATGGCGCTCGTCGACGGCCCGAGCCCGCGCTCGGGGGGAGGTGACTCCGGCAACGGGGCGCCGCCCGCCGAAGCGTTTGCGGCTCGACTGCCCACGCGCAGGAACTGACGTTTCTTCGGCAAGCTTTCGCTGAAAGGTCACGCGTGCCCAACCTCCTCGAAGTCGGACTCAAGCGGCCGCTCACCAAGGATGAAGTGGGAACGTTCCCGTTCTCGGTGCCGAGCATCCGCGCTCTACCGACACTCGACGTGAACGTACCCGTCACGCTCTTCGTCGGAGAGAACGGCTCGGGAAAGTCGACGCTCCTCGAGGGCATCGCCGTCGCTGCCGAGCTCCCGTCGCTCGGTGTCACCGAGGTTGCGCTCGACAACACGCTCGCGCAGCAGCGGCGTCTCGGCAGCGCTCTGCGCCTCGCCTGGCGGCCGCGCTCGCGGCAGGGATTTTTCCTTCGCGCGGAGGACTTCTTCGGACATCTCCGAAGCTCCGCACGGAACGACGCCCGCCTCGCGCGCGAGAGAAATGAGGTCATCGGCATCCAGACGGAAGCGCTCGCCGACGGGCCCGGCGCGCTCCACTCGGACGAGCAGTACGCCGCGTCCTACCTGCACAAATACGACTCACGCTCGCACGGCGAGAGCTTCCTCGATCTCTTCGCGTCCCGCGTGCGCCCGCGTGGACTCTATCTGCTCGATGAGCCGGAGGCTCCGTTGTCGCCGAAGCGGCAGCTCGCTCTCCTGGCGCTCGTGGTCCGGGCCGCTGAGGAAGGCGCGCAGTTCGTCATCGCTACGCACTCCCCGATCCTGCTGGCGTGCCCCGGCGCGCGCATCTTCAGCTTCGACGCGCCGCCGATCCATGACGTCACGTACGACGACCTCGAGCACGTCAACGTGATGCGCGACTTCCTGAACGATCCGGAAAGGCACCTGCGGACCCTGCGCTAGAGAACGGACTTCCACGCACTACCTGAGCGGACGACTCGATTCCGTAGCCTGGTGCTAACCCGCTCGCGTGCAACGGGACGGTGTGGCTGCCTACGCTTCGAACCGGCTGCCATTCGCGCGCATGTGCGCGACCAAGGTGCACCTCCGGCCGGAGCCTCGCCTCGCTAACGTCACCCGTCAAATGTATTACAATCGACACTCCGTCTAGCGGAACGAGCGAGGAACAGCATGGAACGCGATGCGATGTTGAACGTGCGTGTGCCTGCAGACATGAAGCTGTCGCTTCAGAAGGCCGCTGAGGACGACCACGGTCGCAGCATGTCCGGCATGGTGGCGCGCATCCTCGGGGAATGGCTCGAAGCTCACGGATACAAGGTTCAACCGTCGCGGGTTCCACGTCGCGCGCCCAAGAAGAGGAGGTGATGCATGGCTTCGGTCTATCGCAAGGGTCACGGGTGGTATCTGCGTTTCCGCGACCCAACCGGGCGCTGGCGCGATCGCTCTTCCGCGGCGCGCTCGAAGACAGAGGCTCGTCGTCTGGTCGACGATCTCGAGCGGAAGTACGAACGTCAGAGGCTAGGTCTCGAGGCCATGCCGGACGCCGACGGGGGAGGTACGCTCGCAGCGCTCCTCAACTGGTGGCTCACCACGTACTCGAAGGCGTCGCCGTCGCACGCGCGCAACACATTCACTCTGAAGAAGCATCTTCTCGATTCCGAGCTCGCGCCCCTACGCCTGGTCGACGTCACTTCAGGCAAGATCGAGTCGTTCCTCCAGGCGGAGTCGGAAGAGCTCGGCCCGCAGTCGATCAATCATCTGCGCCGCTTCATCCTCACCGCATTCAACCGCGCGCGACGCGCCGGCCGCTACGCCGGATCGAATCCAGCCACCGAGGTCGAACGGCGGAAGGTGCCGCAGCGACCGCACGACTACCTGCGCGCCGCCGAGGTTCCGCTCGTCCTCGCTGCGCTGGCGCCGAGCTGACGTCCGTTGTTCGCGTCGGCGCTCTACACGGGGGTTCGCCGCGGAGAGCTTCTCGGACTGCGGAAGACCGACGTCGATCTCGACTCCCGGCTGATCACGGTCTGTCGCTCCCATGGCCGCGACACGACGAAGGGCGGACACGCCGACGTGATCTCGATCGCGGCCGAGCTCCTGCCGTACCTGCGCACCGCGATCGATGCGTCCCCGTCGGCGCTCGTATTCCCGGGGAGCGACGGAACGATGATGCGCCCCGACGTCGATCTCGAAGGTCGCCTTCGCCGGACGCTCCGTCGCAGAGGGATCGTCACCGGCTGGACGCACAAGTGCCGCAAGCAAGCCTGCACGCACGTCGAGCACGCGTCCGACGCGATCCTTCGGGAGTGCCCGGTCCATGGCCACAAGCGTATCCGTTCACGGCCCTACGCCGCGAGCTGAGCGGGCCGTGACGTCGTGACGGTGTTGCCGACTGCGGGAAGGAGCGATGGCGCTGGCGTGCCGTCGAGCACGGCGCGGCATGCGTCGTGGATGAAGTGGAGCACGTT
>JANXVA010000433.1 GCA_025351875.1 Myxococcales bacterium | reverse complement strand
CGACCGAGGTCCCCGCGGCCGAGCTCGTCGAGCTCACCGAGCTCACCGAGTAGCCGCGCTCGCTTCTGAATGGCCTGAGATGAACGCTCTCCTGGGGAGCGGACGGGATTAAGCTGCCGGACATGGAGTCGAGCGCCGAGTCGAACCGCTTCCTGGGGCTCGGAGCATGGGTGGTCGACGGTCAGCGATTCGAGATCGCGAGCCGACGAAAGCTCGACTCGCGCGTCGTGCTGCCGTTCTTCTCGCGCCGCGGCGAGCTCTTCGCTGGGCTCCTCGAGCGAGCACGCCCCGCACGCGGCCTCCGCGGTGTCCCGCTCGTCGGCTTCGAAGCGATCGGGTTCGACTTCGCGGGGGTCGACGAGACCGCGGACATCAAGTCGTACGGGCGCGCGATGTTCACGGCGCGCGCGGGCGTCGAGATCGACGAGACGAGGAGCCCGATCGCGCTGCCCAGCATGGCGCGATCGATCGGCTACCTGAGCGAGCTCATGCTTCCGCTCTTGCAGCCCGTCGCGCCGCCGCCCAGCGACGACATCGACGTCGCGTGGGACGGGGCGCATCACCGGATCGTCTTTCGTGGCGTAGCCGAGTGGGAGCGTTTGCTGAACGCGCCGGACGCTCCGCCGTGCGGCGAAGAAGTGCTCACGTTGTTGCGCGCGCTCGCCCCCGCCGCTCCGAAGCCTATGCGCGTCTCCCCG
Organism: Myxococcales bacterium; assembly: GCA_025351875.1. Taxonomy (GTDB): domain Bacteria; phylum Myxococcota_A; class Polyangia; order Polyangiales; family Polyangiaceae; genus Labilithrix. The sequence goes on along the minus strand of JANXVA010000433.1, from coordinate 22,461 downwards.
GTGGGGCATGCCGCGGGCGAGGCGTTTCTCGCCCGTGAGCGCCAGCGCGACAACGTGTGGTCGGCCGCGCGCATGGCGACAGCGCTGGCCGAGCGGCACGATCCCGCGCGCGGCCGTCGCGTCGAGGTGCTGACAGCCGAGGATCTGCGCTTCTTGAAGCTCGATCGCGTCGCGTACGCGGGACACACGCTAGAGCTCGTCACACCCGCAACGGGCGTATCGGTCTCGATGCTCCCGTACGTGATGGCGGGTGACGTCGCGTATTTCGTGATCTGGAGCGAGACACGCGCCGCCGCTCTCGAACGACGCGCGCGACAGCCGCTCTATGATCTGCCGGTCCCCGTTCGCTATGCGAACGCGACCGGCTTCTTCGTCTCCTCCGACGAGGTGAAGCTGCTCCAGACCGATCCTCTCGCACTTGCGACCGAGCTCCTCGGCCGCGCGTTCGGCGCCGCGGTCTCCGTTCGGTCCGTCGAGCAGGCTGGCCCCGCCGCAGAGCCCGCGAGCTCGGTGAGCACGGAGATTCGCCATCGGCTCGTCTGCGCGCTCGAGGCCGCGTCGCTCGGCGAGCTTCCCCCGTCGGCGTTCCTCATCTCGGCCGAGGAGCTGTCGCGCGCGGTCGAAGGCGGCGTCGTGAAAGACCCGGTCGTCGTGAGCGGGCTCCTTCACCTCGCGCCGCGTCTCGGGGTCGATCCCTTCGCGCGTGCGCGCTCGAGCGAACGGCCCACCGCTCGCGCCTTCGTCGACAAGATGACCGAAGGCTCCGTCGTGCAGCGGCGCCTCCAGGGATATTCGTCGATCGAGAAAGAGCAGCTCCAGGCGCCGACCTACCGGCGGCTCATGACCCTGTTGCAGCACGAGTTCGGCCTCCGCATCGTGTTCCCGCGCGCCGACAAGGACCGCACCTTCTTCAAGGCCGCCTATCGCGTCTTCATGGCCGCGGATCGCGGCGAAGACCGCGCGCTGCAGGGGCTCCACTTCTCGCACGACGCGTTTCACTTCGCGCTCGGCAACTTCACGCCGCCGCCGCCTCCCGACTTCGACGACTGGTACGTGAGCGGCGCGCCCAATCCCGCGGAGGTGGAGCCCGTCGGGAAGGACTGGGACCTCTTCGCGAAGGCGCTGAAGCACGCCGAGAACGAGGCCACGTTCTTCAGCTTCTGGACGCTCTACGACGAACACCTCCCGCTCGCGCGGCATGTCGGCAAGCTCACGTTCTACGAGGCGCTGCGCGACATGGGCATCACCGATCGCGCGGCGGCGTGGAGCCTCTACCTCGAGGTCGTTCACGACGCAGTCTTGCCGAGCATCGTCCGCGATCATCCCGTCTATCGCGGGCGGAAGGACGTCTCGGGTCTCTTCGACTACATGCTCGGATTTCGCGACTATCACTACAAGGACATCGCGATCGCCTGGAAATTCGCGGTCAAGGAGCCGTATCGCGGGTACACGACGCGCTTCGGAGTCTACGAGCACGATCTCGAGCGCTACCTCGCCAACGTTCACTCTTTCTCGGCGCGGCTCGCGGATTACCCGCCGGGGATCAACCCGCTGCTCGCGGCATGCGCCGACGTTCGGGTCGATCTCTCTCTCCGCGTCTGGGACGTCGTGAAGGCGCTGAAGCTCCTGCGCGCCGCGAGCGTCTCCGCCGCGAAGCCTTCTCCGTCCGGCCAGGTCGAGGAGCGCCGCGCGTTCCTGGCCCTCGCCGAAGACGTCATGGCCGAGCTCGAGGCGAAGCGCGCGCAGCTCGTCGAGCTCCGCGCCGCCGTGAGCAACGCCGAGATCACGCCGAACAACGAGGACACGTTCGCAAAGGTGGCGCAGCTCGGCGCGGACGTGGAGCGCGTCCGGCAGCGCCTCTGGGACCGCGTGGGAGCGACCGGCCTCCTCGCTGAGGCGGTGATCGCGGAGGAGCGCACGCGCGAGCTCCCTCGCTAGACGAGGGCGAGAGGAGATCGGGCACCGGGAGGTCTCGTCTCGTCTCCACCTCTTGTGCTCAGGACCGCTTCGTTCTGTAGGATGGTCGATTCCTGATGCGAACCCGCGCTGCCCTCGCTCCCGTCGCCGCAGCCATGCTCGCGGCCGGTCTGCTCCGGTGCAGTCTCTTCGTCGATACCGACGGGCTTGCAGGCGTGCGTCCCGACGGCGCGCCGCAGGAGGTGACCGCGGACGCGTCGGATGCGTCGGATGCGCCGGACGCGAGGGATGCCTCGACCTGTCCCGGTGCGGTGGTCGCGACGGACCCGGCGAACTGCGGTCGCTGCGGTCACGATTGCCAGGACGGCTCGTGCACGGGCGGTGTCTGCCAACCCGTCAGCCTGGTCACGAACGGCGGCAAGCTGACGTACATTCGCGCGGACACTACCCACGTCTACTTCGTGGATCGGAAGGCGGGCTCGGTCCAGCGCGTCCCCAAGCGAGGCGGCTCCGTCGAGTCGATCGCAACGGCACAACCGCCACTTTTTCAGCTCGCGGTCGACGCCACACATGTCTATTTCACCGCGGGAACGGGCGTCAGTCGTGTCCCCAAGGCAGGCGGCAGCGTCGACCCGCTTTCGGCCCAGGGCGGAGACGAGGTCGCGCTCGACGACGGCGCCGTCTATGCGTCGACCTTCACGGTGGACGATACCGGGGCTGCCTATCGCGCCTCGAGGGACGGCGCGAACGCAGTCGTGCTCGCTCCGAACCTCCGCCAGTGCGAGTCCATCGTTCCGTCCGGGGACACGGTGTTCATCGGCGGAGCGAAGGTCCTTCGCTACACGACGACCGCCGGATCGGTGACGACGCTCGCGAACGTGTACGCGAGGCGGCTCGCGGCCGACCAGACTGCCGTCTACGCGATCGGGTACGACGGCCTGGACGTCACGCGCATCGACCGCGCCAGCGGCGCCACGAGCGTGCTCGCGACATCGCCGGCCATGCCCAGGGCGAGCGACATCGCCGTCGACGATACCCATGTCTACTGGACCACCGGAGTCCCCAGCGGTTTCGTGCTCCGCGTTCCCAAGGTCGGGGGCGCCGTGGAGATCATCGCCTCGCAGATCGACCTGCCGTGGGGAATCGCCGTCGACGACGACGCCGTCTACTGGAGCACGCAGGGCGGAACGATCGCGAAACGCGCGAAGTAGACCCGCCGATGCCTGGAAGCGGCAGGTTGCGCTAGAGTGTGCGCCGTGAAGCACCTCTTCTTGCCGGCAACCCTCGGGATCGCGATCGTCACGGCGTTCGCCGCATGCAGCAGCACCAACAGCAGCAGCACGTCGCCCGCAGGTGACGGCGGCACGTCGCCCCCCCCGGACGACGGTGACGCGAGCGCCACCCGGGGCACCGAGGGCGGCACCACGGGCGGCCCGGACATCCCGCCGCCGACCGCCTGCCCGACCGCGAAGTACAAGACGCTCGTCGTCGTCGGCGACTCGATCTCTGACGTAGGCGGCAGCGGCGGTACGACGGCCCAGGCCCCGTTCTACCGAACGCTCCTCGTGAAGAACGACGACACCAAGTACCCCGAATGGAAGGGCTTCGATCTCACGACGTGCTGGGGCCTCGACGCCGCCTCCGACGTCGTGAAGGTCTCGCGCGGCGGCGCCGTCGCCACCGTGCCTTCGCCGAACCCGGGCACGGACCCGGGCGTGCTGCTGAACCAGATCACGTCACTCCCCGCCACGCTCCCCGGGCCGGTCCTCGTGGTGGGCACCATCGGCGGCAACGACGTGCAGGACGGCCTCATCTCCGTGCTCACCGGGACGCCCGCTCAGGTCAAGGCCAAGCAGGACGCATTCGTCGCCGGCTACGGCGCGGCGCTGACCGAGCTCACCAAGGCCGATCGCTTCGGTGCTGGCGTGAAGGTCGACGTCCTCATGACCAACATCTACGACCCGAGCGGCGGCTCCGGGCACTTCTACTACGAGCCCACCATGTCGACGTGCTCCGGTGCGCTCGGCTACTGGCCCGACAACAAGGAGACGAAGACGGCCCTCGATCCCTGGAATAGCGCGATGGCCGCGGAGAGCGCGAAGCACCCGGGCGTGAAGCTGCTCGAGCTCGCTGCGCCGTTCGTCCCCCACGCGGTGAGCACCCCGGCCGCGACCAACTGGTTCTTCAAGGACTGCATCCATCCGAGCACGCTCGGACACAACGCGATCCGCGGCATCTTCTGGGCGGGGATGACGAAGCTGCCCTGAGTCGAGCTCCGACGCCTGACTCAGAACGTTCCCGAGAGCCACGTCGGCTGGACGCGCGTGAGCGTTCCGGTCGGGTCGCGCCTGAACGATGACACGAACGCCCACCCGCGTGGCACCGGGAGAAAGTCGTTTCGTCCACTGGCGAAGGTGTGGCCTCCGCCATCCGTGACCCAGGAATGGAGCACCGCCGGAAGCGCGAGATGGATGGTTCGCTTCGTGAAGACGCCGATGTCGTCCGTGACGCCTGCTCCCTTTGCGCCGAGCGCGCTACGCCACGCCTCGATCGTATCGGGGCCCGAGTGCACGAGGCCGCGGTCGGGGCTGTTGACGTAGTGGCTGCTGCCCGCGGCGCCGAACGGCATGCGCTCGTCGCCGAGGACGGTGGGGGTCGTGCAGCCAGGCGAGTTGCAGTCCGGCGTGACGATGCCCGTCCCGTGGAAGAGCGCGAGGCCGAACGGGACGGAGGGCGCAGGCGTGATCGGCTCCGCGAGGTCGCTGACGTACGCCGCGTAAGCCGCGATGCGCATGACGCGCGGGTACGCGACCGCACCCGCCGTGCCCGCGATGCGCTGGGTCATGATCCCGCCGTTCGACACGCCCGCGAGGTACGTCGCCGACGGATCGGTGGGGAGCTGCTTGTCGTTGAGCACCACGTCGAGAACATGGTCGATGAAGCCGACGTCGTCGCGGCTCGGCGTCATCGCGCCGGTGCCGGGGGAGGGGAGGCGCCCGTCCTCCCAGTGCCGCACGTCCTTCGTCCCCGCGTCGGCGACACCGTCGGGATACACGACGATGAACGGCTGTGCGTTGACCGCGGTCGTGCTCGGCGAGGTGCACGAGGCGCCTCCGCCCGGAGCTTGCATCTTCAGGCCGTTGGCCTCGGTCGTCGGGAGCGCCTGGCAGTCGACCGTGTTGGGCGTCCACGTGATGCCCGCGGGCTTGGCCATGGCGAGCGTCGTCCACGCCTGCGAAGCGACCGAGCGAGCGCCGGAGCCGTTGCCACCGTGGAGAACGACGACCACGGGCGACGCTGTGGTCGCCGCGTTCGGGACGAAGACGTGGAAGGTTCGCTCGAACGTCTTGCCGCCGAACGTCTCCTGGCTCGTGTAGCGGAAGACGGCGCCGTCGGACGCGGAGGGCCAACTGCTGCAGAGGGCCGTGGTGAGCGGGCACGGCTCGGGCGCGCGTCCGAGCGTCGTGAATGCGGTAGTCGGGGGAGCGCCATCCGCCGGCGAGGGTTCCCCGCCCTCCGCCGCGCTCGTCCCTCCGTCTCCCGACAGGCCGTCGGTGGCACCCGCGTCCTGGCGCGGAGCGTCTCCGCCGCTGCCAGACCCACCGCAAGCGATGACGAGCAGGAGCGGAGCGAACGACGTCAGTGTGAAAAAGCGCATCTCGATGGTGCCTCCAGCCTGACCAGGAGCACCGACTGTGCCGCCCGAGCTGGCTCGGGGTCGCGCGTCTTTCGCCGTCGAAACGCGTGCGCTGTGGACGCTCGTTCATGACCGACGCTGGCCGACCGACTGCACGCGGCCAGGTCCGGGGGGCGGACGTGATTCCGTCCAGCGTCGGGCGCCGTTTGCGCCGCCAAGGCGAGTCACGCAACTCCGGGTCGCGTCACGGGGAGGCTCGCAGAGCCCCTTGTGTCGAAAACACGACGATGCGCTGCTGCGGGAGCGACTCGTCGCTCGAGCGGAACACGAAGCCGTTGGCCTCGAGCTCGCGCCTCACCTGGACGAGCGTGGTCTTGTGCTCCGGCTTGATGGGTACGTCGGGATCCTCGGCTCGGTATTCGACGAGCGCGATGCGCCCCTCTGGACGAAGCGAGACGCGCACCTGGGCGAGCGTCACCGCAGGCTTGGGGAGCTCATGGTAGACGTCGACCATCAGAACGAGGTCGACCTCGTTGCGTGGGAGCTTCGCGTCGCTCTCGGTCGAGAGGATCGGCACAACGTTGCTGAGGTTCGCCTTCGAGACCTTGGTGCGAAGGAGATCGAGCATCTCCGGCTGGAGATCGGTCGCGAGGACGCGCCCCCGCGGTCCGACGCGCTTGGCGATACGCACCGTGAAGTAGCCCGAGCCGGCGCCGACGTCGGCGACGGTCATGCCTTCCTTCACGCCGAGCACGTCGAGCACGTGCTCGGGCTGTTCGGTCGTCTCGCGGTCCGCGCGGTCGAGCCAGTCTGCACCCTGGTAGCTCATGGGCGACGCGAGCGTTCGCCCCATGTACGTGCCGGGCGGGTCGGTGGCGACGGAGCCCGTGCTCGCGGCTCCGCTCGCGTGGCCGGTGCTCGACGCCCGCGAGCACCCCGCGAACGCGAGGGCTACGCTCGCGGCGACAGTGACGACGAACCGCGCAGAGGACCGTGACATCGCCACGATCGTAGCAAGCCCTGGCTGGCGACGTGGGCGTCTACACCCTCTCGACCTACGCAAACCGCCTGACCGCGGCCACCCCTCTCCCCCTTCGCGTGGTCGAGGACCAACGACCTGCCCCGAACCATCACCGACGAGCGCCTGTTGGAGCCGTCCGCGACAGACCGAGCCCACCCCCGAGTGGTATGCTCGCCCTTCGAGTGCGCCTCACCTGCACGAACTGCAACGCATCCTTCGACGGCGATCTCTCCGAGCGCTGTCCGAAATGCCTGCGCCGAACGGGCGTCCGCGAAGCCGCCGCAGAAGCGTCGTCCCCGCGCGCTGCGCCGGCAGCGCCGTGGCCCGACGGTCCCGCGTGTCCGATCTGCCTCACGGGCACAGCCGGCGAAGCGTCCTTCGTGATCGCGATCCCGAGCGGCCCTGCGCAGACCGCGGAGACGGCCGGCAAACCTCTCTCGACGACCTCGGTCCGTTGCCGCTCGTGCAGTGCCTGCCGCCTTCGCGTCGAGAGCCTCACCAGGCGTCGCGCCATCCTCCTACCGCTGGTCGCGCTCATCGTCGTCGCGTGGGGAGTCCTCTGCCTCAGCGATGCGCCGTCGCGATTCCTGAAGCTCGACAAGCTCGACGCGCTCCTGGCGGTGTCGATCCTCTCCGCGGCGGTCGCTGCGCTACCGCTCGTGATCCTCGACCGCGCGAGCCGAGCCATCCGCAAGAACATCGAGGCCTCGTGGCTGCTCACGCAGCTGCTTGCGCGTGCGCGCCTCAAGGCCGGGGGAGACCCCGATCGCCCTGACGAGTGGAAGGTGCTCGCCGAAGCACCGCACGGCTCAGCGGTCGTCGAGGCCCCAGAGCTCCTGCGGACCTGAACGCTACATCCGGTCGGGTGCTTCGATGCCGAGGAGGTCGAGGCCCCGCGCGAGGACGCGCGCCGTGAGGTCCGCGAGCGCGAGGCGTGAGCGTCGTGTCGCAACGTCCTCCGCCTTCAGCACCGAGCACTGGTCGAAGAAGGTGTTGAAGCGCGTCGCCACCGCAAAGAGATACGTGCAGAGCCGGTGCGGCTGCAGCGTCTCCGCCACCGCCGCGACGACGCCGCCGAGCCCGAGGAGCTCGAGCGCGAGCGCGTGCTCGGCCGGCTCGCGCAGGACGATGTCGGCGGTCTTCGCGGCCTCGACGTCGGCGGCCTCCGCCTTCCGGAAGATCGAACGAACGCGCGCGTGCACGTACTGGAGGTACGCGGCCGTGTTGCCCTCGAAGGCGAGCATGCGATCCCAGTCGAAGATGTAGTCCTTGACGCGATCGCTCGAGAGGTCGGCGTACTTGAGCGCTCCGACGCCGATCTTGCGAGCGACCGCCGCCCGCGTCGCCTCGTCGAGATCGGGGTTCTTCTCGGCGACGGCCGCCGCCGCGCGCTGCACGGCTTCGTCGAGCAGCTCGGCGAGCTTCACTGTGCCGCCGGCGCGGGTCTTGAACATCTTCTTGTCGGGGCCGAGGATCGACCCGAACGCGACGTGCTCGGCCCGTGCAGGCTCATGCAGCCAGCCCGCCGCCTTCGCGACCGCGAACACCATCGCGAAGTGCTGCTGCTGCGGAGCACCGACGACGTAGAGGAGGCGCGTCGCGCCGAGGTCACGGGTGCGCGAGAGGAGCGCCGCGAGATCGGTGGCCGCATAACCGTAGCCGCCGTCCTGCTTGCGCACGATGAGCGGGAGCCGCGCGCCCTCCTTGTTGCTGAAGCCGTCGGGGAAGGCGCAGACCGCGCCGTCGCTCACCTCGGTGAGACCCTTCTTCTCGAGCTCACGGACGATGTCCGGCAGCATCGGGTTGTAGAAGCTCTCGCCGCGTACGTGCTCGTCTTTCAGCGTGATGCCGAGTCTGTCGTAGACGGCGCCGAAGTAGCGCTTCGACGCGTCGGTGAAGCGCCTCCACAAGACGAGAGTCTGCTCGTCGCCACCCTGGAGCTGGACCACGCGCTGGCGCGACCGCTCGGCGAAGGCTGGGTCTTCGTCGAACTTGGTGCGGGCTTGCTTGTAGAATGCATCCAAATCGGTGATGGAGGTCGCGAGCGCGGCCTCTTCGCCGAGGTCGAGGAGGTGCTCGATGAGCATGCCGAAGGGCGTGCCCCAGTCACCGACGTGGTTCTGGCGAACGACCGTGTTGCCGACCGCCTCGAGCACACGCGCAAGGCTGTCGCCGATGACGGTGCTCCGGACGTGGCCGACATGCATCTCCTTCGCGACGTTCGGCGCGGAGTAGTCGACCACGACGGTCTCGGGCGCCTTCGAAGGGGAGACGCCGCAGTGAAGGTCGCGCGCGGCGTCGGTCGTGGCGCGGCTCAGCCAGTCGCCCGAGAGCGTGAGGTTGATGAAGCCCGGCCCGGCGATCTCGACCTTGTCGCAGATGCCGGTGACGTCGAGGTGATCGATGATCAGCTTCGCCACGTCGCGCGGGGGCTTGCCGACCTTCTTCGCGAGGGCCATCGCCACGTCGGCCTGGAAGTCGGCGCGGTCGGAGCGGCGGATGACCGGATCCGTCTTTGCGAGCTCGTCTCCCAGCGCGGCGCGCAAGGCGGCCTCGAAGCGCGGTTCCAGCGTGGTTCGGGGGTCGGCCATGAGGGACCCCAAATGTCCCGGGGCCCTGCCCGAGTCAACCACGGCAGCATGCGGAAGTCCTGTATCCTCTGGCTCGTGGACCCTCAGAGACGTGAGATCTTGCGTCGGGTGCGTGCGTTCGCGGACCTCGGCGACGAAGAGTGCGACGCCGTGCTGGCCGTCCTCAAGGCGCGTCGCGGCGCGCCGGGCGACGCGCTCTTCAAGGAGGGTGACCCAGGCGCATCACTGATGATCGTGCTCGAGGGCCGTCTCGTCGCGACCGTGCGCACGCCGGGCGGCGGAACGGAGGAGGTCGCGAGGCTCGGCCCGGGAGAGGTCGTCGGAGAGATGGCCTTCGTCGATGCCGAGCCGCGTTCGGCGACGGTCACCGCGCCGGAAGGGGCGACCGTCCTCGAGTTCTCGCGCGAGGCGCTCGCGGGCCTTCGTCGTTCGGCGCCGCGCGTTGCTGCGGCCATCCAGCGCAACCTGCTGTTCGACGTCGCGCGCCGGCTGCGCGACGCCGGCGAGAAGCTCACCGACGAAGCGGCCGGAGGCGGAGCGCGAAGCGCGCAGCGTGCTTCCGCGTCTCCCGAGTCGATGCGCCGCTCGGGCCGGGGGCTCAGCGTCGAGCAGCTCCGCGCGATCCCCGCGCTCGCGACGTACTCCGCCGAGGACCTCGAGCTGCTCGCGTACATCGCGAGCCTCAAGTCCTTTGCCGCCGGCGAGACATTGATGACGGAGGGCAGTCTCGGCGACGCGTGCTGGCTCGTCGTCCAGGGAAGCGTCTCGGTCACGCGAGCGCCTTCGCGCGCGCCGCTGGCGACGCTCGGCCCCGGTGCGCTCGTGGGACAGCTCGCGCTCCTCGATCGCGCACCGCGCAACGCGACGGTGACCGCCACGACGGCCACCTCGGCCCTCGAGGTGCGCGCCGATGCGTTCGCGAACCTCGTGCGAGCGTCGTCGCCGGTCGCTCTGCGGTTCCAGCTGCAGGTCGCGCTCGCGGGCGTCCGTCAGCTCCGTGCCGCAACGCGAAAGCTCGCCGCGACGGTGTCGCGCGACTCCGCACTCCCCGCGGCTCCCGCGCACGCGGCGGTCCCCGCTCCGCTTTCGTCGGGCCGGATGCTCGACGTGGATGACTGGGAAGAGGAGGGGAGCGGAGGAGAGCTCGAGCTCGATCGATCGCGATGACCCTCGACGCCGCGTCGTCGGTGACGACGTTCCTCGCCTCGGCCGAGTAGCGAAGCTCAGTTCACGTCATGGGAGATCGTCGCCGCGCGGTCGAGCGCGGCGAGTTGCTCGGTGCCGACCCGCAGCGCGAGCGGCAGCACGAATGGGCGGAGCAAACCCGAGAGCGCACCGCGCCACGTCTCGATGGACCGAACGCGCGTGCGACGCTCCCCGAGCGGCTCGAGCACGAAGCGGTGCTCGGCCCACAAGAGCCCGCGTACTCCGCCTCGCCAGGCGAGGACGTTCGGCCGCTCGAGCTTGCTCACGCGAATCGTGGTCGGCAGCGGTCCCCCGGCGACCTTCACCTTGATGCGATCGCCGAGCCGGAGAGGCGAAGCCGTGTCGCTGCGGAGGATGGGCACGAAGGAACGGGGCATCCAGGTCGGCCAGGAAGCGACGTCGGTCAGCTTGTCGAACACGCGCTGCGGGGGAGCCTCGATCGTGTGGTCGGCCTCGGCGATGAAGGACATGTCGTGCGACCCTCGCACGCGTTTGGGCGTGCTGTCGACATGCGCTGTGGAGCAATGGTAGCTGGGCCCGGTACTTGCTTTCCCACCGACTTGCGCTAGGGTGGCCCTCTCACGAGGACGTTTTGCGACGGCTCGCGTGCGCGATGCGGTACATACCGCGTCCCCCTTCTCCGAAAACGGCGGCTTGTCGGAGCAGGTCCTTCCTACTGTCCAGCTCGTTCGAGCAGCCGCCCTGAATCGAGAGAGAGAGTCATGGGTGAGCTGTTGTTGTCTTCACGTGTTTCGTCCCGGTGCACTCGCTGTTCATGCCGGTGATGACTCGCTCTAGCCAGGCGCTGGTGCTCGCTTGATGAACCGACGGAACAGGGATGCGGCCAACCGCTTCGCCGAGCGCCGCAAGCGCGAGGACGAGGCCCCGCGTCTCCAGACCGAGGTTCCCAAGCTCGACGGGCTCCGCCTCGACCTCGAGGAGCGGCGCACGGGCGCGGTTTCTGCCGAGGTCTCTCACATTCGTCGTGTCGTCGTCGCGAATGCGCCGGCGATGTTCGAGGTTCCGTGCAGCGATCCGTCCTGTCAGGACGGCGGGCACGAGCTGACGAACGGCATCATGCGTGCGCTGCGGCATGGAGACGAGAAGTTCGAAGGCGAAGACACCTGCCTCGGGCAGGTCGGCAACGCCTCGTGCGAGCGCGTGCTCCGCTACGTCGGTACGGCGACGTATCGGTCATGACCGCGTGAGTCGTCGCCCCCCCCAAAATCCCACCCCGGCGAACGCAACACCGCGTACGCCAGCTCGCGCCTCCACAAGCGGCGTAGCGCGAGCACCAAGCGATCGAAATCCCACTTCTTCCAGAAGTGGGCACGCCGCGAGATCCGAGTCCAATCAAGTGAATCAAGTTGTACCCCGCTCGACACGAGTCGAGCCGCTTCCGCCCCTTTCTGCTCCCTCTCTCGAGCCCGCCAAGGTTTCTGCCTTCGCCGCTCTCGGGCTCTCTGCCCCGCTCCTCAAGGCCGTCGCCTCCGAAGGCTACGAGACGCCCACGCCCGTTCAGCAGCGATGCATCCCGCACGTGCTCGAAGGCCGTGACGTCCTCGGCTGCGCCCAGACTGGCACCGGCAAGACGGCCGCGTTCGTTCTCCCGATCCTCCAGCGCCTCGCCGCTCAGCCGAAGAACGGCCGCATCCGTGCGCTCGTCCTCGCGCCGACGCGTGAGCTCGCCGCGCAGATCAGCGAGCGTACGTGGGCCTACGGCAAGAACCTCGGCCTGACGAACACCGTGATCTACGGCGGCGTCGGGCAGCGCGGTCAGGAGGAAGCCCTCCACCGCAAGCCGGACATCCTCATCGCCACTCCCGGTCGTCTCCTCGACCTGATGGAGCAGGGCTACGTGAAGCTCGATGCCGTCGAGATCTTCGTCCTCGACGAGGCCGATCGCATGCTCGACATGGGCTTCATCCACGACGTGCGCCGCATCGTCCGCGAGGTGCCGGTCAAGCGTCAGACGCTCTTCTTCTCCGCAACGATGCCGCCGGCCATCGCCGAGCTCTCGTCGCGCATCCTGATCAACCCCGTTCGCATCGAGGTCGTCCCCCAGGCGACGACCGCGGAGAAGATCGAGCAGACGGTCCATCACGTCTCGAAGCGTGACAAGCGCGCGCTCCTCGAGATCGTGCTCCGCGCCGAGGGCGTCCACCGCGCGCTCGTGTTCACGCGCACCAAGCACGGCGCGAACAAGCTCGTCGAGCAGCTGGACCGCGCGAACATCCGCGCCGCGGCCATCCACGGAAATAAGTCGCAGGGCGCTCGCGAGCGCGCGCTCGAAGGCTTCAAGAACGGCGACATCCCCGTCCTCATCGCCACCGACATCGCCGCGCGCGGCATCGACGTCGACGGGATCACGCACGTCGTCAACTACGACCTCCCCGAGGTGCCCGAGCAGTACGTGCACCGCATCGGTCGCACGGCCCGCGCCGGCGCCGGCGGTCGAGCGATCGCCTTCTGCGACGAGGAGGAGCGTGGGCTCCTCGCGGACATCGAGAAGGTCATCCGTCAGCGCATCCCTCTGGCCGAGCGCATTGCACTTCCGCAGGGTGTCGCGCCTCAGGTCGAGAGGCCGCGACCGCCGATGCCCGACCGTCGGCCCGCGCAGCGATCCTCTTCACCTGAGCGCCCCGAGCGCGGAAGAGGCTCGCCCAGCGGGCAAAGTCCGAGTAATGTTCCGTCCGTAAATTCTGCTTCCACGGACGCGCGGTCCCCCCATCCCCCTCGCGCACGGCGCCGTCGCTACCGCGGCGGGAGCCGCCCGACCGGAACCTGAGAGCCTTCGAGGCGGGGCTCGGTCACCGAGCGCCGCGGAAAGGAACACACGATGTCCAATCCCAGCGTCAACAAGCGTCAAAAAGAACGTCAGCGGCAGGAGCGTCAGCGCGAAAAGAGCGCGAAGCGCGAGGATCGCAAGCGCGACAAGGACAACAAGCCCGTCGTCCCAGGCGGCGAGGACCCGGATATCGCGGGAATCGTCCCCGGTCCCCAGGCGCCCCCCGACTGGTAGCGTTTCCGCGGGCAGGTTCGATACGATGACCCCATAGCCCGTGGGGAGTGATCAACCGGAGGATGAGGAGGAGTCGACATCGATCAACATCGATGCGTCGCTGCTCTCCGAGATCACGATCACCCGTACGGGGGTAGCGCCCATCACGGCTTACGCCGATACCGCTTCCCCCGCGGACAACGAGCCGTCGACGCTCGAGCCGCGGCTCGTGGTGCGCGGTCTCGCGGCGTCGGGTCCTTCTTCCGCTTCTGCTCCAGCGCTGCCGACCTTTGCCGAGGTCGGGGGCCGTCAGGACTCGGAGTCGGAGTATGGGCCGGAGGAAGAGCCCACGACACAGAACCTCGAGTCGCATGTGCAAGCCGCCTACGACCGCGCGATCGCGTCTGCCCCGCAGCTGGCGCCCAAGACGCAGCTGAGCCCGATCCTCCTGACGCCGAGCGAGCCCATCCGCCTCGACGCCTTACGCGGCGCGTTCGTGGGCCCCAAGCCGGCGCGCCGTCCAGCGCCCATTCCCGCGGCTGGACGACCGCCCGAGCAGGACCTCGACCGCGAGAGTGCCGTGACGGCGAAGCGTGGTCCCGAGAAGGTCGAGAGCCTCGGCGCGAGCGCAGTCGCTCGGCCGTTCGCCGAGTCCGAGGAAGACTACGAGGAGGAGACCAAGACCGACGCGGTGCAGTCCGAGCTCGTCGCGGCGAGCCGCGAGCGCGCCGAGACGCGCCCCGTGCCCCAGATGGAGCAGCATCCGGCCATGGAACCGGACGAGACGCGCACGAAGAAGGCCCCGCTCACGATGATGTCGGCGCAGGCAGCGTTCATGATGGAGGATCCGCCGCGACGCGTGCCGGTCCCGGTCGAGCCGGCGCGCTCCGACCTCGACGCGCAGGTGGCCGCCGGTGGGACAGTGCGGATGTTCTTCAATCCGACGACGGGCCAGGTGGCCGCGCATCCCGAGAGCGAGCGAGAGGTCCCCGTCGCGCGTCACCCGATGCAGCCGTTCGGCGAACAGCCCACGGTGCAGGCGCTGCCGATCCACCAGAATCCAGGGATGGGCGCGCCGGCGGTCGTGCGAAACCCTGCGACGCTGGACGATACTCACGGGCATGGGGGCGAGCGTCGCCGAGCGCTGCCCCTGGCGGTGCTCTTCGTGATCGCGTGTGCGGCGTCGGGGACCGCTGTCCTCTTTCGCGATCAGCTCGGTCCGTGGATCGATGCGCGTCTGCCGGCGGCGTGGCGTTCGCCGAGCGCGTCGGTCGCGCCGTCGGCGCCGACCCTTTCCGATCCGAGCGCGTCGACGGCGGCCGTGAGCGCGGACGTCGTCCCGAGCGCGGCTCCGACGCCGAGCACGGGCCCCGTGCCGGCTCCGCCCTCGACCGGGACGGCGACCACGAGCGCGGCTGCCTCCGCGTCGTCGGCCTCCGCCACCGCGAGCGCAGCGGCTGCTTCAGCGAGCGCTCAGCACAACAAAAACAAGCGCTTTCCGCCGAAGAAATAGGGCTCTTCGATCTTCGGCGGGACGTCGATCGTCGATCTTCGTCCATTCGCGCCGCTCAGCGCGCACGTGCGGGTCAGCCTTCAACCTGCGAGAGGACGAATCGTACGCGCTCCGCGTCGGGGAGCTCCGCGAGCGACTCGTCGAAGACGCGCAGCGTCTGCGGCGCTCCTTCGCGACGTACGACGCATCCCTGCGCGATGGGTCTCCAGAGCGGGTGCCCGAGGAGGAACTGACTCACGAAGCGCACCTCGACGATCAGCTTGTCGGCGTAGGCCTCGGCGAGCGTTCGTCGCGCGTCGAGCAGGGCTTCCTCGAGCGCGGCGACGTGCTTCTTCACGCGCTTGCCGAGCTCGTCGCCTGGGAGGCGGAGGATCGCGAGGCCGTCCGCTCCGCTGACTTCGATCGCGCCACCGTTGCGCACGCGGACGACCAGCTCGGAGAGGTCCGGCTCCGCGCCGTCGACCGAGGGCTCCGCGTGGAAGTGGCGCGCGCCGTCGTCATCGAGGCCGAAGCGACGAAGCGCAGCGAACGGTCGCTCGCCTTCGGGGACCGAGCGCGTCGCCGTCGCGAGGGCGCGCTGCGCCTTCTCGCGGTCGCGGCGCTTTGGGCCGGACTCGGCCCAGTGCACGAGCCAGGCGAAGGCCACGCGGCAAGGCGAGCTCGCGAGCGCCTCGGGGTCCCACACCATCTCGACGTCGCCGCCCGGTCGCCGTTGCCAGCGCTCGCGCGCCGAGGTGCGGAGGTTCACGTCGATCTCCTCGCAGGCGACGTCCACGTCGTGCTCGGGGAGGAGGAGCGCGACCGAGCGCAGCAGCCACTCGGGAAAGACCTGGCGCTCCTCGGATTCGACGAACGCGCCGCGGATCGTAGCGAGGAGCGTGCGTGCCGACGCGGGGTCGAGCGCGCGGCGAACGTCAGGGACGATCGTGTCGGCGTGCGTCGTGCGGAGCAGCGCGAGGCGGCCGGCGAGCGCGTCGATCTCGGCGCGTGTGACGGGCTCGCCGTCGCGCCAGAGGAGCCGTGGGATCTCGGTGACGGCGAGCCACGCGGGGGGCTTCGGTTGGCGCGGCGCCATGAGGGCGGCGCGCGCGCGGGCGACGAGCACGTCTTCGCCGGTCGTTCGTGGGACGAGCGGCTCCGCGCCTACGATCGTCTCGAGCGCGGACGTGAGCTGCACGCGCGTCCGCGCGTCGCGTTCGCGCGCGATGGCCTGGCGCAGGATGGGGATGGCGGAAGTGTCGCCGGTGACCGCGAGTAGTCCCGCGACGGCGCGGCGCGTGCCCGGTGCGCTCGCGTGGAGAAACGGCATCGCATGCTTGGCCGCCGCGGGGCCGCGCCGGAGGAGAACGTTCATCGCGAGCTCGCGTGTCGTCGCGTCGTCGAGGAGAGCGCAGAGCGTCGGGTCGTCGACGCGATCTGGATGATCGAGGACGAGCTTTGCCCAGAGCGGACGGCGCACGGCGGGCGCGTCGTTGGCGAGCACGGTCTGTACCGGCGTCGCCGCGCGATCGCCGAACGTCGCGAAGAAGCCCTTCAGGAGCGCGTCGGTCAGCGCCTTCTTCGCGGGGTCGAGCGCGACGATGACTCGCAGCGCGACCCACGGTGCTTCGACCCGAGAGCCGAACGCGCGCAGCACATGGAGCCACGGCCCCGCGAGCGCGGCGCCGAGATAGGGGAGGCCCGTGCCGTAGCGTGGTACGGCATGGAGGCCCTCGATCATCCAGCGCGCGGTCGTGACGAGCGCCGACGGGCCGACACGATCGATCGCCTCGAGGTCGACGGCGGCGGGGGTGAACATGCCGGCGGCCTCGGAGGGCGGTGGGAGGAGCTCCCGGACGCGGGCGCGCTCGCCCAGGTCGATGGCGACCTCGAGCAGGCCGAGGAGGGAGGGACCGCCAGCGAGCGCCTTGGCGGCGCGCTCGAAGTAGGCGGAGTGCTGGCGATCACGCGCGTCCACCAGGAGCAGGCGTGCGGCCTCGATGTCGCCCCCCTGCACGCGGAACGCCAGGCGCGTCAGCGTGTCGTCCATCGCGACCGAATGGTCTCGCGAGCGCCTCAGCGGCGCAAGCGACTTCAGGCTGGCGCAGGGCGCGTCGGTCCGACGTAGGCGTGCTCTCGGCGCCGTTCGCCGCAGGCGAATCACGCCGGATAGGTCGCCAAATGGGGAGGCTCGCGAAGCGAGCGGGCGAAGCCCAACCAGCAACTAGGGCGCCAGCGCGCAGGCGAGGCCTTCGGCGGTCCGGCCGCAGAGATCCGCGCGTCCGTCCCCGTTGACGTCGCCGAGCTGCACGTCCGTCACGGCCGTCGACAACGCGAGCCACAGCGTCGGCTTCGTGAAGCCGCGTGACGTCGAGAATGCGCAGGCGACGCCCTCGCGCGTGTGACCGCACACGTCGTCCCGGCCGTCCCCGTTGAGGTCGCCGAAGTGGAGCGCGCCTTCGGCCAGCTCGGGGGCGCTCGACCACTTCTCGAGCCGGCCGAACGCCTTGCCCGTCGAGAGCGCGCACATGAGCCCGTTCGGGCCGCGGCCGCACACGTCCGCGCGTCCGTCACCATCGACGTCCGCGAGCTGAACGGTCGACGCGAACTTCGCATCCCGCCAGCCACGCGCATCCGTCATGTCGGCGAGCCACGACCGTGCGGTGTCGAACCTCCTCCCTACGTTGCGCGCACAGACGATCCCGGTGCTCGTCCGGCTGCATGCGTCGGCCTTCCTGTCGCCGTCGACATCCGCGAACCGCATCGCCGCCGCGTGATCGTCGCTCGACCACGACGTGAACTCCCCCAGCTCCCCGACCACATTCGACGCCGCGCAGCGGATCCCCTCCACACCGGCCACGCAAACATCCGCGCGCCCATCTCCGTTCAGGTCCGCCAGGTGGAGTGCCCCCGCCTTCTCCCCCGTGCCCGCTCTGCCCCTCGCCACGCTCCTGAACACCGTGCGCGGCATGCTTCCACGGTCACTCAATGCGCTCTGCACCGAAATCGCGCAGCTCACGCCGACCGCGTCCCGCCCACAAGCATCCTCCCGCCCATCGCCGTTCACATCGCCAATCCCGAGCGCGGAGCCATCCCAGTGCGCGTGCGCCTCCGAGATCTCCGCCTCGTGCCTCCGCACCACCATCGGCGAGAACCGCAGCACCGGCGGCGCGAACACGAACCCACGCGCCTCGAGCTGCGGGATCATCGCCTGCGCGACCTCGAGCCCGTAGGTCGACCCGACGTGCCCGACGCGATCGTGGAGGAGTACGATGCCGTGCCCCGCACTCTCGATCGAGGCGACGTACCGGGCGGCGACGACGGAGGGCTTCATGCGGAGCGCGCCGCCGGGGCCGAGGCGCTCACATTCGAAGATGCCACGCGGCCCGCGGCAATTGAGCGACTCCTCCCAGTCCTTGCGGTCGACGTCCCATGCGATGGGGCCGATCATGAGTCCGAGGTAGGGGTCCTTGTCTACGATGCCCTGCGCGAACGAGCCCCAGCCGCCTCCGGGCGCGCGGAAGAGGCGTAGCTCGTTCGTGAGGAAAGGATCGAGGTTCTGCTGGTTGTCGCGCAACTCGCGATCGACGGTCTTCGCGCCGACCGACTCGCGGAGCACCACGTGATTGAGCGTGTGGTTCGCGACGCGATGTCCGAGCTCGACGAGGTCGCCGAGGATGGGGAGGAACTCGTAGCCGCTCTGGAAGACGCCCTTGCCATCACCCGGGTCGTCGGACAGGCCGTCGACCCAGGAGCCCACGACGAAGAACGTGGCCGAGAGGCGATGGCTCTTCAGGTAGCTCGCGAGCTGGAGCGTGTTCGCGTCGGGCCCGTCGTCCCAGGTGAGGGCGATGACGTGATCGGGGAAGGAGCGGCCGTCGAGGCGCGTGTGGGGGGGAAAGGAGAGAGGAGGAGAGTCGGCCACGGGCACGGGTACGGGCACGTGGGTTGGGTCCGTCGTCGGCGACTCCGTGCCCGTGCCCGTGCACGCAGCGCACGCGAGAAGGGCGAGGGCGAGGGCGGACGGACGCACGGCAAGGAGCGTATCGCATTTGGAGGGGTCCCGAAGAAAGGGGCAGGGAGCACGAAGGCCGTCGGCCGTGGGCCCGGCGCGTCGGGCGTCGCCTCAGACCGCGTCGCCGCGCCCCGCCTCTTCCCATAGGCCCGGCCGAAGAGTCAGTCGTGGATGGCCGAGAGCAGAACGTCGGTGAGGCCCATCTCTTCGGCCTCGTCGAGCGTGACCGTGTCGCAGATGTCGAACGGCGCGCCGGCGCTCACGAGCTCGTCGTCGAGCAGCTTCAGGAAGCGGCGAGCGTCGGCGTCGCGGCCCACCTGAACGAAGGACACCGCGAGCTCCTCGTCGCGCTCGATGCGTCGTGAGGCGGCGAGCACGGCCTTGATGACGGCACGCTGGTCGTCCGGCTCGCCGTCGGTGAGCACCACGATGGTCTCCGGTCTCGCGCGGCCCTTTGCCTTGCGCGCGAAGTACGAGTCGAACGCGTGCGTGAGCACGCCGGCGAGATCGGTGCCGCCGCACGGCTCGTTCTCCTCGAACACCTTCGCGACGCGGTCGGCGGTGATGTTGTCGTAGCGGCGAAAGCGGCTCCCGAAGACGTAGAGCGTCAACCCGTCGGCATCGAGCGCCTCGCACTTGGCGGCGAGCGCTTGCGAGCCCTCGCGTGCTGCGGCCCACCGGGAGCGACCTCCCACTTGATCGGTCTGGGCCATGCTTCCGCTCTTGTCGATGATCAGGGTGTAGTCACGGTCAGCGAGCATCGTGGATTCCTTCCGGCGATTTGTTCTTCACGAGCGACGCCACCACGGCGACGCCCAGCACGACAGCGACGAGCACGAGGGTCAGCCACGCGGGGGCGTCCCACACCGCCGCGAGGAGCATCTTCGCGCCCACCGCTAGCAGCACGACGGCGAGCCCGTGCTTCAAGTAGACGAGCGAGTCGAGCAGCCCCGACAGCGCGAAGAAGAGCGAGCGCAGCCCCAGAACGGCGAAGAGGTTCGAGGTGAAGACGATGAGCGGGTCGGTGGTCACGCCGAAGACGGCGGGGATCGAGTCGAGTGCGAAGACCGCGTCGGCGATCTCGATGGTGAGCAGCGCGAGCAGGAGCGGCGTCGCGTAGCGCACGCCCTTCCTCACCACCGTGAAGCGCGTGCCGACGAAGCCCTCGGTGATCGGAAAGACGCGGGAGAGCACGGCGCGGATGCGCGAGGGGGCAGGGGGCGCGTCGGGCTCGCGGTCCTCCGCTGCGCGGCGGATGTCGCGCAGGAGCTTGCACGCTGCGACGATGAGGAGCGCGCCTAGCGCGTACGTGAGGAAGTGGAACTTGGTGACGAGGGCTGTGCCCGTGAACACGAACGCACCACGGAGCAAGATGCATCCGAGGATGCCCCATGTGAGAACGCGGCGTTGCGCGTCGCGTGGAACGGCGAGCTGCGCGAAGACCAGCATCATCACGAAGAGGTTGTCGACGGAGAGCGCCTGCTCGACGAGGTAGGCGGTAAAGAACTCGAGACCCTTGGCCGGGCCGAGCGCGGCGCCCAGCCCGATCCCGAAGACGGAGGCGAGCGCGAACCAGGCGCCCGACCAGGCGAGCGCCTCCTTGGTGGAGGGCTCCCGCGGTGTTCGCTGGAAGACCCCGAGATCGATCGCGAGCATGGAGGTGATGACGACGGCAAACGTGACCCACAAGCCGAGCGCGCGAGGCGACGACCCATGGGCGACGCTCGCGAGGAGCAGTTCGGCCATGAAGATCAGATGTGCATCCGAGCTCGGGCGTCCGCCAATCGGTAATCTCTGGCTAACCCTTAGGGAAAACCTATGAGAGGATGGGGTCGCGCCCGTGGACTGGCTGAACTTCCACCATTTGCGGTATTTCTGGGTCGTCGCGACCGAGGGGAGCGTCTCTCGCGCCGCCCGGAAGCTCCGCGTCTCGCAGCCGACGGTGAGCCAGCAGGTGCACGCGCTCCAGGACTCGCTGGGCGAGAAGCTCCTCCGGCGCGAGGGGCGCGGCGTCGTCCTGACCGAGGCCGGGCAGACGGTCTTCCGGTTCGCCGAGGAGATCTTCTCTCTCGGCGGGGAGCTGGTCGACACCGTGAAGGGAAGGCCGACCGGTCGCCCGCTGCGCCTCGCGGTCGGGATCGCAGATGTCGTGCCGAAGCTCATCGCGTTCCGCATCCTCGAGCCGGCGCTCGCGATGCCGGGCCGCGTGCGCCTCGTGTGCCGCGAGGATGCGCAAGCGCGTCTCGTGCCCGAGCTCCTCTCGCACGCGCTCGACATGGTCATCGCCGATGCTCCGGCAGGTCCGGGGCTCGGCCGCACCTACAGCCACCTGCTCGGCGAGTGCGGGATCAGCGTGTTCGGCGCCCCGCGCTTCCTTGCCAAGCTTCGTGAGGGGTTCCCGCGGTCGCTGCACGGCGCGCCGTTCCTGCTCCCGACGGCGGACACCGCGCTCCGTCGCGAGCTCGACGCCTGGTTCGACGCTCACAAGCTCGCGCCGGAGGTGGTCGCGGAGGTAGAGGACGCGGCGCTCCTCACGACCTTCGCGGAGGCGGGCCTCGGCGTGTTCGCGTCGCCTGACGCGATCGCCCCGGAGACCGGCCTCGCGCGTGGGCTCCGGCGCATCGGCGCCTTGAAGCCGCTCCGCGCTCGGTACTACGCGATCACCGCCGAGCGCCGCATCGACCATCCGGCGCTCTCGCTCATCGCGGGCGCCGCGCGCGAGAAGCTCTTCAGCGCGAGGCGGTAGTGCCCGCCGCTGGCGCGTCGGAGCAGCAGCGGAAGCCGATCTGGTAGTAGCGGAAGTCCTCGGCGTGTCCGTCGGTGAGCGGGCGGCAGCGGCCGCGCACCCAGCTCCAGTAGCCGCCCTTCAGCCCGCTCTTGTGCGGCTTGCCCTTCTCGTTGACGACCCACTCGTCGACGTTGCCGGTCATGTCTTGCACGCCGAACGCGCTCTTGCAGCGATCACGCGTGCCGCTCGCCTCGCCCTGCCAGAGGCGCCTGGCCTCGGCGTCGCGGCGCTGGACGTTGCGGAGGTCTTCCTCCTTCGGGTTCAGCGGCGCCTTGTCGATGTTGCAGGCGGTCGCGTCGCGCGAGAGGCCGTAGGGGTAGGGGAGCCGCTCGGGTCCTTCGCAGGCGAGCGTCCACTCGCTGTCGTTGCAGAGGCGCTTGCCTTCCGCGCCGCACAGCGCCTTCGCCTCGAACCAGTTCTTCATGACGAGCGGGTTCTCGCCGGGCTGGTTCGGGTACTCGAACCTGTCCATACAGAAGTGCTTCCGTACCGTCGTCGCCGCACACGCCTCGGACGGCGCGAACTCGGCGCACCGCCCCTTGGTGGTCGTCGAAGCCCACCTCAGACATTTCTGCTCGGGCAGCTCGGGACAGTAATCCCCCTCGACCTCGACCATCCCCGCGCCGCAGCCCAAGGCCTCACCACTCGGTGCGACGCCGCCCTTCTCGCTCGTGCCCGTGCCCGACCTCGCTCCCGCCGCCGCGTCCCCGGTCGCACTCCCCTGAACCCCCGCGTCCGCCCCATCATCCTGCGACCGTGCCACATTCGCATGCGACACCACCACGCCCGCCAC
>JANXVA010000049.1 GCA_025351875.1 Myxococcales bacterium | reverse complement strand
GTCGTGTTCGGGCAGGATCGTGCGGTCAATCAGCTCGCGGCGGCGATCAAGCTCGCGCGCGCCGGGCTGCGCTCACCGGAGAAGCCGATCGGCAACTTCCTCCTCACCGGGCCCACCGGCGTCGGCAAGACCGAAGCGGCGAAGCAGCTCGCCAAGGTCATGGGAATCTCGTTCCTGCGCTTCGACATGAGCGAGTACATGGAGCGGCACACCGTCTCGCGCCTGATCGGCGCGCCGCCGGGCTATGTCGGCTTCGACCAGGGCGGCCTCCTCACCGACGCCATCGCGAAGACGCCCCACGCGGTGCTCCTGCTCGACGAGATAGAGAAGGCGCACCCCGATGTCTTCAACATGCTCCTGCAGATCATGGATCACGGCAAGTTGACCGACAACAACGGGAAATCGACCGATTTTCGCCATGTCGTCCTGTTGATGACGAGCAACGTCGGCGCGCGCGACCTCGGTCGACGCTCCGTCGGCTTCGGCGACAACCGGGCGACCGGCGACGCCGAGCGAGAGTACAAGCTCCTCTTCAGCCCCGAGTTCCGCAATCGGCTCGACGCGCGCATCGCGTTCGACGCGCTCTCCCCGGGCACGATGGGCAGCATCGTCGACAAGTTCATGAAGGAGCTGTCCTCGCAGCTCGCGGAGAAGAAGGTCACCATCGAGGTGACCGAGGCCGCGCGCACGTACCTCGCCGAGAAGGGCTACGACCCGGACTTCGGCGCTCGCCCGCTCGCGCGCATCATCCAGGAGGAGGTGAAGACGCCCCTCGGCGAAGAGCTCCTCTTCGGTGCGCTCGAGAAGGGCGGCACGGTCGTCGTCTCGACCGAGGACGCGCTCGTCGAGGACGAGAAGACGGGCGACAAGCGCCAGGGCAAGAAGCTCTCGTTCAAGTGCACGGCGGCGGCGCCTGCGGCTGGCAAGCCGGAGAAGGCCGAGGGCACGGCGACGTGAAGCGAGCGGCGGCGGTCGCGTGGTGGCTCGCGCTCCTCGCCGCGTGCGGCGGCACCGCGCCGCCGCCGAAGATCTCGGCCACGGACGACGCGTTCGAGGCCGCGGTGGCGGCCGAGAAAGAGCACGACAAGGCGAAGGCAAAGGCGGCTGAGCCGCCGCCGTCGGAGACGCATGGCTCGCGCGAGTCGAAGGGCGCGGTCTTCCCTGCCCCGTTCTCGTGGGAGGAGATCCGCGCGGCCACCAAGTCTGGCCGGACGTATCGCTACAAGGTCGAAATCCGCGGCAAGCCGGCGAAGGAGCGCGTGCTCACGTTCGTGAAGGTCGACGCCGACGGCTGCGAGATCTTCGCAGGCGGCGAGAGCCCGAAGCGCAAGGGGTGGCCGTCGCTCCAGAAGGACTCCGAGTTCCCGAAGGAGCGCGTGCAGGCGCGCGAGGAGACGGTGAAGCTCCCCGGCGGGAAGTTCGACTGCATGGTCTACGAGGTGAGCGGCAACGACGGCGAGGTGACGACGTACTACTTCGCGAAGAACCTGCCGGGCGCGCCGGTGCTCTTCTACACGGACGTCGACGGCAAGCGCATGAAGACGACGACCTTGCTCCAGCACCTCCAGGGCAAGGACTGAGCAATCGTGAGCAAGCTAACGATTACGGCTAAGTGATGGGAATTGCTCGGTCGTTGCACTGAACATCCGTTCTGCTAGTGTCGTCGGGGTGACGCGCTACCTCCCCGTGGCCAACCCGCAGAATCGCTTCTCGTCGACGACGATGGAGTACGAGGCCGAGGACAACCCGGGCGCGCCGATGCAGGTCTACGAGGACCAGTCGCGCAGCATCCTCGCGACCAACGACAGCCCGGACGTCGGCTTCCGCTGGAGCGTGAACCCGTACCGAGGATGTTTTCATGCGTGTGCCTACTGCCTCGGCGGCGACACGCCGATCTTGATGGCTGACGGCTCGACGAAGGCGCTGCGTGACGTGCGCGTCCGCGACCGGATCTACGGAACAGCGGTCCGCGGACGCTACCGGCGCTACGTGCACACCGAGGTGCTCGCCCACTGGAACACCGTCAAGCCGGCGTATCGCGTGCGCCTCGCCGACGGCACCGAGCTCCTCACGAGCGGCGACCATCGCTTTCTCACGGAGCGTGGATGGAAGCACGTCACCGGCGCAGAACACGGACGCGACCGCCGACCGTTCCTCACGACGGGCAACCGCATGCTCGGGGTTGGGGCGTTCGCAGCGACGCCGGAGGCGAGCGCCAACTACAAGCTCGGGTATCTGACCGGTATGATCCGCGGCGACGCGCCGCTGAAGGTCTTTCGATATCCGCGAGCGGGTCGCACGCCCGGCGACCAGTGGCAGTTCCGGCTGGCGCTCACTGACCTCGAGCCGCTTCGCCGCGCACGCGCATACCTCCGCGAGCTCCACATCGAGACGGGTGACGAGTTCGTTTTCGCGGAGGCAAGCGGCGCGCGTCAGCGAAGGATCGGCGTTCGGACGCACGCTCGCAGCAACGTCGAGAAGCTCCAGCAGCTCGTCGAATGGCCAGCGACTCCGTCTTCCGAATGGCGGCGGGGATTCCTCGGTGGCATCTTCGACGCCGAGGGTTCCTACAGCGGCGGCGTACTCCGAGTCTCGAACACGAACGAACGCATCCTCACCGAGGTCGAGCAAGCGTTCGCCCATTTCGGCTTCGACGCGATCCGTGAGGCTCCGGGCGCGAACGCCGTCGCGAGCAATGTCCGCCCACGTGGCGGCGTTCGCGAGCACCTCCGCTTCTTCCACCTCGTCGACCCGGCGATCCGCCGCAAATGCAGGATCGACGGCGTCGCGATCAAGAACAAGAAACGGCTCGGCATCGTCTCCATCGAAGCCCTCGGCTTCGCCATGCCGATGTTCGACATCACGACCGGCACCGGGGACTTCATCGCCAACGGCGTCGTAAGCCACAACTGCTATGCGCGGCCGTCGCACGAGTATCTCTCGCTCGGCGCGGGGAGTGACTTCGAGCGGAAGATCATCGTCAAGAAGAACGCTGCCGAGCTCCTGCGCGAGGCGTTCGAGAAGAAGAGGTGGCAAGGCGAGCTCGTGATGTTCAGCGGCGTCACGGATTGCTACCAGCCGCTGGAGGCGAAGCTCGAGCTGACGCGTGCGTGCCTCCAGGTCTGCATCGACTACAAGAACCCCGCCGCGTTCATCACGAAGTCGCCCATCATCGAGCGCGATGTCGAGCTCCTCGTCGAGCTCACGCGCGTCGCGCGCTGCAAGGTGAGCATCAGCATCCCGTTCTGGAATCCCGATACCGCGAAGGCCATGGAGCCGTTCGTCACTACACCGCAACGCCGGATGAAGATCGTGGAGACGCTCGCGAAGGTGGGGGTTCCGGTCGGCGTCAGCGTCTCGCCGATCGTGCCGGGCTTGAATGACGAGGACATCGGCGAAGTGCTGGCCGCCGCTGCAGACGCCGGCGCGCGCCACGCGTTCTACGTGCTCCTGCGGCTGCCCGGCGCCGTGAAGGAGGTCTTCGAGACGAGCCTCCGACAGAAGCTCCCGCTCCGTGCCGAGAAGGTCCTCCGCCGCTTGCGGGAAGCCCACGGAGGCAAGCTCTACGACGCGCGCTTCGGGATGCGCGGCAGCGGCAGCGGCGTGTACGCCGACACGATCGCGATGCTCTTCGACAGACTCGCCAAGCGCCACGGCCTCCGCCACGACGAGCTCGCGGATTTTGCAAATCTCGACGAGAACGGCGCATCGCCGAGGTCGACCTTCGAGCGACCGACCCTCGTCGCGCGCGCGCCGAAGAACGGCCAGACCTCGTTCGGATTTTGATAGGTTGCCGCGTACTCGAAGGCGAGCAACGGCGAGGGCGAAGCCGTGTGCGCCGCTCGCTCTGTGTCGCCGCTCTGTTCGCGACGGACCGAGCGGTCGGGGGATCCACCCTTCCGAGTCCATTCCTCGCTTGGCGCCCGCAAATCCTCAATACTTTCCGCAGCCGAGAGGTGGCCCCGTGTGTGCTTTACACACCCTTGCATCGACTGATGCAGACATGTGGAAGACGAGCAAAGCCTACGCCTGGATGCTCGCGGGGCTCGTCACCGCGACGCTCGGCGTCGTTGCGTGCGGGAGCGACTCCGCACCGGCGTCCTCGCCCGCGCCGAGCCTCGACGGCACGACGGCGACGCCCTCTCCCAGTGCTTCTACCTCGACCAATACCGCGCAGCCTCCCGTTCGCGGCACCTTCCCGCGCAACTTCGTCTTCGGCAGCGCCATCGCCGGCTTCCAGGTCGACATGGGCTGCCCCACCGCCCCCGCTGCGCTGTGCGAGGACCGCGCGTCGGACTGGTTCCAGTGGATCACGACGCCGCGCATCCTCGACAACCCGATCCTCTTAATGTCGAAGGATCCTCCGTCCTCCGGCCCCGGCTTCTACGAGCTTTACGATGCCGACCTCGAGCGCGCCTCCGGACGAGGCGAGAGCCAGCTCGGCAACGACGCTATCCGCCTCTCGATCGAGTGGAGCCGCATCTTCCCGCGCCCGACCTTCGACGTGAACACGCACGCCTCGCTCGAGGCGATCGCGAGCGCCGACGGCATCGCGTTCTACCATCGCCTCTTCGCGTCGATGAAGAAGCGCGGCCTCAAGCCGTTCGTCACGGTGAACCACTACAGCCTGCCGCTCTGGATCCACGACGGCAACCTCTGCAACCAGTCACTCGATCAATGCATCGCCGCCGGCAGGGCCGGCTGGGCCGACCCGAACCGCGCGCGCATCGTCAACGAGATCGCCAAGTACGCCGCGTTCCTCGGCGAGGAGTACGGCGCCGAGGTCGACGAGTGGGCGACCCTCAACGAGCCGTTCTCCGCGGTCGTGGTCGCGGGCTACCTCGCGGCTACCCCGGCGCGCTCGAACCCGCCTGGCCTCTCCGGCCCGTGGATGAGCATTCGCGGCGCGAAGACCGCCGCGAGCGCGATGATCGAGGCGCACGCGCGCATCTACGACGCGCTCAAGGCCTTCGACACGAAGGACGCCGACGGCGACGGCAAGAAGGCCGACGTCGGCATCGTCTACGTCTACTCGAAGATCAAGCAGGCGACGCCCTCCGCCGATGACGCCAGGGCGGCCGACGACGCCGAGTACTTCTTCCACGACATGTTCATGGACGGGATCGTCCAGGGCCGCCTCGACGAAAGCTGGGACAAGGGCCGCGGCAACGCACCCGTCCGGGCCGACCTCGCGAACCGCTGCGACTTCATCGGTGTGAACTACTACTTCGGCTTCAACGCCGCGAAGAACCAGCTCCCCATCCCGCTCTCGATCGTGTCGCCGTTCATGACGTTCGACATGCTCGCGCCCTTCGACGAGAACGCGCCGCAGGGCATCCACGACGTCCTGATGAAGGTCTCGAGGCGGTACGGAAAGCCCATGTACGTCACCGAGACCGGCACCACGCAGGACGACGAGCCGCGCGCCGCGGCGTGGACCGTCCGCACGCTCGCCGAGACCCGGCACGCGATCCGCGACGGCGCCGACGTGCGCGGCTACTTCGCGTGGTCACTGATGGACAACTACGAGTGGAACCACGGCATGGGGATGAAGTTCGGACTCTACGCCGTGGACGCGACCGACAAGTCGCGCGCCATGCGTGACGCCGGCGTCGCGTACGCGCAGATGAGCAAGGCGCGCGACGTCCCCGCGGCCCTCGAGGCGCAATACGCGAAGTACTTCGCGCCCTGAACAGTCCTGGTAGGGTGCGTCCCATGGACGTGCGGCCCCTCGGAATGTCCGCTCTCGTCGTGGCGCTGGCGGGCATCACGGGGAGCACCGCAAGCGCGCGCGAGCTCCCGGGACATCCCGACGACAGCCCCGCCGCCGACGTTCCGATGGCGGAGCATCCCGCCTGCGTCGTCGACTACACCCTTCACGCCACGCTCGATCCCGCGCTCCACACCGTGCACGGCGAAGGCACGATCGCGTGGACGAACGTCTCCTCGCAGCCGGTCAGCCAGCTGTGGATGCACCTCTACCTCAACGCGTTCAAGAACCAGTCGACGGTCTTCATGCGGGCGCCTGTCGGCGGCTTCCGCGGCACCACGGTCCCGAAGGAGTGGGGCACGATCGACGTGCGCAAGCTCACGTGGACCGACGGCGCCGCGGAGCACGATCTCTGGGCGAAGGCGCAGCTGAAGCGCGGTGACGACGAGGACGAGACGGACGCGTCGGTCCCCCTGCCCCGCGCCGTCGCGCCCGGCGAGACGATCACGCTTTCGATGGTCTGGGACGACAAGCTCCCGTCCATCGTCGAGCGCACGGGCTTCGACGGAAGCTTCCACATGGTCGCGCAGTGGTTCCCGAAGATCGCGAAGATCGAGCCCGACGGCTCCTTCGCCCACTTCCCGTTCCACCACCTCGGCGAGTTCTACGCCGACTACGGCAAGTACGACGTGACGCTCGACGTCCCCGAGCCCTTCCTCGTCGGCGCGACCGGCGTCGTGACCGAGTCGCGCGTCGCGAACGGACGCCGCGTCGAGCGCCACGTCCAGGACGACGTCCACGATTTTGCGTGGACCGCCTGGGACAAGTTCCAGACGCGCAAGGAGACGATCGATGGCGTCGCTGTCTCGATCCTCTACCCCCCCGGCTACGACGATCACGCGGAGCGCGAGCTCGGCACGATCCGCTTCGCGCTCCCGCACTACGGCGCTCGCTACGGCAAGTACCCCTACCCCCTCCTCACGCTCGTGCATCCTCCCGCGAGCGCGCCGGAGGCTGGCGGCATGGAGTACCCGACGCTCATCACCACCGGCGGCTCCTCGTTCATCCCGAACGGTGTGAACCTGATCGAGCTCGTCACCATCCACGAGTTCGGTCACCAGTACTTCTACGGGCTCCTCGCGTCGCACGAGACGCAGTGGCCGTTCCAGGACGAGGGCCTCAACAGCTACGCCGAAGCGGAGGCGATGGAGGCGTGGAAGGGCAAGAGCAGCTTCATCGATCTTCTCGGCCTCAGCATCGGCGACTCCGAGGGCCACGCCGAGCGCGCGCGCCACTTCGCACACGACGATCGCGTCGCGCAGCCGGCCTACGCCTTCGGGACCGGCGCGGCCTACGGAGCGCTCGTCTACAGCCGCACCGCGACCATCCTCGAGACGCTGCGACGCGTCTACGGGGACCGGGCGATGCAGCGAACGATGGGTGCCTATGCACGGCGCTTTCGCTTCAAGCATCCCGTCCCGCGCGATCTCATCGAGACCTTCCAGCGTGAGATGGGCAACGAGGCCGGCGAGACCTTGCGTGACGCGCTCTTCGACAAGGGCTGGGTCGACTACAGGGTCGAGGCGATGAGCTCGCACTCGGTCCATGTCGCGGCGGGCATCTTCGATCGCGACGGCAAGCGCGCGACCACGCCCGCGGCGCCGGGCGCGCCCGGGAAATACGAGGGCTGGGTGCTCGTCAGCCGTCGCGGAACGCTGCGAATTCCCGTCGAGGTCGAGCTCCTCAGCGAGGACGGAACGCGCGCCCGCGTGCCCTGGGACGCCACGACCGACTCGATTCGTATTCCGTATGCCGGTACCTCGGCCCTCCGCGCCGCCGTCATCGATCCCGACGAGCGCGTGCTGCTCGACGAGAATTCCGAGAACGACTTCGCGGCGGCCCCCGGCCACGCAGGCGGAGGCGCACCGCGAACGCTCGAGCGCGCGACGTACTGGTCCGAGCTCGTGCTGGGAGCCATCGCGCCATGACGCCGCTCGATCCCTCGGAGATCCACGCCCGCACGCGCCCGGTGGCGGTCGCGTCGATGTTCGTCGGCGAGCTCGCCTGGGCGCTCGTCGTCGCGACGCCGGTGCACGAGTGGGTACGCCGTGCGTGGGGCGCACATCCCGACGGGGACGCCGTGCTCTTCTCCCGCGGCGGCCGCGATCTCCTCGTCTGGCTCGGGCAGGAAGATGCCGGGATGAGCGTGACCGCGCGCACTACGCTCGCGCTGCTCGTGGTCGGCGTGTTGCTGCTGCAGGTGCCTTTCGGGGCGCTCGTCGCCTCGCTCGCCTTCGGTCGAGAGCTCGCCGCGCCGCCCGCGGGCGAGGCGACCGCTCCGACGCGGGCGACCCGCGCGCTGCCCATGGCGACCGCGTGGAAAATCGGGGTCGCCTCCTGGCTTCCGCTGGCGACGTTGCTCGCCTTCTCGGTCCTGGTCTCCGTCATCGTGCTCTCGCTCGGCGGCATCCTGGCGGCGCTCGTCGAGAGCGGGCTCACCGCGTCGCTCGGTGATGCGCGCAGCTTCACGGTGCGCGTCGTCCTCTTCGCGCTCTTCGCGGCGGTCGCGGCTGTCCTCGGCGTCGTCGTCGATCTCGCGCGTGCCGCGGTCGTGCGCGAGATCGGTATCGCGCACGCCGCGGGCACCTCGGAGGCGGGCTGGAGGACGATGCTCCGCGCGCTGCGCACCGCGATGGCTACCGCGCGCACGAGCCTCGGCCGTGCGACGCTCGGCTGGACCGGGCGCTTCGCCGTCGGCATCGCGCTCATCGCGATCGGCTTCGTCGCAGCGAACGGGCTCGGCGGACGCGGCGGCGTTGCGCTCGGCGGCCTCTTCGTCATTCACCAGGCCGTCGTGCTTGGCCGCGTCGCGCTCCGCGCCTCATGGATGGCCCGCGCCCTCGCGCTCGTCGCCCCGGTGCAAGACGCGCGCGAGGCGAAGCGCAGCTCAGCGACGTAGCCGCTGCGAATTCAGCGTGCGGCGGTCGCGCCGACGAGCGTGCGGTAGACCTGCTCGTACTGCCGGCCCGCGCGCTCCCAGCCGCGGTCGAGGCGCATCACGCGGCGACGCAGCGTCGGCCAGCGGTCGGACTCGAAGGCGGTGATTGCGCGCTGCGTGGCCGCGTAGAAGAGATCGGCGGTGGGCGCCTCGAAGAGGAAGCCCGTGCCCGTCTCGAGCTTCGACTCGCAGTCGACGATCGTGTCGATGAGCCCGCCCGTCGCGTGCGCGACCGGCGGCGCGCCGTAGCGCTGCGCGTAGAGCTGAACGAGCCCGCACGGCTCGAAGCGACTCGGCACGAGCGCGATGTCCGCGCCGGCGAAGATGCGATGCACCTGGGCCTCGGGCGCGTTGCGTATGAACACGACCCGACCGCCGCTCTTCTCGGCGGCGCGCTCGAGCTTCGCGGCGAGCGCGTCGTCGCCTTCACCAGCGACGACGATCTGCGCGTCGCTACCGCGGAGGATGCGCGGGATGACATCGACGACGAGGTCGACGCCCTTCTGCGCGACGAGCCGACCCACGCTCACGATGAGCGGGTGCTTCTCCTCGATCGAGAGCCCGAGCTCCTTCTGGAGCGCGCCCTTGCAACGAGCCTTGTTCGACGCGTCCTCGGCGTCGTAGCGGGCGACGATGTTCGAATCGGTCGCCGGGTTCCAGACGCCGTAGTCGACGCCGTTGACGATCCCGGTGATGCGCTCCTTCGCGCGGAGGACGCCGTCGAGCTTGCAGCCGGCTTCTTCGGTCTGGATCTCGCGCGCGTACGACGCGCTGACCGTGCTGACGGCATCGGCCGAGATGACGCCCTGCTTCAGGTAGTTGAGCTGGCCGTAGAACTCGATGCCGCCGACGGTGAAGTCCTCCTTCTTGAGGCCGATCGCCGAGAGCAGATCCTTCGGGAACACCCCCTGGTGCGCGACGTTGTGGATCGTGAGGAGCGAGGGCGTCTTGACGCCGAGGTCCTTCAGGTACTTCGCGACGAGGGCCGTCGGCCAGTCGTTGACGTGGACGAGGTCGGGAGGCGAGCCGCTCTCGGCGCGCTGCTTGACCACCTCGGCGGCGGCACGAGACAGCAGCGCGAAGCGCATCCCGTTGTCGGGGTAGTCCTCGCTGCGGTCGCCGTAGACGCCCGCGCGGTCGAACATGCCTGGCGAGTCGAGCAGGACGAGCTCGACCTGCGACGGCAGGCGGCCGTCATAGACGGTGACCTCGTGGGTCTTGCCGCCCATCTCCAGGTGGAGCGGCGTGAGGCGACGCGCCAGCAGCAGGCCCGCCTCCTCGAACGCGGCGTAGCGCGGCATCACGATGGTGACCTTGTGCCCGAGCGTCTTCAGCATCTTCGGGAGCGCGGCGCTCACGTCGGCGAGGCCGCCGACTTTGACGAACGGCGCGAGCTCAGTGGTGACGAACAGGATCTCCATCGCGGCGGTTTCTACCATTTTTACGGGGCCGGCACGCGCCAACCTTCCCCTGCTCGGCTCTCACGCGCTAGAAATGCGGATCGTGACCCGGCTGCGCTCATCGGATGCCCTCGAAACCGTCGAGATCGTCCGTCCGGAGGGCGTTCCGGAGGGGTCGGTCCTCAGCGTCTTCCGGGTGCAGCCCGAGGTCGCCGGGCAGCGCCTCGACGTTTTTCTCCAGGGCCAGCTCAAGCGGACGAGCCGGACACGCACGCAGTACATCGTCAAGGTCAGCGCCTACGACGTCCGCGGCAAGCGTCTCCGCTCGAACCACCGCGTCCAGACGGAGGAGCACGTCCTGCTCTGGCGAGCGCCGTGGGACGAGGAGCAGGTCCCGACCGACGTGCCCGTCCTCTACGAGGACGAGCACATCCTCGCGGTCGACAAGCCGGCCGGGCTGCCGGTCCACCCGAGCGCGCGCTACCACAAGAACACGCTCATCAACGTCCTCAAGGCGGAGCGCCCCGGGCAGTTCCTCTCGCTCGGTCATCGCATCGATCGCGAGACGAGCGGCGTGCTCCTCGTCGCGAAGTCGACCACCGCCGATCGCGCGCTCAAGAAGGTCATCGAGTCTCGCGGGATCGAGAAGACCTACGTCGCGATGACGTGGGGCGCGCCGGACCCCGCGCTCGCGGAGGGCGTCGGCGCGAAGGTGACGCCTGCGACGGAGGACGGACCTGGCGCGTTCCGCTTCGAGCGCTCGCTCGAGCTCGACCCGACGAGCTCGTATCGCGTGAAGATGCGCCTCGGTATTTCCGACAACGCGGTGTCGGCGTCGACGCGCTTTCGGGTCGAGGCGACGCGCGGGCGCGAGGGGCAGCTGCCGTACTCTCGCGTGCGTTGCGAGCTCGAGACCGGACGTCAGCACCAGATCCGCGTCCACCTCGCGAGCCTTGGCGCGCCGATCGTCGGCGACAAGCTCTATGGTCCGGACGAGACGTGCTTCGCGCGCGGCGCGGACGGCGAGCTCACCGAGGAGGACCTCGTGCTCCTCGAGCACCCGCGCCACGCTCTGCACGCGGCACGGCTCGCCCTCGCGCATCCGATGACGCAGGAGCGACTCGTGATCGAGGCGCCGTTCCCCGCCGATCTCCAGGCGTTCTGGGACTCGATCGGCTAGCGCCCGCTCACGGGCAATCCTCCGCCGCGCCCGGCGTGCCCTTCTCGGAGCCCGTGGTCCAGGCGGTGAGCGAGAGACACCAGCTCGTCTTCGCGCTCGCCTGCGCGGGGTCGAGCACCTTCAGCTGCACGGAGCTGCCGCCGGACTGGCTGTACCAGCCGCCGTACGGCGCCGAGGCGAGCGTCGCCGCGCCGTTCATGATCGACACCGCGCCGGTCGCGCCGTTCGTGAGGAGGATGCCCGCGTTGTCGGGGAGCCCCGTGCCGTACTCGTAGGCGATGGCGGATTGCGGCACCTTCGCGGCGATCGCTGCGGCCTTGTCGCGCGCGAGCACGAGGTAAGCGCCGGGCGCGATCGTCAGCCCCGCGCCGATCGTGTGTGTGCGTCCGCTGCCGTCCTTGATCGTCAGGCCGCCGAGCGAGCGCTCGGAGCTCGCGACGCTGTGGAGCTCGAACCACTCGCTCGCGGGCTCGGGCGTGAACGTCGCGTACATCACCTCGGTCAGGAGGAGCTCGCCGGCCGTCGGCTTCGGCATCGCGGGCGCGGCGTCGAGCGGCGGCGCGGCGTCGGGCGCGATCGACGATTTACTTCCGGCGTCGGTGGTCGTGCTCGTTCCGCCGCCGCTGGTCGTTCCGCCCTCGGCGGTCGGCGTCCCGGGCGCGGGCTTCGGATCACTTCCGACGTCGACGCCGGGCAGGCTCGGATCGAGATCCGGTGACGTGTCCGCCGGCGGGCTCATCGCGCAGCCGATCCCCGAGAGCCATGCGACGCCAGGCACGAGCAGCGCGAACAGCGACAGCGGGCGGGACATCCACCACGCGTTATGTTGCGCAGTGCGGCATGGCGCAAGGGGGCCTGCACTCGGGGACGCCTCGGAGACGCCTCAAGTGCCCGAAAATGCCGCGAATTTGCGGAAACGTCACAAACCACTGGAACAGGCGGACGGGCGAAGGAGGGATGAAAAGGACGGCGCCGACTTCAGTGCCGTCCCCTCTCCCCTTCGCCCCTCCGCCTGTTCGAGGGATCACATGCCGCGCGGGACCTTGTCGAGGTCGAGCTGCTCGAGGGCGACGCGGATGAGCGCGCTCCGGTTGGCCTTCGTGATGCCGCGAGTCTTCAGCTTCTCGACGAGCTCGTCGAGCTGCTCCAGATCCTTCGTGTACATCGAGATGCAGATCACCTTGTAGTGCGTCGGCTTTGCCTTCGCATTCACGTCGCGCTCGGCCTTGAGCATGCGACCGCTCTCGGGCGGCGCCTGGTAGAAAGCGCCCGTCAGGACGCCCTGCACCTCGTCGCCGTCGAGCACGCGTGCCGCCCCGAGTCCCGCACCGTCATCGTCTCGCGCTGCCATCTGTATTGTCTCCTCGCGTCTGAAGTCTTGTTGGTTGGTGAGCGGCGCTCAGGCCCCTGAGTCACACGGCACGAGCTTCCGAAGGTCGCTCAGCCGGTCATCGCCTGGGTGTCGTCGGCTTCGGCCTCGCCGTCGTCGCCGGCTTCGGTGACGTGCCCGGTGATGAGGCGCTCGACGACGCGGGCGTAATCGACCGCGGCGTTCGACTCGGGCGCGTACTCGAAGATCGTCTTGCCCTGCGCGGGGGCTTCCTTGATCTTCGTCGTCGCGCGGACAGGCTGGAAGCAGCGGTCGCCGAAGTGCTCCTTCATCGTGCCCCACGCGTCGCGGCAGATCCGCGCGCGCGAATCGTAGAAGGTCGGGAGCACGCCGTAGATCTGGACGGGGTGGTGGAGCAGCGCGTTGACGTTCTTCACGGTCTTGATGACCTGGCGAACGCCGACGAGCGAGAGGAAGTCGCACGCGACCGGCACCAGGATGCCGTCGGCAAAGACGAGCGCGTTCTGGTTGAGGAGCGAGAGCGAGGGCGAGCAATCGAGGATGACGACGTCGTAGTGGCTGAGCGCCGACGCGAGGCGATCCTTGAGGATGCGGTCGCGGTTCTGGCGGCCGGCGAGATAGAGCTCGGCGGCGGCGAGGGTCTCGTTCGAGGGAACGAGGTCGAGGTTCTCGCGGACCTTCACCGCGATGTCCTGCGGCTTCAGGCCCATGACGAGACAGTGATAGAGGGTGCGCTCGGCCTTCACGCCGAGGGAGACGCCGACGTTGCCCTGCGAGTCGGTGTCGACGAGGAGGACCTTGTAGCCCTTCATCGCGAGCCCCGCGGCGATGCTGACCGTCGTGGTCGTCTTGCCGGTGCCGCCCTTGTGGTTGAACACGGCGAGCTTCTTCGGCGCCGCGAGCTTGCGCTCGACGTGCGTGACGCGCGGGCCCGAGTCGGGCGCGGTCTCTGCCACCGGCATCGGCGCGGGCGTGGGCGCGAGCGTCGACATCGTGGGCGAAGACGGCGACGGCGACGGCAGGCGAACCGAAGCGGGCGCAGGCGTCGCGGCAGCGACGGGCGCGGGCGCATTCATCGCGCCGAGCCGGACCCCGCCAGCTTCCTGGAGCAGCTGCCCGCGACACCCTTCCGAGCAGGCGTACCGCGCCTCACCCTTGATGCGCACGACCTGCGAGACCAGCTCGACGGTGAAGCGCTTGTTGCAGCAATCACAGACGACGCCGCCCGCCGCTTCACCGCGGAGGCTCTTGCCGTGACAAGCCTGCGAACAGAAGAAGGAGAACGCGTTGTCCTTCTCTTCCATCTGGTAACGGAACTGAACGTCGAAGCCCCGCCCGCACACCGTGCACGTCTCGCTCATTCCTGCCATGCGCCAGGGATGCCAGAACGCGATGGGATGGGCCAAATAAGTAGCTAACGAGGTGAGCGCGACACCGCGATCCGGGGCGGCACACCCTGGCAGGCTCGGAGGCGACCGGCGTCGGGCACGGATCGCCATCATTCACGACGTTTTCGCGATGGCGCGAGCGTTGCACACCGGCGGCGCATGCGCCCCTCTTCCCGTGCTCTTTCGGCTCTTCTCTCGCTCACGGCGATGATGGCCACCGTCTCTGCTTGCGGGGGCAGCGTCGAGCCGACCGGTGACGGCACCGGCTCCACGGACCCCAGCACCACCTCCGCCAACACGACCTCGGGGGCTCCCGAAGCCGCGAAGACGGGCGGCGCCAGCGGGGGAACCACGAGCAACGGTCCCGACTCGGCGCCTCCGACCGCGAACACGTGCACCTATCCGGCGAACACGAATCCGCCGGAGTGCCCGCCCGCGTACACACGCCGGCCCCCTCCCTCGTGCGCGTCGGTCGGGCTGAAATGCTGGTATCCCGGCGCGGGTGACGGCGACGGGCACGGCTGCTGGTCGACCGCGCTTCTCGCGTGCGTCGGCGGCACCACCGCGGATGGTGGCGTCGATGCGACCGGCCACTGGGTCGGCGCTCAGTAGCGCAACGGATTCATGATGAAGGCGCCCCATTCCGCATCCATCGCGTCCGCGCTCTTCGCCGTCAGCCTCGCCGTGGCGGCGTGCGGCGGAAGCGACGCCGAACCTGCCGCCGGAGGCTGCCCGGAGGCGATCCCTAGCAATCCTGCCGAGTGCCCGGCGGAGTACCCGGGCACCGGCGGATCGTGCTCTCCCGGGGCCATCAAGTGCCGCTACCACGGCCCGGTCACCGCCAAGGACGACGGCTGCGCGTCGACCCGCGGCGTTTCCTGTCTCGCCGAGGGCAACGACAGCGGCGCACCGATCGGGCACGCGTGGTGGCCGCTCTACAACTGACGAGTCTGCGAACCGCGCACTAGTGCCGGAAGTGGCGGAATCCCGTCATGACCATCGCGACGCCGAGGGCATCTGCGGCGGCGATCACGTCGGGGTCCTTCACGCTGCCGCCGGGCTGCGCGACGGCGGTGATTCCGTTCTTCGCGGCGAGCTCGAGGCCGTCGGGGAACGGGAAGAAAGCGTCGCTGGCGAGCACACTTCCCTTCGATTCTCGACCCGCCTTCTCGCATGCAATCTGCACCGAGATGACGCGTGACATCTGGCCGGCGCCGACGCCCACCGTGCGCTCGCCCTTCGCGAGGACGATCGCGTTGGATTTGACGTGCTTGCAGACGCGCCACGCGAAATCCAGGGACTTCATCTCCTCGGGGGTGGGCGCGCGCTTCGTGACCACCTTGCCATTCGTGACCTCGCCCTCGGCCGTCGCGTCGCGGGCCTGGACGACGAGACCACCGCCGACGCGCTTGTATTGCAGCGCGGCGTGATCGGCCGAGAGCCATGCGCCGGTCGCGAGGAGGCGCAGGTTCTTCTTCGCGCGAAGAACCGCGAGCGCTTCCTTGCTGAACGCGGGGGCGACCACGCACTCGAGGAACGTCTCGGCGAGGAGCTTCGCCGTGGCCTCGTCGACCTCGCGGTTCAGCGCCACGATGCCGCCGAAGGCGCTGAGCGCGTCCGCGTCACGGGCGGTGAGGTAGGCATCCGCGAGCGAGGCCGAGCACGCCACGCCGCAGGGGTTCGTGTGCTTGACGACGACCGCCGCCGGGCCCTGGAACTCGCGGACCGCCTCGAGCGCAGCGTCGACGTCCACGAGGTTGTTGAACGAGAGCTCCTTGCCGCCGGCACCGAGGCTCGAAGCGCTAGCGATCGTGCCAGCCGCTGCGCCTCGCTCCACGTAGAACGCGCCCGACTGGTGCGGGTTCTCGCCGTAGCGGAGGCCGTAGGCTCGCTCGAACGGCAGCGTGAGGTACTTCGGGTACGGGCTCGCGCCGACCGTGCCGTCGGGATCCTGCGCGCGCGGCCCGGAGAGAACGCCGCTGATCGCCGCGTCGTACGCGGCGGTGTGAGAGAACGCCTTGGCCGCGAGCTCACGGCGCGTCGTGGCCGACACCTCACCCGAGGTCTCCAGCTCGGCGAGCACCCTGTCGTAATCGCTCGGGTCGCAGACGATCGTCACCCGCGCGTGGTTCTTCGCGGCGGAGCGCACCATCGAGGGACCGCCGATGTCGATGTTCTCGATCAGCTCCTCGTAGCCAGCCGTCGGATTCTCGGCGACTTTCTCGAACGGATACAGGTTCACGACCACGAGGTCGATGAGCCTTCCGCCGATGCGCGCGAGGTCCTGGTCGTCGGTGCCGGCCCGCGCGAGGATCCCGCCGTGGACCCGGGGGTGCAGCGTCTTCACACGGCCGCCCATGACCTCCGGAGAGCCCGTGTAGCTCTCGACGGTCTCGACGGGGATGCCCTCGGCCGAGAGCGCCTTGGCGGTCCCGCCGCTCGAGAGGATCGTCACACCGCGCTTCGCGAGCGCGGCCGCAAAGCCCATGAGGCCGGTCTTGTCGGAGACGGAAAGGAGCGCGGTCCGGATGGGCATTGGCGCCGGTCTATCATGTTGGGGACCTCCGGTCCCCCTCGCCGCTTCGCGGCGAGCTTCCCCCAGGAAGAATCGGCGCTGCGCGCCGACCGGCGTGCGCAGCGCACGCGGTTTCATGTTGGTCCTCGATCCGGAATCCGGCCGGTCAACGACCCACGCGCTACGCGGCACGCATCGACGGCGCCCTACGGGGTAGGTCGGCAGTCCGACCCAACCCAGGCGTGAAATCGGCGCCGCCGCGACGCCGTTCGCCGCAGGCGACTCACGCCGGCAAGTGGCATCCCAAAGGAGGGTCGCGAAGCGAGGGGTCGGAGCCCCCAAAAGGAAACGGCCCGGGTGGCTAACCCGGGCCGTCGTCTGCAGGAGAAACGCTTGGAACCGTAAGCGAAGTCGCGACCTAGATACCGAGCTTGAGGAAGTTCATTCGGCGTCCAGAGCGTCGGAGGCGAACTCGTCGGCGTCGAAGTCCTCCTCGGCGTCCTCCTCGTCCTCTTCCTCTTCCTTGGCGACGGGCTTCGCGAGGACGGGGAGGCGGCGCTTGCCGACCGGACCCTCATCGACGTAATCGCGGAGGGCGGACATGTCCTTGAGCGCCTCGAGCTTCGCGAGGCCTTTCACCTCGACCTGGCGAATGCGCTCACGGGTCAGATTCATGATCGCGCCGACCTCTTCGAGCGTCGTACCGCCGCGATCTGCGACGTCGAGCGCGCAGGTCTCGGTCATCTCCCAGACCTCGAGGTCGGGAAAATTCAGCTTGATCGCGCCGGTGCGAGCCGACACGTCGAGGTAGAGGTGGTGCTTGCACGAGACGAACGGGCACGGGCGCTCGCCCTGCGCGCAGTCCTCGCGCAGCTTCGGCTTGATGACGTCCTCGACGTCCGGGTAGAGCATGCGACCGAGCTCGAGCTCGCGCTTCGTCATGCGCTTCACGCTGATCGTGCGAGCACGCACGTCGCGCTTGCGGCGCGAGCGACGCTGCTCACGCGTCACGCCTTTTTCGTCGGGCGTGGTCGCGTCGGCGTCGAGCGCAAGGGCACCCTCGACCATCGGGGAAGTCGGCTCTCCGGCCGGCAGCGTCTCGTCGATCAGATCCCCAACGATTGAATTCTTCGGGTCCATGTTTTCTCCCAGGCGCTGCGAGCGGCAACTTCGACCGTGACGACGCGTGTCGAGCACACACGTCCGTCGTGGCGGCTGGCGGTTGGGACCTACGTCCTACAGCCAGCTACCTTTCCCCCCGGCTCGACTTCGCTAAGCGCGCCTCACGACGCGGCTCGGCACGAAACCGAACGACTCCCGCAAATGCGACCCACCCGCGAAGGCGGCGCGCCTTGCGAGAGAGGGTGCATTTTCACTCCGAATATTTTCGGAAGATGCCTCGCTCTGACCCGTGCCCGAGGACACGAACCGGCGAGACGGCCTGGCGATCCACATCAGAAGACTGATGGAGATCGCCGGCGTAGGTCCGACGCGAGCGACTGTATTCCGAACAAAAGATTCGGGTCAACGCAGTGATCGCAAAATAATTGCGCCTTTCCATAATGGAACTGTGTTCGCACCCTTAGATCAATGCCATGACAAACAATGTCATAGCGCGAGCGTCGGCGAACACGTGCAGATCACACGGGTGTGATTCGCGATGGAAAGGCTCACGAGGTCACGCTGCCCGGGGGTCGCGACGCTCTCGTGTGAGTGATGGTGCGATCTTCGCCCGGGCAGAGGCTCGGCGTCCAAATTCTGCTCCGTGGTACATTCGCCCGCGAAATGTTGGCCAGGGACGTCTCCGCACGCGCCGCGCGCATCCGCTTCGTCGAAGCGGGATCGGGGCCGCCGCTCGTCCTCCTCCACGACGGGCTCGCCAGCCACGAGACGTTCCTCGCGACGCTCGCTCACCTCTCCTCGAACTTTCGGGTCATCGCGCCCGACCTCCCGGGGTTCGGTGCGAGCGAGAAGCCCGACCCCCAGCGCTTCGCGTACGGCTGGGACGCCTTCGCGGACAGCGTCGCCGATCTCGTCGCGGGCCTCGGGCTCGGACGGGTGCACGTCGGCGGCCACGCCATGGGCGGCGGCGTCGCGCTCGCGCTCGCGGCGCGGCACCCGGCTCTGGTGCACAAGCTCGTCCTCGTCGACGCGCTCGTCTATCCGACGGACGAGCACGTCCTCGACCGCGCGGGTCGCGTTCCGGTCGTCGGAGGCCTGCTCTGGCGCCAGCTCATGGGTCACACGCTCTTTCGGACCTACGTCGAAGGATCCGTCTATTCGGGCTGCACGGAGGTGCCGGAGGGCCGTGTCGACGCCTTCTTTGCGTCGTTCAACGCGCCGGCGGCCCGTCAGGCCGCGCACGCCACCATCGTCGCCAAGGCTGACACCCGACCGCTCGTGGCGCGCCTCCCGCGCGTGACGGCCGAGTCACTCGTCGTGTGGGGCCGCGACGACCGCATGGCCCCCGTCGAGCACGGGCGCCGCCTCGCGCGGGCCCTGAAGGGTCGCTTCGAGGTCCTCGAGTGCGGGCGCTGCCCGCCCGACGAGCAGCCCGAAGCCTTCGCGTCGATCGTGGCCTCCTTCCTGCAGTCCGGCGGACCGTCGTGCCGCGCGCCGTCGTCCCGATCCCTTCCGCACGTCCCGTGATCGCCCGAGCTTTTCGGAAGAACCGTTCGGCTTCGATGGGCGTCGCGATCGTCGGCGCGCTCGTGCTCTTCGCGCTCCTCGGGCCGCTCCTCTCGAGCCATGACCCTTACGAGAGCGACTTCGTGCGCGGGATCTCGGCCGACAAGCTCCCCGTCGGCCCGAACGCCACGTTCTGGCTCGGGACGGACCGGCTCTTCCGCGACGAGCTCGTCCGGCTCGCGGTGGGCGCGCGCCTCTCGCTGTTCATCGGGATCGCCGCGACGCTGATCGCCACGGCGACCGGCGGCGTCGTCGGGATCATCGCCGGGTGGTTCGAGGGGCGGATGCTCGACGCCGCGCTGATGCGCATCGTCGACATCGGCCTCGCCTTCCCCTTCCTGCTGCTCGTGATGGCGCTCGCCGCGGCCCTCGACCACACGACGCCGACGACGATCCTGCTCACCCTCGGCCTCACCGGTTGGCTCGGAACCGCGCGGATCGTCAGGGCGAAGACGATGCAGCTCCGCAACCTCGACTTCGTCACGGCGTCGCGTGCCCTCGGTCAGAGCACGCCGATGATCATGCTCCGCCACGTCCTGCCGAACGTTGCCGGACCGCTCGTCGTCGTCGCGACGGTCTCCGTCGCGCAGATGATCCTCGCGGAGAGTGTTCTTTCGTTCCTCGGTGGAGGAATCGCCCCGCCGACCCCGACCTGGGGCCACATGCTCTTCGAAGGGCAGGACTACTTCACGACCTCGCCGTGGATCTCGCTCGCGCCCGGTCTCGCGATCATGGCGAGCGTCCTCGGCTTCAACATGCTCGGGGAGGGCCTGCGCGATGCGCTCGATCCGCAGAAGCAGTGAGCTCGTGCGTTCGGCCCTCGCAGCGCTCGCGCTCGCGGGCGTCGGCTGCTCGAACGAGCTCCCTGCCCCGCTCCCGAGCGCCGCGACGGACGCGAGTCAGCCTCGCCGCGGCGGGATGCTCACGACCGCGAGCTTCGGCGACATCCGGACGCTCGATCCCGCGAACGTCGCCGACGGCCTGGTCCCGCAGATCCTCGAGTCGATGTTCGCGGGGCTCATCGACTACGACGTGGAGGGAAAGATCGTACCCGACCTCGCCGAGCGCTGGACGGTCTCGGAGGACGGGACGCAGTTCCGCTTCGTCCTCCGCGAGGGTGTCCGCTTCCACGACGGCGAGGAGCTCACCGCCGACGACGTGAAGCGGTCGGTCGAGCGTGCGCTCCATCCGACGTCGCCCAACCCGTATGCGAGCTACCTCGCTTCGATAAGTGGCTTTGCGCGGTTCGTCGGCGGCAAGGCCGAGCACCTCGACGGTGTCACCGTCGACGGTCGGTACGTCGTGACCTTCAGGCTCGACGCGCCCGACGCCGCCTTCCTTCCGCTGCTCGCGATGCCGCCGCTTCGCCCGGTGTGCCGGAGTGGCGGCACGCGCTACGTCGAGACGTGGCACCCGTGTGGCGCGGGCCCCTTCAAGCTCTTGCCCGGCGGCTGGGATCACGGTCGCCAGATCACCGTCGT
Organism: Myxococcales bacterium; assembly: GCA_025351875.1. GTDB lineage: Bacteria > Myxococcota_A > Polyangia > Polyangiales > Polyangiaceae > Labilithrix. Next base: position 32,827 of record JANXVA010000049.1, on the reverse strand, counting down.
CCGCCACGACGGGTACTTCCGGCCCGGCCTCCCCTACCTCGATGCCGTGAGGACGCTGTTCCACGTCAACCTCACGAGCCAGCGCTTCAAGTTCACGACCGGCGATCAGGACATCCTCCGTGACTTTCTCTCTCCCGATCTCCTGAAATTCCAGGCTGATCCTCGCTGGAAGCCCTACGGGGAGTACGAGCTCGACAAGCAGGTGGCAGGCCTCGCGATGAACACGGAGATGGCTCCGTTCGACAACATCGAGCTCCGGCGCGCGATCGCCTCCGCGCTCGACCGCGAGCACCTCGTCCTCATCCGCGCCGCGAACATGCGGCCCGCGAACCTCCCGGTGCCGCCCGCCGTCGAGGGGTATGACGCCACGCTCAAGGGCCAGACCTTCGATCTCACGGCCGCGCTCGAGCACATGAAGCGCGCCGGCTACGCGTACGACCCGGTCGCGCGCACCGGCGGCTACCCGACGCCAATCCCTTACACGACGTATTCGCAGGGCATCGACGAGTACATGGTCCAGGTCACGATGCAGCAGCTCGCGCGCATCGGGATCCGGCTCGACGTGCGCGTCGTCGACTACGCCGCGTTCCTCGCGCTGCGCGGGCGGCGCAAGCAGGTCGCGTTCGGCCCCGCGTTCTGGACGCAGGACTACCCGGAGGCGGGCAGCTTCCTCGAGCCGCTCTTCCACTCGCGGTCGATCAACGACGAGGAGTCGAACAACTCCGCGTTCTACGCGAACCCGCGCGTCGACGAGCTCGTCGACCGCGCGCGCCACGAGCTCGACGCCGCGCGCCGCAAGAAGATCTACGGCGAGGCGCAGGAGATCATCTGCGACGAGGCCCCGTGGGCGTTCACGCACTACTACCGCTTCTACGCGCAGTGGCATCCCTACGTGCGTGACTACAAGCCTCATCCGATGGCCACGACCGACCCCACGCGCGTGTGGATCGATCGGGTCGCCGGACGCACCGCGGCGCGCGCGGTGTTCTCCGGCGACGTCTACGCGAAGCTGTTCGGTGACGGCAGCCCGCGCGGCGCGCCTCTGTCACGGAGCGCTGGTCCGCGATGATCGCGCGCCTCGGTCGCCGGCTCGTGTGGGCGGTCTTCGTCGTGTGGGCGACGGTGACGCTCGCGTTCGTCGTGAGCCACGCCTTGCCCTCCGACGCGGTGCGCATGGTGGCGGGGCCGCAGGCGAGGCCGCAGGACATCGCGCGCATCCGGAGCGAGCTCGGCCTCGATCAATCGCTATGGGTGCAGTATGCACGCTTCATGAGTCGCCTGGTGCACGTCGCGCCGGCCGGGGCCCCGCAGGGTGACAAGGCGCATGCGACATGCGCACCGCTGGTCGGTCGACTCCATCTCGATCTCGGCAAGAGCGCGCAGCAGCGTCGGCCCGTCGTCACCATCCTCGCGGAGCGGATGCCGCGCACGCTCGTCCTCGCGCTTGCCGCCGCGTTCGTCCAGGTGCTGCTCGGCGTGAGCGCGGGTGTGCTCGCCGCCTCGCGGAAGAAGACGGCGATCGATCACCTCGCCGTCGGCGTCAGCCTGCTCGGGATCAGCGCCCCGACCTTCATCATCGGCCTATTTTTCCAGTGGTTCTTCGCGTACCGGCTGCGGCTACTGCCGCTCGACGGCTGGGGCGACACGTTCATGGGACACGTCGCGAGCGTCATCCTTCCGGCGCTCACGCTCGGCGTGTTCGGCGCCGCGTACTACACGCGGATGGTCCGCGACGAGATGATCGGACAGCTCGGTCAGGACTACATTCGCACGGCTCGCGCGAAGGGCCTGTCGCGGCGCGCGGTGGTCGTTCGTCATGCGCTCCGGAACGCCCTGATGCCGATCGTGACGATCCTCGGCATCGACGTCGGCACGCTCATCGGTGGCGCGATCGTGACGGAGTCGATCTTCCGCTGGCCCGGGATCGGCTCGCTCAGCGTGACGGCGATGCTCGATCGCGACGGCCCCGTCATCATGGGCTGCGTGCTGGTCACGGCGGTGGCCGTCGTGCTCTCCACGATCGCGGTCGACTTCGTCTACGCAGCGCTCGACCCGCGCGTACGCGCGGAGCAGTAGATCATCACTCGGGCGGGAGGCCAGCGAGGGCGCGGCATTCGGCGACGCGCGGTCCGACCGCTTGCCTCGCGCACGAGCGGAACGCCTGCTGCGCCAGGTTCTTGCTACCGAGGCTGGAGTAGGCGGCGCCGAGCGTGAGCCACGCTTCGGCGTTCGTCGGGTCTCGCTTCGTCGCGCGCTGCGCGAGATCGGCGGCGCGTCCGGCGGAGCCTCCCTGCCCCTCCTTCTCGAGCGCCTTCTGCGCCTCCGCAGTGAATGTATCGGCGGCCGCCGCGGCCGACGACGACGGCGCCTCGGTGTGCACGGGTTGCACCGGCTCGACCGTCGCGATGGGGTTCACGACCACGGGCCTCGCCCCCGTGGCGACCGGATTTCCGTTGGCGGCGCCGGGATTCGTGACCGGCGGCGCAGGCGTGACAGCCGGCACCACCGCCACCGTCGCGCTCGGGGCCAGCGTTGCGCTCGGAGCAGCCGTCGCGCTCACGACGGGGACCGCGGTTGGCGTCGTCACCGTATCGGCCGTCGGCGTTGCGCCCGTCGAGGTGGCAGCCGTGGTGGTCGCGCCGCCGTGGCGCAGCGGCAGACCGAGGCCGGTCTGGTTGTCGTGATCCCCGCGGTAAGAGTTCCTCGCGTAGAGCGCGAGCGCCGCGAAGGCCAGCGTGACGGCGACCATCGTGAACGCGATGACCTTGCCGCTTACGCGCGTCGGCGCCGGCCGTTCGTCCTCGGCGGCGTCCTCCAGCCACTGGGGCCCGGTCACGAAGTGCCCGGCGCCGTGCGCGCGCTCCTGCTCGTCGGCGTCCTCGTCCGCGGCGTCGACCGGAGGCGGTCGCGACGACACCCGCGCCACGGCAGCTGGCGGCCGACTGCTCCCCGGCCGCGCCGTCCACTCGATCTCCGGACTCGACTTCGCGAAGACGAGCTCGTTCATGCTGCGCGCGGAGGGCAGAGGCGGAGGCGCCTCCGCGTCGACGTGCGCGTCTGCGGCGGCCGCCACGACGTTCGGGTCCGACTCCCGCACGGGCGCGACCGGCACGATGGACGCGGACACGTATTCGACATCCGCTTCGTCGACCAGCGGCGTGAGATCGGCGGAATCTACGACCACTGCGGCCATCGGCATCGTCCTGGTGCCGTCGTAGGCGGGCTCCGCCCCCGCCGGAGGCGGCGGTACCTGTTCGGTGTCGGGCACGACCGAATACGCCGGCGTGTACGACTTGGTCTTCGCACGACCCGCGGTCGGCGTGGGGCGCGGCGGAGGCGGCGTCGACACCCTCGACCCCGCGCCGGGCGGCGCCGGAAGCGGCCGCGTGGACGTGCTCGCCCGAGCACGCGGAGGATCCGCCGTCATCGGCGTCGGCTCGATCGCCGGCGGAGGCGTCGCCGTCGGATCGACGAAGACACCGGGATGCAACATCGCCTGCACGACCGTCGGCGGTGCGACGCTCGCGGGCGCAGCTGTCTCCGGCTTCACGCTGATGCGAACGGCCTCCGCGGCAGGAGGAGCAGCGACGCTCTCGACCACCACCGGGACGAGCAGCCCCTCGAAGTAGAGCTTCGAGAGTGTCGTCAGCGTCGAGAGATCCTCGAACGGCGACTCGTCCACGACGTCCATGAACGTGCGCTTGCCGTCGAGCAGCCGAAGGATGCCGTTCAGCTCGTCCGGGATCTCGCTCAGGCGATCGACGAGCCTCTCGTGATCGACCTCGAACATCTGGTCGAGCGGCGGGAGCTGCTCGACCAGCCGGCCCCACTCGTCCGCGCGGCGCATGCCCTCCATGACCAGGACCGAGGTCGGCTGTTCGACGACCTCCTCGCGCGTGATGGGCCCGAAGTTGACCTCGAAATCGGCCTCGTTCCAGACGAGCATCCGGTAGACGGCCTCTTCGCCGCGGAGCGCGCCGACCTCGGCGTCGACCGCGCGACCGCGCTCGAACCAGACATGCCCGAGCCTTGTGCCGTTCTTGAACGTGATGGTCCCGCTCTTCTTCGAGATCTCGAAGGTCTGCAGGAGGTCGACGACCGTCATGTCCTGGATCGAGCCGGCGAAGCGCGTCGTCGGGGTCGAAGACACGCGGCTGTCCGAGAGGCTCTCCTGCGCGCGGCGCGCCAGCACGACGTTGACGCGCGCGAGCAGCTCTCGAACGAAGATCGGTTTCGTGAGGTAGTCCTCCACGCCGAGCTCGAGGCCACGGATCTTGTCCTCCACGGAGCGCTGCGACGCGAGGAAGACCACCGGGATCGACGCCCACTCGCTGCGCTCGCGGAGGCGACGCACGAACGCGTAGCCGTCCATCTTGGGGAGCTTCGTATCGGCGATGACGAGGTCCGGCGCCTGGTGCTCGATCATCTCCAGCGCGGCGGCGCCGTCGGTCGCGCACGCGACGTTGTAACCAGCCTTTCGTAGGCTGACCTCGAGGACCCGCACGCTGCGCGGGTCGGCATCGACCAGGAGGACCTTCTTCTTCGCCACGAAACTCTCGGAAAGGATCCGCCCCGCGACCCGATAGGTCAACGTTTCCGCGACATCATTACACAAAAGGCGCGGAACGCCTCAGCGGCGCCACGGGTCGAGCGGGTCCGAGGCCGTCGCCGGAGGCACGGGCGGCTTGCTGGTGAAGGGGTCGACCTGGCCCGGCGGTCGGGCGGTCGTGCGAGGCGGCTCGGGCAAGGGAGGCTTCGGCCGCGCAGGCGCGACGCCCAACGCCTGGCCCGCGACCGGCCGCGCGGTCGTGGCGGGAGCCGCGGCCGTCACGGGCGGCGCCGAGATCGCCGCCGGAACGGAAGCCGCGACGGCTCCGGACGGCGAAGATGGCAAAGGATCGGACGAAGTCGACGTGGCGACCGAGGCCGAGGGCTCGGTGGTCGACGCAGCGGCAGACGCGGCGACCGAAGCCGTAGGAGATGCCGAAGACGACGCGAGCTCCGTCTTCTTCGGCCCCGCGAGCGCGCCCTCGAGGACGAGGAGCCCGATCCCGCCGACGACCACCGTGACCACCGCGAAGACCCCGGCGACGATCCGCACCCGCCGGCTCCGCTGGTGCTCCTCGACGAGCTGACGCGTGACCGAGCGCTCGATCTTGTCCGCGGTGCTCAGCGAGGGGAGCGCGAGGGTGCGGTTCGGCTTCGCCTCCGCCCTCGGTGCCTGCTCGTCAGGCTTGGCCTCCAGCGCACGCTCGATGGCGGCGGCGAGCTCCGTCATCGACTGGTAGCGCTCGGACGGTTCCTTCTCGAGCGCGCGCATCACGACCGCCTCGAGGTCGCCAAGCTGCACGCCCGAAGGCGCCCGTTCGCTCGGCTTCGGCGGCGCCGCGAAGAGGTGCTTCGTGAGGACGCCCATGTACGTGTCGGCTTCGAACGGAACGGCGCCCGTGATCATCTCGTAGAGCAGGACGCCGAGCGAGTAGACGTCCGCGCGCGCGTCGACGGGCTGCCCGCCCGCTTGCTCGGGCGACATGTAATAGGGCGTTCCGAAGACGACGCCGGGGCGCGTGAGCTTGCTGCCGCCGACGATCTTCGCCGCGCCGAAGTCGACGATGCGGACGTCCTCGTCGACGCCGCCCTTGCTCGTCGCGCTCCGCACGAGGAAGACGTTCTCGGGCTTCAGATCGCGATGAACGACGTTTGCCGCGTGCGCCGCCGAGAGAGCGTCCGCGAGCTTTCGCGCGATGCCCGAGGCCTCTCGCGGCGAGAGCAGACCGCGCGCCCGCATGCGTGTCGCGAGCGTCTCGCCGACGAGGAGATCCATTACGAAGTAAGGAGCGCCGTCCGCGAGCGAGCCAAAATCGCTGATCGCGACGACCGCGGGGTGGCGGATGGCGGCCGTCGCACGTGCCTCCTGGAGGAACCGCGCCGCGAGCCCTCGATCTGCAGCCAGATCGCGGCGCAACACCTTCATCGCGAACATGCGATCGAGCGTGACGTGGCGGACCCGGTAGACGGTGCCCATGCCGCCCTCGCCGATCGGCGCGATCACCTCGTAGCGCTGCTCGATGACCGTGCCCGTGAGCGGATCGCGGGTCGGATCCCAGGTGCTCGCCTTCAGCGCCAGGCCGTCGAACGGACAGAACGCGGCTTCCGTCCCGAAGCCGGTGCCGCACTCGGGGCACCGCTTCACCTCGACATGGAGATCCTTGACGGTGTCAGCCGCCGTCATCCGCGGCATCCACAGCGGGAGCAATTCCAGCGCCGGAGTCGGCGGCAGGCGCGCCCGAGTCGGGTTCGGTGCAGACCCCTTCCATGCAGACGAGGCCGCCGTTGCAGTCCTTCGTGCGCGTGCACGGCGCGTTCACGCCGCTCGACGGAGAGTCGGAGCCGCTGCAGCCGGGATCGCGCCCGAGCGCCAGCGCGCCGAGCGAGACCACGCCGTAGGCAACGACATTCCGGAGCACCTCATCAGCCTATCGTTGTCTGCTTCGAAAACCGACCTCGGCGTGTGCGGAAATGCGGCCTCGCCCGCCTCGCGTGACGCTGTGCGCAGCGCTACGGTCGAATCTGCACATGCGACGCGACACGAGACCCCACTCATGACCGAGGCGCTATCCGCGCTCGTGGAGGACGGCGAGAGCCACCTCTCCGGCGGCGACTACGTCGGCGCGCGGCGTATCTTCGAGGAGGCCGTCGCCCACGCCGAGCGTGCACACGGCGACCACGCGAAGGAGCTGATCGTTCCGCTCATGGGGCTCGCGCGCGCCTCCGGCGAGGACAACGCGACCGCGAGCACGCAGATGGATCGCGAGCTCGAGGTGCAGCGACGCGCCGTCGCGATCGCCGAGGCGACCCTCCCCGAGGACGATCTTCTCCTCGCCGAGTGCCTGCACGCGCACGGCGTGACCGTGTGGGCGAACGGACAGCCCGCGCCGGCCGTCGAGCTCCTGCTCCGCGCGCTCGACGTCGTCCGGAGCGGCGGCGGCGACGCGCACGGCTACCTCGAGCCGCTCGTAGGCGCGCTGCTCGATGCGAAGCGCGCGGTCGACGCGCTCCCGCATGCGCGCGAGCTGCTCAGCCTCGAGAACGCGAGCGCGCCCGCCGACCTCACCACGCTGTTCATCGTGGGCCAGTGCTTCCGCGACGCGGGCGCGACCGAAGAAGCGCGAGCCGTGCTCGGGCGCTTCCTCACCACCTCTGGCGCAGACGGCAACCCAGCCATCCGCGACGAGGTCCGCGGATGGCTGAGCGCTCTCGAGATGCCGCCGAGCTGAGCGGCGCGGTTCCGGCTCAGGCCGGGGGCGCTGCGTTTGCGGACGTTCCGCAGTTCGCGCAGAACTTCGCGGTGCCCGTCTCGGTGCCGCAGCCGGTGCAGAACTTCTTCGACTGCGCGAGCGGGCCGCCGCACTCCGCGCAGAACTTCCCGCCGGGCTGGCGCGTGTTGCACTTCGCGCACGTCACCATCGCGCCGCCGGGCGTGAACTGAGGCGCCTGCTGCGCCTGCACTCCGCCGCCACCGCCACCACCACCGCCGCCGCCCTGCATCGCGCCGCTCATCTGGTTGGCCATGCCGACGCCGATCGCCATCTGCATGCCCGCGCCCGCGATGCCTCCTTCGCCGACGCCGTGCTGGGCCATGCCCTGCCCTGCGCCGATCATCGCCTGACCGGCGGCGTAGTTCTGGTAGTTGCCGGCGAGCTGCTGGACGTACTTCGCGTCCTGTCCGAACTTCTGATCGAGCTCGAACTGCTTGGCCTTGGCCTGGGCCTCGGCGACCTTCACGCCGCGGTTCGCCTTCGCGATCTCGGCGTTCGCCTCGACGAGGCGCGCGCGATCTTCCTCGGAGAAGTTCAGGCTGAACTGCCCCATCTGGAGGATGCGCATGCCGATCTCGTTGAGATCGGGCGCGTTCGTCACGAACGCGTTTCCGAGCTTGGTCGTCAGCGAGACGGCTTGGAGGACGCTCTTGCCCTCCACCTCGCAGAGCTCGCCCAGGGTCGTCTTGACCCCGTTCATGAAGAGGCCCTTCACCCAGTGGAGGACCGCGTCGTTGTCGCCCTGCGCCGCCTGGCCGGTGTACCCGACGACGAAGCGCACCGGATCGGTCACGACGAGCGAGAACTCGCCGAAGATGCGCGGGATGACCTGCTCGCCGGTGAGCGGGTCGATCATGTCGCCGATGGGGCCGCCGAACGGGATGCTCCGCACCGGGGAGGTCTTCACGAAGAAGATCTCGCTGATGAAGACGTCGCCGCCCGTGAACTTGTTGATGATGTTGTTCAGGAACGGGATGTTCTGGGTCGACATCGTGTGCCGCCCCGGAGGGAGAACACCGACGACCTTGCCGTCCTTGAAGAACACCGCGCACTCGTCGCTGTCGACGGTGAGCTGCGAAAAGAACGGGAAGTTCTGATCGGGGTGCTTGTAGACGATGAGCTGCTTGAGGTGGTCGGGACGCGCGATCATCATCTCGCGCACGCCGTTCTTCACGAAATCGAACACGCCCATCGTTTCCGCTCCCTTTGGTTTCCGAAGCCCGACGCACGAGGCCCCTTTTGGAGGACACCCCGGCGTACACACGATAAGTGCCCTGACAGCGAAGGTAAATCGACGATCGCGCTGACGCTAGAGGCACGGTATCGTTTTGATTCCGTGAGCACTTCTACGATCGAGATCGGCGTTCTGCCGCCGAATGCGCAGAAAATCCTCGACCCCAACGGGCCGGCGCCGCTCAAGGCGATGGCCGCCAAGGGCCTGGCGCCCGGTCTCAAGCCCGGCGAGACCCTCGCCGTCATCTGCTCGCTGTCGCTCGGCACGGACGCCCACTCCGAGGTCGCGCGGAAGACGCTCCAGGCGCTCCCCCTCCCGCTCCTCAACGGCGCGCTCGCCGGGGACGTGCAGTCGGGCGTCCTCGACGTCATCGGGCCCATCTACGCGAAGGACGTGAACCTCGCGGAGAAGATCCTCCGCCACGCGTCGCTCCTGGCCGAGACCGTCGTCACGATGGCGGGGGTCTGCAGCGAGTTCGTCTCCGAGCTCATCGCGACGAACGAAGAGCTGCTCCTCAAGAACGTACGGATCATCGAGAAGCTCTATCTCAACAAGAACACGCGGATGTCGACCGCGGACCGCATCCTGGAGCTCGCGGTCCGCAACGGCGTCGACTGCCCGGGCATCCCCGCGTTCGAGCAGGCGAAGCGGGCCATCGAGGGCGAGCTCATCGCCGAGCCGAGCGAGGAGCCGAACTTCGACGACACGCAGTTCACCGACGCGCAGAAGCTCGCGAAGGCTCTCGTCCTCTCCGATGACGAGGACACGCACGTCCTCGACCCCGAGACCGGAAAGGAGATGATCGTCGAGAAGGCGCGCCCTCTCCACGCGATCTGGGCCGACCTCCGCCCGCCGCACAAGATCCGCCTCCTCACCCTCGGCTCGGTGAAGACCACCGACGACGACGGCAACGAGACCGAGCACAGCTTCGACATGAAGGCGATCCGCATGCTCGGCGTGCGCGACCCGAACCCGCTCGTCGCCACCGCTGCGCTGAAGGCGCCCGGTATGAGCGACAGCGAGGTCGTGCGCATCGCCGGCATGCGCAACGTCTCCGAGGACGTGCTCCGCGAGATCGCGAACAGCAAGGAGTGGACGCGCGTCTACCAGGTGAAATTCAACCTGTGCGCGAACCCCCGCACGCCGTTCGGTCACTCGTCGAAGTTCATCATGCACCTCCGCGACAACGACCTGAAGACCGTCTCGAAGAGCAAGGACGTGCCCGGCGCCGTGCAGACGGCCGCCAAGCAGCAGCTCCTCCGCAAGGGCAAGGGCAAGTAGCTCGACCGAGCGCGCGAGGATGGCTGCGGACGCTACGAGAGGGGACAGCGGGCGCGTCGCGATCGAGGCGTTCGCGCTTGCGCTGCTCACCGCGCTGCCGCTGGTCCCCTATTTTCTCTACTTGCGCGAGCACCCCATCGGGCGCTTCGAGCTCCGGGGCGACTACGCGGGTCTCGAGCTCGCGACCCGCTACGTGAGCTCCGGACGAACGCTCCTGGGGCCCTACTCCCGCTTCGGGTTCAATCATCCAGGGCCGCTCTACTTCTATGCCCTCGCGCCGCTCTACGGGCTGTGGGGGAGCACGAGCACCGGGATCCTCGCGGGCGCGGCCGTCATCAACGCCTCTGCGGCGATGACCATCGTCGGCGCGGTCCGGCTCGCCGCAACGCGGGCGCACGCGATGGCCGCGACGCTCGTCGTGCTCGGCTGGCTGGGGGCGTTCGGTGACGTATGCGCGCTCCCGTGGAACCCGCTCGTCGTCGTCCTCCCGATGATCGCGTTTCTCGTGCTCGCTGCGCTCGTCGCCAACGGCACGTGGAACGCGCTGCCGGTGGCCGTGCTCGCCGGAGCCTTCGTGGCCGAGACCCACCTGTCGACGGTCCCGACCGTGCTCGGAGTCTCCGTCGCGATCGCGATGGTCGTCGCGGTGCGCGCGCGTCGAGGTCACGCCCTCGATCGTCGTGCAAAGACCCGCGTGCTCGCAGGCCTGGCCGTGCTGGCGCTCGCCGTCACGCCGCCCGTGATCGAGCAGCTCCTCACGCCGACCGGGAACATCACGAAGCTCGCGCGCTTCTTTTCGACGCGGACCGAGCCGCTGAAGCCCCTGCGGGTCGCCGTGGCGGACTGGGCCTTCGCGACGTCGTGGCTCCCGGGTCGCCTGCGGTCGCAGGCGCTGCTCGCCGAGCTCGAGCCCGAGATCATGCGAAGCGTGCCGACGGCGGCTCCCTCGTCCCTCGCGGCGTTCAGCGTCCCCCTGGTGCTGCTCGGCCTCGCCGCAGCAGCGGGCGTGCTGGCGTTCCGCCGACGCGACCATGTGAGCGTCGCCCTCGTCGCGACGGGCGGGCTCGCGTCCGTCGTCTCGGTGGGCGCGCTCCGCGCCATCATCGGTGCGGACTACATGTATCTCCTCTTCTGGACGACCGCCGCGACGACGCTGCTCTGGATCGGCATCGCCTCGACGTGCGCGCGCATGCTCGCAGACCTCGTCGCGCGCTCGTCACGCGCGAGCCTCGCGCGCGCCGGCGTCGCCGTTGCAACGGTAGCGCTCTTCGTCGTCGCGCTCGGCGTGTCCTCGCTGCAGCGCGGCTACCTCTCGCGGCCCGCCCTCGTCCCGCCCCTCAATCCGACCTTGCGCGACGGCTACGCGGCGGTCCGCGCGCGCCTCGCGGCGATCGGAGCGACGCCCGTGTTTCACGCCGACGCCGCCGGGTGGGACATCGGGATGTCGTTTCTCCTGGAGTCGGCCAAGGACGGCGTCGACGCTCGCGTCGTCGAGCGCGAGCGCTGGATCTTTGGTCGCCAGCCGCACGGCATCGAGGGGCTGGCGCGCCCTCTGCACGTCTTCGTCCAGACACGCGAGGCACGCCTCGCGATCCGCGAGTGCCTCGAAAAGCTGGCCACCGTCGGCGAGATCGAGATCTATACCTCTGACATCGATGTCGTGGTCTGCCCCGTACGCACCCCATAACCCCTGCGTCAGGTTGACGATCTAGGCTAGAACGTTATGCTTTCCCTGCGCTTATTGGCCCTGGCCGCTTAACTCACACGAGGGGATTTGCCCATGTTCGACGTCAAACTGATGCGGTGGATCGACAACCAGGTCGGCAACCTGGCTTGTAACGTCCTCGCCGCCTCGAAGACGGTCACGTCGCGCTTCCGTACTCAGCCCACCGAGTACAAGAAAATCGCCGTGATGAAATTCTTCGGCATCGGCTCCATCGTCGTCGGTGCGCCGAGCTTGATGGCGCTGCGCGAGGCCTACCCGAACGCCGAGATCCACTTCGTCTCGTTCTCGTCGAACCGCGACATCCTCGAGATCCTGAACCTGACGGACAAGAACTGGTTCGTCGACAACTCGTCGGCGAAGAAGTTCGCCGCGTCGACCTTCGCTCTCGCGCGCGATCTCCGCGCCGAGCACTTCGACCTCGTCATCGACTTCGAGTTCTTCGCAAAATTCCCGCTCGTGCTCTCCGGCATCGCGGGCATACCGAAGAAGGCGGGCTTCTACCTGACCCAGGAGCCCTGGCGACGGACGCTGCTCGACGTGCCCGGCTCGTACAATCACTACTACCACACGAAGGATATCTTCCTCTCCCTCGTGTACCTGCTGACGACGGGCGATCTCTACTACCTCGATTTCCAGGCCTTCAAGGAGCGGTACAACTACCCGCGCATCACCGTCGCCCCGGAGACACGCGCGCGTGTCGCGAGGCTCTTCGAAGCACGAGGCCGCGGCTCTCGCCGACTCGTCCTCATCAACCCGAACACGTCTCCGGATCTCGCGCCGGACGTGCGCAAGTGGCCGGAGGAGCGCTACACCGAGCTCGCAGCGCAGATCCTCGTCGAGAACCCGGACACGTTCATCGCGTTCATCGGCGCCAAGTCCGAGCGCAAGTACGTCGAGCGCATCGCCGCCGCCGCCAAGGATCCGCGCGTGGCGAGCATCGCCGGCGAGCTCTCGCTGCGCGAGCTGCTCGGCGCATTCGAGGCCTGCGACCTGTTCATCACGAACGACAGCGGACCGATGCACCTCGCCTGCCTCGTCGACGCCCCGGTCATCGGCCTCTTCTTCGCGGACTCGCCGCGCATCTTCGCGCCGCTCGGCTCGCGCGTCGCCAGCGTTGCGCCGGCGCTCTACTCGCTGCCGCTCTTCACCGTCTACAACGGCAAGGACGTCGTCGCCGGGCGCCCCGTCGACACGATCGAGAACGCCATCGCCCGCGCCGTCCCGGTGGAGCAGGTCCTGAAGGAGGTGCGCTTGCTCCTGTCCGAGGAACCGTCCGTCACGCGCGCGGCGCCTCTCCACTGACCCCATGCAGCACCATCGCCTCGCCCATCAGCTCATTGCCCAGGCGCTCCGTGAAGGCGCGCGACTCCGCCAGCTCGTCCTCGAGCGCTGCAGCGACTCCATCGCGAACGCCGCCGCGATCGTCACGGAGGCGCTCCTCGCCGGCAACAAGCTCCTCATCTTCGGCAACGGCGGCAGCGCAGCGGACGCGCAGCACGTTGCCGCCGAGCTGGTCGGTCGTTTCGTCGCCGAGCGGAGGCCCCTTCCCGCCATCGCGCTCACCGTCGACACGTCGGCGCTGACCGCGATCGCCAACGACTACGGCTTCGACCAGGTCTACGCGCGGCAGCTGCGCGCCCTCGGACGCAAGGGCGACGTCGCGATCGCGATCAGCACGAGCGGGCGCTCGCCCAACATCCTCGCCGCCATCGAGGCCGCGCGGGAGCTCGGCGTCTCCGTCGTCGGGCTCACCGGAGCGAAGGGCAGCGCCTTCGCGGCGCTGTGCGACGCATGCGTCGTCGTACCCTCGACGAACACGGCGCGCATCCAGGAGATCCACATCACCGTCGGTCACGTGATCTGCGAGGTGGTCGATGCCCGCGTCCTCGGACACGTGGCCGACAGCGCGACGCTCGCCGACCTCGAGGCCGTGCACGTCAGCCGCGAGGTGCCTGCTGCAGAGACCGGCGCACCCTCGCACCGGATCTCGAGCTCGACTAAGGAGATCGACCTCCCCACCCTGCGCACGCTCCGCGAACGGTGGCGCACCGAAGGGCGCGTCGTGGTGTGGACGAACGGCGCGTTCGACATGCTGCACGCCGGTCACCTCGCCTCGCTCCAGGCCGCGCGCCGCCTCGGCGATGTGCTCCTGGTGGGCGTGAATGCCGACGCCACCGTCACCAGGGCCAAGGGCGAAGGGCGCCCGATCTTCCCAGCGCACGAACGTGTCGCCATGCTCGCGGCCCTCGAGATCGTCGACCACGTCGTGGTCTTCGAGGAGCCAACGCCCGTCGAGATCATCACGGCGCTGAAGCCAGACATCCACTGCAAGGGCGCGGACTACGCTCCGCCGAATGGCGCGCCGATCCCCGAGGCCGCGGTCGTCGCAGCCTACGGCGGCCGCATCGAGTTCATCCCGCTCGTCCCGGACCGCTCGACGACGTCGACGGCTCGCCGAGCCGCCGCGACGAGCTCGTAGAGTCGCGTGCCTCGGAACGCGCTCTTTGTCGACCGGGACGGAACGCTCATCACGGACGTGGGCTATCCGCGCGACCCATCGCGCGTCGAGCTCCTTCCGGGCGTCGTCCCCGTCCTGCTCGAGGTGATCGCGAGGGGCTGGGCGCTCGTCATCATCGGCAACCAGTCGGGCGTCGGGCGCGGGATGATCACTGCCGACGAGGCCACGCGTGTCGAGGCCCGGGTCGAGGCTCTGTTCGCGGAGCACGGCGTACGCTTCGACGGCGCGTATTTCTGCTTCCACGGGCCGGCCGAGACCTGCCGGTGCCGCAAGCCCGAGCCGGGGATGTTGCTCGATGCCGCGCGCGATCTCTCGCTCGACCTCGACGGGTCGGTGATGATCGGCGACAAGGCGTCCGACGTTCAGGCAGGCAAGGCCGCCGGATGCCGCACGATCGCGTTCGGCGCCGTCGTCGTCGCCGGAGCCGACGCCCAATGCCCGACCTGGGAGTCCGTCGCCACCTGGCTGACCGGGCGTTCTGGCGCCCCGCAGACCCCACGTTGATACGAATTTCGCTCTACCAGTGCTAAAGGCAAGCGGCACGATGTCAGCGCCGAGCGAAAGCTTCAGGATCGACGATTTCGCAGGCCGTCGCGTGGTGGTGGTCGGCGATCTCATGCTCGACGAATTCGTCCGCGGAGACGTCGCCCGCATCTCGCCCGAGGCCCCGGTCCCCATCCTCGAGGTCACGGGCAGATCCAGCACCCCGGGCGGCGCCGCGAACGCCGCGATGAACGTCGCGAGCCTCGGCGGCCGCGTGAAGGTCGTCGGCGTCGTCGGAGCCGATGCCGCCGCGGGCGTACTCGAAGCGCTCGTCGAGAGGGCCGGAATCGACGCCCGATCCATCGTCGTCGATGCTTCGCGCCCCACCACGCAGAAGACGCGCATCGTCGCGCGCCACCAGCAGGTAGTGCGCATCGATCAGGAGTCACGCGCCGCCATCGACGCGACCGTCGGCGCCGCGCTCATCGCCGCCACGCAATCCGCCCTCGCCGACGCCGACGCGTGCATCGTCTCGGACTATGGCAAGGGTGTCATCTCCCCGGAGCTCGTCGCCGCGGTCGTCGAGGTCGCTCGCAAGCGGAAGATCCCGGTCATCGTCGACCCGAAGCGGCGCGATTTTTCCGCTTACCGCGGAGCCACGGTCGTCACGCCGAACCTCTCGGAGCTCGAGGTCGCCACCGGCATGCGCTGCTCGACCACCGCAGAGGTCGTCGCCGCCGGCACCTCGCTGCTCGCCGCTCTCGATGGCGGCGCGGTCCTTGCGACCCGCGGCGCCGCCGGCATGACGCTCCTCCGTCCGAACATGGAGCCCGTGCACACGCACGCGAGGGCGCGGGCCGTCTTCGACGTCACGGGCGCCGGTGACACGGTGGTGAGCACGCTCGCCCTCGCGCTCGCCGCCGGCATCGACATCACGGAGGCGATCGAGATCGCAAGCGTCGCCGCCGGGCTCGTCATCAGCAAGGTCGGCACGGCGACCGTCGACACGGCCGAGCTGCTCCTTGCGATGAAGGGACAGACCCCGTCTTGACGTCCCTGGTGAGCGCCACGAATCCGGCCACCGCGAAGTGCGCGCTGTGCGGCGCCTCGGACGTCGTCGACGAGATCGCACGTCCAGCCTCGACCTACGCCGCGCGCGGGACGTACCGGATCGGCACCTGCGCAGCGTGCGGCGGCGGGCAGACGTTGCCACGGCCCGACGAGAGCGAGCTCGAGGCGTTCTATGCGCGCGACTACAAGTACGACGCGCACGTCCTCATCGCAGGCGAGAAGCGCTGGCGCGCGCGGCGCATTCTCGAGGAGGCGCTTCCGCCCGGGAACGTGAGCTCGCTTCGCGTCCTCGATCTCGGCTGCATGTACGGCTACCTCCTCGAGGAGGCACGCGCCCGCGGCGTGAAGGAGGCCGTCGGCGTCGAGCTCAGCCCCGCGCCCGCGAAGGACGCGCAGGCGCGCGGGCTCGACGTGTTCTGCGGCACGATCGAAGCCTTCGCCGTGAACCGCCCCGAGCCATTCGATCTCGTCGTTGCTCAGCATGTCCTCGAGCACGTCTCGGACCTCGGCTCCTTCCTCGACACGGCGAACAAGCTCGTCGCGCCGGGCGGCCAGCTCTGCATCTGCGTCCCCAACTTCGACGCGCGGGCGCGTCGCTTGTTCAAGGAGGCGTGGGGCTGGTATCAGGTCCCTGTGCACCTTCACCATTTCGGCATGGGCGCGATGAGCAGGCTCCTCGGCGCTCACGGCTTCGAGGTCTCGAAGCAGATACGCCGCGGCGGGGACTCGCTCTTCGTTCTCCTCACGCTGCTCCAGAGCATCGGTCGAGCGCCGAGCTCCGAGGCCCTCGCGCCGGGCTTCGTCGGCAAGGCGATCGTGCGTACGGCGAGCGCGATGCTCCGCCCCTACTATTTCCTCGGCGATGACGAGCTCGTCGTGATGGCGCGCCCGAGCCACAAGGCATGATTCGCCGGCGCGCTCTCGGCCTCGCCGTCTCTGCGAGCCTCGCGATCGCGGTGCTCGTGCTGTCGGCGTGCAAGCGCGCGCCCGACCCCGAGGCGGCGGTGCGCGCGGGGTTCGTCGCGCGCCAGGCCGCCGCTGCCGACGCCGGCGGGGTGGCGCATCTCACGTCGACCGACGAGGTCTTCTTCGACGACGGCTGGGCGCCCATGGAGACCGGCCGCGACGGCGTCCACGGCGAGGCCTGGCGCTGGATGGGCCGCACGAGCCTCACCCGGCTCCGCACCCACCGCGCGCCGATGAGGCTCGAGATCACGGGCTGGGTCCCGCTTCACGTCCTCGGGGGCGCGCCGCCGATGCTGACGCTCCGCTTCCGGGGCAACCGCATCGAGAGCTTCCTCGCGCCAGCAGGGCACTTCACGAAGAAGATCACCGTCACCGAGGCGATGCAGGCGGGCTCTACGTACGCCGACTTCACGATCGAGACGTCGACCATCGGCAGCGAGCGCGACGATCCGCGTGAGCTCGGGTTCGCGGTGGGTGAGATTCGCTGGGAAGAAGCGAAGGACTGACGAGCGATGCCGTTCAGCTCGCTTCTCTTCCTCTCCGTCTTCCTGCCTGCGTTCCTTCTTTGCTACTGGGTAGCGCCGAGGCTCCTCAAGAACACGATCGCGCTGGCGTTCAGCATCGTGTTCTACGCGTGGGGCGCGCCGCGTCTCCTGCCGGTCGTCCTCGCCCTCGGCGTCATCGACTACTACCTCGGCAACTACATCGCTCGGCTGCGTGAGGCCGCGAAGAGTGCCGCGGAGCCCAGCGAGTCCGCGCGCCTCGAGCGCCGCACGCGGCGCGTGCTCACCATGGGCATCACGGTGCACCTCTCGGTGCTCGCGTACTTCAAGTACTCGAACTTCCTCGTCGCCGAGACGAACGCCGTGCTCGTCCACCTTCCCGGCGCCGCGCACTTCACGTGGAAGGAGGTCGCGCTACCGATCGGCATCTCGTTCCTGACGTTCGAGGAGATCAGCTACCTCGTCGACGTCTACCGCGGGCACGCGCGGCCTGCACGGTCGGTCGGGCGCTACCTCCTCTTCCTCATGCTCTTCCCACACTCGATCGCGGGCCCGATCTTCCGCTGGAAGGATCTCGAGAGCCAGCTCGACGTGCGAGAGCATTCGCTGGAGAACGTCGTCGACGGCTTCGGGCGCTTCACGCTCGGCCTCGCGAAGAAGGTCCTCATCGCCGACGCAGCGGCGCTCGCCTCGGACCCGATCTTCGGCGCTCCCGCGGAGGCCATCGGTCCCGGGCTCGCGTGGCTCGCGGCAGGCGCCTACACCCTCCAGATCTACTTCGACTTCTCGGGGTACTCCGACATGGCCATCGGCCTCGGTCGGATGGCGGGGTTCCGCTTCAAGGAGAACTTCAACAACCCCTATTCCGCGGCGTCGATCACGGACTTCTGGCAGCGGTGGCACATCTCGCTGTCCACCTGGATGCGCGACTATCTCTACATCCCGCTCGGAGGCAACCGCGGCGGCGAGCGGCGAACGCGCATCAACATCGTGATCGTCTTCGCGCTCTCGGGGTTCTGGCACGGCGCGGCCTGGACCTTCCTCGTGTGGGGCATCTTCCACGGCCTGCTCGGCGTCGCGGAGCGGACGCCTTTGATGAAGCGGGTCCGAGCGGCCCTTCCTCACTTCGTGAACGTCGCCGTGACGATGCTCTTCGTCAGCATCGGCTGGGTGTTCTTCCGCGCGCCGAACATGGCCACGGCCTGGAACATCCTGAGCGCGATGTGCGGGCGCCAGGCCACGAATGTCGAGGCGACGTTCTTCCTGCGCGGGTCACTCTTGCCCAATCAAAGCATCTTCGTCCTCTCGTTCGCCCTCCTGCTGCTCGCGGCGCCGGCCTTGTTCGGCGAGGACCGCGTGCGGAGCCTGGGCGTGCGCGTGAGGCCCTTCGCCCTCGCCCTCGTCCCCTTCGCGCTCGCGCTGTCGATCGCGCAGCTCGTCAACGGCGGTTTCACCCCGCTCATCTACTTCAAGTTCTGAGCCCACCGTGAACACAGAAGACGACCACATCAGCCTGCGAGTCACCGTGATCACGGGGCTTCGACTCGCCTTGATGGCGGTCTGTCTCGGCATGCTCGCGCTGCCGGCGGTGCACATGGTCCACCCGATCTTCGAGCAGAAGCCGCTCTTCGGCGTGCTGGCCGACACCCCGTGCCCGGACCCCACGATTTTCGACCTCTCGACGGAGAAGTTCCAGAGCGGCTTCACGAAGTGCTTCGAGCAGCGCTACGGGGCGCGCCCGACGGCGACGCGCCTCGACAACTCGGTCGCCTACTGGGCCTTCGACGAGATGCCACCCGACAAGAAGGTTCGCGTCGGAACGAACGGCGTCCTCTTCATGGATGACCACGTGAGCTTCTACAACCGGCACGACGAGCCCGACGTCGTGGCCATGGCGGCAAAGGTCAAGCGCGCGCAGGAGCTCCTGCTCGCACGCGGCAAGGTGTTCATCTTCATGATCATGCCGACCAAGACGTCGCTCTGGCCGGACGACGTGGCGAAGGGCTGGCGTCGGGAGGGCTCCTCTCCGGCACGACCGCGGGCGGCGATCACCGATCGGTACGTCAAGGCGCTCGAGGCGGCAGGGGCGCTCTTCGTCGACGGGCGTAAGAGCGTCGCCTCGCTCCCGCGCGAGGCCGTCTACGCGACCACCGGCCGCCATCTGGCCGCTCCGGGGGCTTGCGCAGTCTTCTCCGACGCGCTCGCGCTCGCGCGGCCGCTCGTCCACGACGCCGAGGTGCCCACCATCGAGTGCAACTTCCGGATGGCGCATGGAGTGTCCGTGGAGGAGGAGGACTTCGACCTGCTCCGGCTCATGAACATCTTCACGCCTCCCCCGAGCAACGCCGTCCCCGTGATGGATCCGATGACGGAGCGGACGCCGCGGGAGCGCCGCGCCGACGGCGTGGTGCTCGGCACGAGCTTCGGATGGAAGATCGTCTACGAGGCGGAGCGCACGCACGCCCTCCGCCGCGTCACCTATTACTATTACAATTCACGCGCGATTGACCGCGACACCAACAAGGACTCCAAGGTGGTTCCCATGTCGAAGGAGTGGCAGGACCTCGTCGCGTCGTCGACGCTCTTCTTCTACCCCGCCCCGGAAGAATACCTGCTGGTCGACGGCGAGGTGTTCGTCGACGCCGTCATTGGCGTGTACAGTGCGGGCGGCGCTGCCCCCGGCGCGGTGACACCTTGAACCTCCTTCGTACCGAGCGCGGTGCACGCGCACTCTCCGTCGCCGGGATCGTCAGCGTCATCGGGCTGTTCGTCTTCGCGACCGAGCCCGGCATCCACAAGGCGCCGCTCTTCGAGACCGCGGCGTGGGGCATCCTCGTCCTCCTCGCCTTCGCGGGTTGGGGCGGCGGCCTCGATACGCTCCTCTTCCGCGATCGGCGCGCCGACTTCGGGCTCCGCGCGATCTGGGGAGCGAGCGCGATGTGCTTCGTCGGAGGAGTCCTCGCCGCGGCGTCGCTCTACTCGCGACTGGCTGGCCTCCTGCTCGTCGACGTCGGCCTCATCGCCTTCTGCGCTCTCCTCTATCGCGAGCGGATCGCGCGCGCTGGCACCGCCGTGTTCGCCTGGCGCGTCGCACGCCGAAACGGCCTGCTGACCACGCTCATGGTGGTGCTGCTGGTGGCCACATCGGTGCACTACCTGGGTGGCATCGCGGACGCGAACACCAACCCGTACGACGACGACACCGCCTACCTGCCGATGGTGCGAAAGCTCATCGACACCGGAACGCTGATCGAGCCGTTCAGCTTCCGGCGCCTCAGCGCGCTCGGAGGTCAGACCTTCTTCCAGGCGCTCGTCCTTCCGCACGCGAGCTATCGCCAGCCGCACGCGTTCGATCGCGGCATGTGCGTCGTGCTCATCGTCGCGCTCATCCTCGGCCATCGCGCTGGCCGCCGGCGGATGCCGCTCGCGTTCACCGCGCTCGTGCTCGGGTTCTTCCTGAGCCTGCCGAACAACAGCATCAACACGGCCGCGCACTTCGCGGGCTTCGCGTTCTTCCTCGGCCTGTTCCGCACGATGGTGCACCTGCGCGAAGACGACGCCATGAGGTCGAAGGGCGTCGTTCTCGCGCTCGTGGCGATCGCGACGTGCACGCTGCGACAGAACTACCTGAGCGTCCCGATCACGATGCTCGGCATCACCTACGCGTATCGCGTCTTCGGCAAGCGCGGCGGAACGACGTTCCGCGAGCGCCTGAACGAGCCGCTCCTGGTGGCCGCAATCTCCGTCGTGGCGCTCCTGCCGTGGCTGGTGCTGGCGTATCGGTCCAATCAGTCGATCCTCTTTCCGCTGCAGAACGGCACGTTCCGAAGGGCGCTCGAGCTCCAGAGCCCGACGCTCACCTGGATGAAGGAGGTCCGCTTCCTCTTCTCGGTGGCGCTCGAGAACGAGCCCATCAGGGTCCTCGGCGTCCTCACGCTCGCGGGCGCGATGGTGAAGGACGATCACCCCTACAAGCCGCTTCGCTCGCTATGGATCTCGTGCGCGCTCGGGCTGGTGATTCTGTCCCACACGTTCACGCTCTCGGACGCCGGAAACCTCGGACGCTATCTCTACGGATTCTTCGCGGCCCTCGCCGCCGCAGTGCTCCTGACGGTGGGGACGCAGCGCCTCTTCGGGCGCACCAGCACGCAGGCGCGGGGCGTCCTCGCGCTCGTCGTGGTCGCGATGCTGCTCCAGTTCACGTACTCCCGAGAGAAGGCGACGAAGAGCTACCAGACGTTCGTGCGCAACATCGATTTTCAGCGCCGCAGGCCGTCGCCGTCGACCGAGACGTTGCCGCACGACGTCTTCATGTACACGCACATCCAGTCCTTCGTGCCCGCGGGCGAGCGCCTCGCAGCGATGGTCGATGCGACGTACGAGCTCGACTTCAAGCGCAACGAGATCTTCAACCTCGACATGCCCGGGTACTCGAGCATGAAGCCGGACATGCCCTATTTCGAGGGTCCGGAGAAGGTCGCCGAGTACTTCCTCTCGCACGGCATCCGGTACGTCGTGTACGTCCGGCCGGAGTTCTCGCACTGGCTCTACCAGCGTGAGTTCTGGTTCGTGCGCATGTTCAACGAGGAGGAAATCTGGCGGCTCTGCGCGCCGTACTTCGTCGATCTGATCGACACGTTCACGGCGCTCCGTGAGAGCCGCAAGAACCTCCACGAGGAAGCCGGCATCGTGGTCCTCGATCTCGCGACGCGACGCTGAGCCGCGTTGGGGAACGCACTCCGCAAACTCCTGGCCTTCGCGCTCGTCGCGGCCTTCGCGCTCGTGGCCGGCCTGGCGCTGCTGGTCCCGCTCTACACGGACGAGATCGTGTCGTGGCTCCAGCTCACGCGCGGCGTCACGGAGACGGGCGGCCAAGGCTCGACGCTCCTCCCGATATGCAAGGGAACGTTCGTGCGGGCGCTGCCGCTCAGCGTGTACCCCGCGGCGATCGCGTATCGGTTCTTTCTGGGCGGGCTTGGGCTGTTCGGGGTGAGAGTGAGCAGCCTCGCGATCGTCGGCGGATGGTTCGTGGGCGTATTTCGCGCAACCCGCGGACGGGGCTTCGCGTCTTTCGTCGCGCTCCACGCCTTCGGGACGTTCCCCCTCGCGATGGTCACCGCTCGCGGTGAGCCTGTGTTGCTCGTGGCGTTGGGCGTCCTCGCGGCGCTGCCGTTGGCGTCGAACCCGCGCCGGCGCGAGCCCCTGGCCCGTCGCGTGGTCGTCGCGTCGCTCTTCCTTCTCACGACGTCCGTGCTCTTCGCGACGCACCCACGAGCGCTCTTCTACACACCGTTCGTGCTGCTCTCTGCCGCCTTCACGTTCGGCTGGCGGCGAGGCCGGCGAGCCTGGCTCCTCCTCATCGTCGCGCTCGTGCTCTTCACGTCGGGTCAGGCGTATCGAAGCGCACGGGAGCTGGCCGAGTGCCCGAACGCGCCGCGGACGGACGGCATCCTCCGGTCGCTCACCCTCACGCCCAGAGCCGCGATCGAGAGTCCTCTGCTCGTCGCGCGCAACATCGGTCGCTTCGCCGAGATCACGTCCGACGCGATGAGCCTCGAGCCGAAGACCGCCAGCTGGATCCCGCACGACGACGCGACGTGGTTGCCCGCCGACGTCGCGGCCGTCGCCGATCGCGGTGACCGCATCGCGTTCATCGGGCTCTGCGCGGCGATGCCGCTCTTCGTCCTCTTCGGCGTCGTGCGCTCGTTTCGGCGGCCGAGGCTGCGGCGTCGCGCTGCGCTCGCGGGTTGGCTCCTCGCCGGAGTCTTCGCGAGCGTCGCGCTGAACAATTTTTCCGTCTTCTACAACGCCTCGGGGGTGGTCCCGGTGCTTGCGCTCGCGTGTCTGCTCGTCTTGCCGGCGATCGAAGGGCTCGGACGCGGCCTCGTCCGGGTGATCGCCACGGGGCTCCAGCTCGCCGCTCTCGCGAGCCTCGTGATGACCGCGGCGCACTTCGGACCGAAGCTCGTCGCCCTCGCGCGCAGGCCGGGGACGATCTTCCCGGACCGACCTGCGACCGTGCCTGCGCTCCACGGCGCCGCCGAGCGCGTGAAGATCCGCGCCCAAGCGGCGACGTGCGGGATCGAAGGCGACAGCGCGCGCCGTCTCATCGTCGATGACATGACTCTCTTCGCGTTCGACGACCTTCACGAGCCGATCCACGTCATCTACGTGACGGACGCGGCGATGTGGGGATTCGACTTCCCCGGCGGCAAGGACGTTGCGCTCCTTCAGCGCCTCGGCGCGACGGGACTCGTCACTCGCTGCATGTACCTTCCGACCGCGCTCGCCGCGAGGGCGCACCGGGCCGGCGACTACTGCTGCGTGGGTGCCGCAGAGATTCGCGTCGAAGCGCCGTAGTCACGGCGTGCACTGCTTCTTGCCGTCGTTGCACACGAGCGGCGGCGCGCACGTCCGCACGCCGACCTTGTCGCAGCCCTCCCCTGCTCCGAGGTTCGCGACGGGCGCCGCGCAGAGCTCGGCGCTGACGACGCTCGCGCACGTCTTGCCTGGCTTGCAGATCCCGTGGTCCGACTCGCACGAGGTGCCCTCGTCTCCCACGAGGTCCTGGCCGTCGCCGCCTTCGCCGGTGAACGAGAGCTCCGCGCCGTTGACCGTGCGAAAGCGCAGCGGGCTTCGTTCGAAGTCGAAGAACAGGTTGAGGACGATGTCGCCGTGCACCCAGCGGATGTGGAGATCGTGGCCAGGCGTCGTGTCGGTCGGCGTGACGAGCTGGTTCAGGCGATCGTTCCAGACCTTGTACGTCCCGCGATCGGCGGGATCGGTCGAGCGCTCATACCCGGTTGCGGTCATGCGCAGGAACGACCACGTCTCGTCGAGCGCGAACTCGATCCCCACGTGAGCGACGAGCGCGGTAGACGGCGCCGATGGATCGACGCGGCAAGCCAGCCACCGCCTGGCGAGGTAACGTCCCAGCGCGGCGCCTGTGCGCGGCGCCGCGAGCGCGGGCCCGTGGGGCTCCGCGCAGATCCGCGTGACGGTCTCAGCGCCCGTGATCGCGCCTCCCGCGCACGTCGCGCTCTCCGCGATGCAGACGCCGGCAGGCTCGCAGCAGCGATAGCCTTCGACGCACGGGCATGGCCGCCCCTCCAGGTCGGAGCTGGCCGCGCACGCGGGCGTGACGAGCGCGAGGGCGGCGCCAACGCACGCGATCACGACCGGCGTACGGAATGGAGACGGGCGGACCAACACGGCTCGCGCAAGCGTACCTCAACGGACACGGAGCCGCCGTCCCGCCACTTCATGACGGAGCGCCGCGTGCTCAGCGAACTTCGAGCGAGATGCGGTGCACCCTGACGTGACTCTGCGCGCCGATCACGTGGCCTCCCGAGCCAAGGCGCAGGCTGACCAGATCGAGCGGCCTCAGGTCGAGGCGGTGTCCCGCCGACGCCTTGCCGTCGATGCTGCCAACCCCGAGGCCTGTCTTCGCGTCGTAATCGAGCTGGAAGAGGAACCGATGAGGAAACGTGATCTCCGCTCCGAGCTCGAAGCTGATCGCGCCGGTGTTCTGCCATGCGCCAGTGACGTCCACGATGGCAGGCTTGCCGTCGCGCTCGGACACGCCGACGTCGAAGAGCTTATCCATCGACGTCCACGCGCTCGAGCCGATCATGCCGAAGAACACGCGCGCGCTCTTCACGTCCTCGACCGTCACGTCGGCGGTCGCGCGAACGGTGCGCAGCGCGAACGGAGGCGTCCGCACGAAGTAGAACGGCGCATGCTCGGCGACGATGCCCGTCGCAGTTCCGTCGAGGACGAGGCCCTTGCCCTTCTCGAGGCGCATCCCGAACGTCGCGAGGTTCGAGTCGGGGTATTGCACGATCCACCGCTGGCTATCGAGGATCTCTCCGCTGAACGTGTCGTCGAAGCTCGAGACGATCTCGTCGAGCGTCTGCATCGCAAGCGAATCGATCTCGACGTCCGCATGCGCGACGTCGCCACGGAGCCGCACCCCAAACGAGATGCGCGAGTCGATGGCCTGCGGCCAGAGGACGGCGGTGCTGATCACCGGCCGTCCGTCGACGAGCGCGGCGGCGGTGGAGTAGCGCGGCGCGAACTGGAACGAGAGCGTGTGCCACTCGTCGGTTGCGCCGGCATCGATGTGGACGTCCTCGTCCGCTTTCCCGCTCCGGAAGGGGCCGCTGATGTCGCCTCCGATGTGCACGAAGGGCGTCGGCCCGACGACGTACGCGGCCGAGACCGCGCGATCGTTCTTCGCCTCGAGACCGACGAAGACCTCGAGCGCCTCGGACGAGCGCGTGCGAAAACGAAGCGTGAGCACGGTATCGTCGAAGCGGCGGGGCGAGGCCGTGAAGACGATCTCGTCGCCCGCTTGTCCTCTTCCCGTGACGCTGAGCGTTCCGCCGCGCACCGCGTGGGCGAGCGCGCCACTCTTTCGCATGGAGTAGCCCGCGGGGAGGCCGTCGCTGTTCCCGAAGCTCTCGCGGAAGTCCTGAGGCGGTCCGGCAGCCATCCGACTGGCCGCGAGGACGTGTGTATAGAGCACGTAGGCAATGACGAACGCGCTGAGGAGCGCGCTCACCATGAAGAAGGTCCGACGCCAGCCGCTAAGCATGGGCCGGCTTCCGGAGCCAGGAGACCGCGGACGGGGCATAGGCCGCCACCCAGGCTCCCGCGATGATGAAGAGCGACGAGAGCGGAGCGAGCCCGACGACCATGCCGAGGTTGAACGCGCCGTCGCCGCGCGGATACGGGACGTACGCATCCTGCGAGCTGATCTCGCCATTTCCGTCGATGATCCCACGCACCACCACGTCGTAGAGCGGATTCGCGCGAAATGTATCGCCCATCGGAAGCTGCACGAGCACCGAGGTCACCGCGAGCATGACCGCGCTACTCACGACCGTGAGCCCGAGCGTGACACCGAATGCCAAGCGCGAACGGTCGGCGAAGAACGCCACGAGCAGCATGAAGAGCGGCAGGATCGCGATGAGGTGCCGCGGACCGACGCTGCCGCCTCCGTCCCACGCGTAGTAGGAGCACCCGAAGAGCATGTAAATCGCGATCGCCGCCAGAACGACGGGCAGCGCGGCCTTCTCCTTGGCGGAGTCGATCCAGCTGCCGAGACCGACGACGGCAAGCGCGACGACAGGGCAGTAGAAGAAGAGCCCTCGATAAGGGCTGAGCAGACTTCCGTACGTGGCGAGCAGCGTCGGGACGCCGACGCCGAGAATGCCGCCGCTCATGTGCGCTCGGAAGTAGGGCTCACTGACGTAGACGTACGGGAGCGCGAACTTTCCGTAGCACCAGATGACGAACGCGGCGTGGATCACGAGGAGTGGCACGCCGCCGAGCCCTGCCCAGAGCAACGTGCGCACGACGCTCGCGAAGGGGCGCGCTCGTTCGAACGTCCACACGAGCGTCGCGGTGCCGAATACGGCGACGAGCAACGCGGTCGGATACTCGACGACGAGCGAGAGCGTCCACATCGCGCCCAACCCGACGAGCACACGCGGCCGCGTGAGCGTTCCCTCCTTCCGGTGCTCGAGCGTCACGACGAACGCCCCGAGAATGCACATGGCCGAGAGCTGATGGCCGAACAGCACGGTCGAGAACGGAAAGGCGATCGTGCCGAACGCATAGGCGAACGCCGCGAGCTCCGCGGCGGCTGGACCACACCCGAGGAGGAGCGCGAGCCTCCGCAGTAGCAGTGCGCAGGCGATCCCCGCGAGCCCGGCGAAGAGGAACGTGAGGAACCCGAGCTTCGCTTGCTGGGCGGACCGTCCCTCGCTCGGAATGCCGAAGAGCCGATCGGCGACGCGCATGACGCCGTACGGAAGCGTCGCCAGCAGCGAGACACCAGGCGCCTTGTCGGCGTAGAAGCGGTCGTTCTTGAAGCCCTTGTCGATGGTGCGGGCGTGGAACGGCGTGATATCGGGCTCGTGGCGGACGACGAGGGACTCCGTCAGCGCCATGCGAGTCGCTTGGTTCGGCCCGCCGCCCGAAAAGAAGAAGGCGTACGTGAAGGCTGCCAGGAGGCAGAGCCGTGCACGGCCCAGCCACGCTCTCGAAACTTTCAATGCGGAGGCATCCTACATACCGCTGCGCTGGCCCGCAATTGCCGTCGTCCCAGGATCGTGACTCGATCCGACAGCTCTGGTAAGGACGCTCCGTGGCGACGAGCGAAACGCCTGCGGACGAGCCGCAGCAGACGAGCGGTGGCGTTCGCCTGCTCGAGCTCATCACGTTCGGGCTCGGTGCCGCGCTCATCGGCCTCGCCCTCTGGGTCGTCGTCGCGCGCTTCCGGAACCCGATCGACGCCGAGTGGATGACCGGCGCCGTCCGAGACGGCGTCGATCGTATCCGAGACGGCAAGCCGCTCTACGCTGCTCCGTCGGCGCGCTTCGTGCCGTTCGTCTACACGCCGATCTACTTCTGGCTCGCCGGCACCTTGGCTCACGTCATGTCGACGTTCATAGCGTGCAAGGTCGTCTCGCTCGCCGCGACGTTGACGACCGGCTGGGGCATCCATTGCATCTCTCGCTCCCTAGGAGCGAGGAAGCGCTGGGCGGCGATCGGCGTGCTTCTCTTCGCCGCCACGTATCCGCTCACGCTCTTCTTCTACGACATCGAGCGCGTCGACGCGCTATCGGCCACGTTCGTCGTCGTCGCGATCGCGTTGCTCGTGTCTCGTCCGGGCATGCTCTGGTCCGTCGTCGCGGGCGTGCTGCTCGGCCTGGCCTTCTTCGCGAAGCAGCCGGGAGTCCTCGCGTTCGCCGGGGTCGTCGCGGGGCTCGGCTTCGCCGGCGAGCGGCGCCGAGCACTCCTCGTCGCAGGCGTCGGCTCGGTCCTGTTCCTCGCGATGTTTGCGTATCTCGAGGTCACCACGCACGGGTGGTTTCGCTACTACTGCGTCAAGCTCCCGCAAGCGCATGGCATGCGCCCCGAGCTGTTCTCGACGTTCTTCATCCTCGACATGCCGAAGGCGTTCGCCATGGCGGCGGGCAGCCTCGCCGTCGTCGTTCCGGTGGCGTGGTCGTTTCTCCGCCGGCGGCGCGCTCCTGAGGGTGAGTCGTGGCAATACCTCGTCTTCGCGTTCGTCCTCGCGGCGGGCATGGCGGGCGCGTTCTCGCTTCGCGCTCACCTCGGCGGCTGGGCGAACGTGCTCGTCGCGTGGCTCCCTCTCGGGTGCGCCGCCGCCGCCGTCGCCGCAGCGCGCGCGGAGGAGCGCGCGCGTGGAACGACGGCGAGCGCGCTCGTGAGCGTTCTCTTGCTTGGAGGCGTGAGCCTGCAGCTGCTCGGGACGGTCTTCGACCCCAACGACAACTCCCCGAACGCGGATGACCTCGCCGAGCGACAGCGCTTCATCGCTCTCGTCCGAAAGCTCGAGGTGGAGGGTGACGTCCTCATCACGACCAGCGGTCACGTGGCGAAGGGCTCGAGTGTGCACGCGGCCGCGCTATTCGACATCATCCGCGCGGGGGATCGCGCCCCGGACGACCTCCTCGAGGGGCTCGCGCAGCGCCGTTACGCGGCGCTCTTCGTCGGCGCTCCGGACGAGTTCCTGTGCGAGAAGACGAGCTGCGACGAGCTCGTCGCGACCATCGAACGCCACTACTTCGTCGCAGGTCGGCGCCACGAACGATCGCGCAACGGCATGACGGGCTTCGATGCCCGACCGCGCTGGGTGCTCCGTCCGCGCAAGGTAACGCTAGCCGCGACGTCGATGAAGGCGCTCTTGCTACGCCAGCACATCGAGATGGGGCTCGCCGAAACGGCGCGCGCGAAATCCCCGCTCGACGTGGAGATCGTCCCGCAAGACGACATCGAGGCCCTCGCGGCCGTCCAGGTCGAGGCTACGCTAGCGGCGGGCGGGCCCGACCCTCACTGATCCGTCAGCGACCGATCCCCCAGGTCTCGCCGGTGGCCCACGTCGCGTCGAGGAGCGCCGTCACGACGTGGACGACCTCCGCCGGCGTACCGAAGCGGCCGAGCTGAGAGCGCGTCGCGAGGCGGTGCTGGCGGAGCGGATCGGCGTCGGCCTCGGGGTCGGCGACGATGCCGAGCTCGACGATGTTCACGCGGACGTCCGGCGCGAGCTCGACCGCGAGCGCGCGGAGGCCAGTCTTGATCGCGCCTTTGGCCGTGAGGTAAGCCACGTGGTGCTCGAACGGGCGCGTGGTTCCCGCGTCACCCAGGGCGACGACGGCGCCGCGCGCCTTGGCCAGATCACCCGCGAGCGCGTGGACAAGGAGGAGCGGCGCCACGCAGTGGACCGTGATGGTGCGCTCGAGGTCCTCGCGACGGAGCTCGTCGAAGGGCGTCCGCGGGAAGGGCCCGCAGGCGAGGACGATGTCGTCGATCGAGCCGCGCGTGCCGTCGGCCGAGATCGGGATCGCGGCACGGAGGCCCTCGACGATGCGCTCGACCGCGTCGCGGTGCGTGAGGTCCGCACAGACGAAGGGCGCCGGGCGCGAGCCGGTCGATTCGCGCGCCAGGGACGCGGACATCTGCTCGAGCTTGTTGGGGTCGCGGGCCGTCAGGACGACCTCGTCGCCGCGGTCGGCCAGGCTCTCGGCGATGGCCACACCGAGGCGCCCTGTCGCGCCGACGACCAGGACTCTGCGGCTCTTCCGAGCGGTCGCCGTCATGCTCACCGTATAGCCGAAACCGCACCCTTGCGGGTCCGGAACACGGAGGCGCGGAAGACAGGTGTCGCCGGGCCGATTCGCGTGTAGAAGTGTGGAGCCATGAGCGAAGCGGGCGGCGCCCAAGAGTCCCCCCACCTCACGCACGCGGAGGTCACCCGGTTGTGGGCGAAGTTCCGTGCAGGAGACGTGGTTCACTGCCCGCGTGACGGCATCGGGATGGCGCTCGCCGTCGACGGCGCAGCGAAGGCCTACCGCCTCGTCTGCACGCAGTGCGGCCTGGCCTCGGCCTGGTTCGGCACGACGCCAGCGGGGATCGTGCTCCGCAGCGCGCCAGCCACGGTCGCCCCGAGCGGCGACGAGTAGCGCTCCTCGAGGCTCGAGGCTCGAGATCGTGCCCTGCGGGATGCCGCTCGCGGCGTCGAGCTCGGCCTGCGTCATCTCCTGAAGCTCTCGCGCGATGCGCGCCGAATCGCCGGGCGAAACGCCGGCGAGGTTGACATTGAGTACTTCGGACTCAATATAGAGTACTGATGACTCTATCTGAGGCCTTTGTCGCTGCCGCCGGGTCCGTCACCGGGCGGGACCATCGCCGCGCCGAGCGCGATGGGCAGGATGGGCACGCGGTCGTCGTGACCGACGACCTTCTCGCCGTCGTCGTGACAGACGGGTGCTCGAGCGGGCGCGCGAGCGAGATCGGGGCACGCGTCGGGGCGGCCTGGCTCGCGACGCTCATCGAGCAGAGGTTCCGCTCGCTCGGGGCGACGGACGCTGCCGGCGAGGTCGTGCGGGAGCTGCTCGGTCGGCTCGCGGTGCTGGCGCGCAGCCTCGACGCATCCGGCGAGGTGAAGGCCGCGCGCGTCGACGAGGCGCTCCTCTTCGGGTTCCTCGCGATCGTCGTCACCGCCGAGACCACCATCGTCTTCGGGATCGGAGACGGGATCGTCCTCGCGGGCGGCGAGCTCACGGTCCTCGACCCAGGGCCCGAGAACGCACCGCCCTACGTCGCCTACGGTCTGCTCGGCGCGCGCCTCGAGCCGCGTATTCACTTCGTGGGTCCGACGGCGAAGGTCGACCTCGTCGCGGTGGCGACCGACGGGCTCATCCCGCTCGGCGGCGCGCTCGCCGAGCTCGCCGCCGACGCGCGCTACGCAAGGAACCCGTCGCTGCTCCGCAAGCGCCTCGTCGTCCTGTCGGACCGCGGCACGTTCTCCGACGACGCCACGGTCGCCGTCATCCGTCGAAGGAGCGCGCCGTCATGAGCACCACCGTCCTCGTGGGCACCAAGCGCTTTCGCCTCGACGACAAGGATCTCCTCGGTGTCGGCGGCGAGGGGCGCGTCTTCCGCTCCGGGCGTCAGGCCTTCAAGATCTTCTTCACCATGACCGACGCGCGCTTGAAGAAGCTCGCGGCGTTCCCGCGCGGCCTCCCGAACCGCGTCGTCGGCCCGCTCGACGTCTGCACCGACACGAAGGGCAACGCCGTCGGCTACGCGATGCGCGTCCTCGACGGCGCCGTCGACATCCACCGCGCCGGCCAGCGCAAGTGGCGCGAGACGAACAGCATGAGCGCCGCCGACGTCCTGACCGTCTTCGGCGAGCTCGCGTCGACCGTGGCCGAGCTCCACGACCGCGGCGTCGTGGTCGGCGACCTGAACGACGGCAACGTCGTGCTCACCGCCCCGACCCCTCACGATCCCTGGCAGCCCTGGTTCATCGACGCCGATTCGATGCAGTTTGCAGGTTTTCCATGCACCGTCGCCCACGAGCGCTTCCTCGACCCTCGCCTCTACGGCGTCGACCTCGAGCACACCCGCGCGCTCTCGCGCGAGTCGGATTTCTACGCCCTCGCGGTGATGCTCTTCACGTCGCTCCTCTTCGTCCACCCGTACGGCGGCGCGCACGCGTCCTTCCCCACGCTGCTCCGCCGCGCCGAGGGGCGCCACAGCATCCTCCGCGGCGACGTGAAGCTCCCCAACGCCGCGCTGAGGCCCGATGTCCTGCCCGATGACGCGCTCGCGTGGTTCACGGAAGTCTTCGATCGCGACGCGCGCGAGCCGCTCCCGCGCGCCCTCCTCGATGCGCGCTTCACGCGCTGCCGCTGCGGCGTCGAGCACGCCCGGCGCGCCTGCCCCGCGTGCTCGGTCCGCGTCGCGGTCCCGTCCACCGTGAGAGCTCGAGGCCGCATTCGCATCACCGCGATGACGCGCGCCGAGGGCGCTCGCTTCATCGCCCCCGCCGCCGCGTACGAGGCTCTGCTCCGGCTCGACGGCGACTGGCTCGTCCGCGCGAACGGCACGCGCGTGGGTCAGATCCTCGAGAACCAGACCCACGTGCGCGCCTCGTCGCACCTCGGCTTCGCCTTCTATCGAGCTGGGCTCGTCACGATGAGCTTCCTCTTCGACATGGATCGCGGCCCCCTCCGCCAGCTCGATCTCCCGCACATCGAGGGACGCCTGGTCGACTGGAGCGTGACCTTCGACCAGGGCCACGTCCTCTTCTGCACCGCCACCGAGAAGGCGGGCCGCGTCATCCACTCCGCGCACCTCGTCGACGCCACGGGCGCGACCCTCGCCAGCGAGACCGGCCCGGCCGGCTCCTCCGCGATCCTGCACGGCGTCTTCGGCAAATGCCTCGCGAGCGGCGCCATCCTCGTGCCCACCGACGACGGCCTCGTCCTCGTCCGCGCCGAGCGCGCGACACGCACGTTCGTCCCCATCCGCGCGTTCCCCGAGACGCGCGACCTCGTCCCCCCCGACGCCGACCTGCTTGTCGGCCCGGGAGGTTCCGTCTACGTCGTTACTCACGACGAGATCGTCCACCTGTCATTCGAAGGGAATCCGTCACCATGATGCCGCTGCCCACGTTCTACGATCCGTCCACCGTCCGCGACGTCTACATCGAGCGCGCCGGTCTCGTCGCCGAGGTCGCCGACGCCTACAAGCGCCAGCACAAGGTCGCGCCCGCCTCGCAGGACCGCCTGCGCATCGCGGCGTTCGGCATCGACTGCCAGATCGGCTTCTCGACGCCGGGCGCGAGCCTCTTCGTCCCCGGCGCCGTCGAGGACACCACGCGCACGATCGAGTGGCTCTACAAGA
>JANXVA010000780.1 GCA_025351875.1 Myxococcales bacterium | reverse complement strand
GCGACTACCAGATCGGCGTCAACGCCCTGCAGACCGCGGGCTTCCCCGCGCAGATCAGCCTCTACCGCGACGCCACGTTCGCGCTCGGCTACTCCCACTTCTTCGACAACGCCCAGCGCCTCCAGGCACGCAAAGATCGCGCGGGCGTCGCGAGCGACTCCACCGCGCTCCCCAACTTCAGCGCGCCGGGCGGCTTCACGGACGTCACGCTCGGCTACGATCTGCGCACGAGCGCGCCGCTCACCAACAGCGTCGTCTCGTCGAATGTCTCGCTCGAACGTTCCTCCTCGCAGTACGGCGCGGTCGAATTCGACCTCGTGAGCACGAGCGGCTTCAGTGCGGGCATCGATGCGCCTGCGACCTACACGTATACGCGCGATGCGGGCGGACGTCTCACAGCGCAGACCAATCGCTTCTCGACGTCGGGCCTCGGCGACGATCCGACGGCGCCGCAGATCGGCTTCTCCACTTTCAATCTGGCATACACGTACGGCGCGGACGGTCGTATCGCGCACGCCGCGAGCGCCGACGGCGGCCACGTCCACGTCGGAAACCCACCTGCGGCGCGGCCGGTCACGACGTTCATAGCCGGCGGCCACGACTTCACCTACGACGTACGCGGCCTGCTCGCCACGCAGACCGACTTTGGCGGAACGTATCGCTACGGATACGACGCGCTCGGCCGCAACACGCGTCTCGAGTTCCCCGACGGCCACATCCGCGCGCAGAGCTACGACGACCTCGGCCGCATCACATCGCGCTGCTACGAGTACCCCGCCGACCCCGCGCTCAGTCGCTGCTACCACGCGCAGTACGACGCCGTCGGCAATCCGCTCGCTCTGAGCGACCCCGAGGGAAGCGACGTCTACGAGTACGATGCGCTCGACCGCCTCAAGAAGGTCACGCGCAAGGATCTCGCCGGTCTGACCGTCTCGGTCGAGGACTACGCGTTCAACGCGCTGGGCGCGCTGAGCACGCACGCGGGAGCACCGGTGGCTCATCGCCGTCCGCGTCTCGACGGAGGCGGCAGCGCAGATGCGGCCGTCCCGGCGACGCTCGACTCGCTTCCGGTCACGCTCGACCTCGGCGGCCGTGTGACGGCGCTGAGCGGGCTCGTTCTGACGTGGGACCGCAACGGCGAGCTGCGTCGCGTGACCCCTCCGGTGCCGAGTGCGCCCGTGCACTTCGGCTTCGACAGCCTTGGCCGGCGCGCGTGGACGCTGGGCCCTGCAGCGATCGAGTCGGCCGCCGACTTCTACCTCTACGAGGGCGTCAACCGCATCGCGACGGTGCAGGTCTCGGCCTTCTATCCCGACAGCGTCCCGCACATGTCGTTCCTGTACGACGGCGTCGACCACCCGCTCCGCCTTGCAGCGTATGAGTTCCACTACTCGGGCGTCGAGGCGTTCGTCGAGCCTACGACGTTCGCGTACTACGAGCTCGACCTCGCAGGAAACGTGCGGCGCCTCCGAGCCTCAGGAGGCCGGGACCTCGGGGGCTACCGCTACTCCGCCTTCGGCCACTCACGCGAGGACTCCGTCCAGAACTTCCAGCCGACACCGTTCGTCTTCGACATCGACCTCCGGAAGCAACCCCTCCGCTGGAAGGGGATGTGGCGCTTCGACTTCGGCGGCGGCGAGCTGTACGACGCGCGGGCACGCATGTGGAGCCCCGCGCTCGGGAGCTTCCTCTCGGTGGATGAGTACCGCTATCAGGATCCCACGAGCACGCTTTGGGGATGGCCGAATCAGAACCCAACCCGCTACCGGGATCCGACCGGTCGCGTCGGCACCGGCGACTCGCCATCGACGGATCGCCTCATCGGGGCGAACGCCGACTGGTCGAGCACGTCTTTCAAGAGCGGATACGATCCCGCGGTCGAAGCAGGCATCGGCGGCTTCATATTCGCTCGGGCGCCTGTGCTCGCCTTCCTGCTGCTCGCGGGGATGGAGATCCAGGGCGACAAGGACCTCTGGAAGATTCCGTTTCTTGTTCCCGCCGCCGAAGCCGAAGCGGGAGCGGCAGCCGGTGGCGCGTGTAAGGCAGAGGCGCAGGCCACCGAGGGCATCTACGAGTTCCCGGGGCAGTCGGGAAAACCGTATGTCGGGCAGTCGAGCGACATCCCCCGCCGTCTTGGCGAGCACGCACGCTCAGGAAAACTGCCGGAGGGCGCCGAGGTGACCACCAAGGAGGTTCTTGGAGGAAAAACATCCAGAGAGATTGCCGAGCAGCGACGCATCAACGAGCTGGGTGGTATCAAGAATCTGGAGAACAAGGTCAACCCCATCGGCCCGAACCGCCAGCACCTCATGGACGAATAGTGACCCTTCCGATAACGGCTGACAGTGGCCCGTGGGGACCGAAGGCGACCGTGACGGGCGCGTGGTCGCTCGGTGTGGAGGAGTTCCTTCGCACTCACGACATCAAGGAGCTTGAGCTGAATGACGCCAAGGGCTGGCGTGGCTCCGAGGTCACCTTTCTAGAGCGGCTTGTTGGGCTGGAGGCGCTGACGATCATTGATCACTCGATCAAGGACGTGTCCGCGATTCATGCGCTACGAGGCCTGAGGTATCTAGACGTGAACACCTACTGCAAGACGCCGGTCAACTTCGCCCGGTTTCCTCTGCTGGAGGAGTGTGCCTTGGAGTGGCGCGCGAAGTCGGACTCTCTCTTCGGGCACCACGGCCTGAAGAAGGCCTTTGTCAACAAGTGCCCGATCAAGAATCTGGACGCGCTCTCAGGGATGACGAGGCTGGAGTCGCTGTCGTTGGCAAGTCCGAAGCTCGAAACGCTGGACGGGATCGAAGCCTTGAAGGCACTGACCTTCCTGGGCATCTACGTCGCACGCCGTCTAACCGGTCTGGAAGGAGTGGAGGCACTCCCGTATCTCGTTCAGCTCGAATTGAACGACTGTCCCTTGGTGCGCAATATCTCGCCAATAGCCGGTCTCCATCGGCTTCGCGCACTGCAGTTGTGCAACGATGGCCAGATCGAAACCATCGGTCCCGTTGGCGAACTCAAGGAACTCGAACAGTTTCTGTTCTACGAGTCGACCAACGTGCTTGATGGGGACTTGAGCCCGCTAAAGAGGCTGCCCCAGCTGAGGCACGTCGCTTTTATGGATCGCAAGCACTACTCACACAGTCGCGCAGACTTCCCAGGTCAGTTGAGCGCACGCATCTCGCGAACACCGGCCCCGTGAAGCCCTCGGCGTCATCGTCGCGAGCTTCGCCTTCCATCAGGTGTAATGGTTCAGCGCTTCTTTCCCGTCGAAAAGGCGGCGTTCGAAGACTCGATTCGAGCGACTGCCCGACGACGATTTCTTCTCTCCCATGTGCCTCCACGCCGCGCAGGCGGATCGATGCGGCCGCGGAGCTGTCGCGCACATCTCGAAGTTGGGAATCAGATCGTTCAGGCGGCGCCCGAGTGGTTCGGTGCACAACATCACTGTGATCTCTGAAATGGTTCAGCGGTTCTTTGCCCTCGAAAATGCGATGATTGCAAGTTCGATTTATCGACCTGAGCCATGACAAATCCCTCCCACGTATGTGCACCGACCATGAGCAGGCGGATCCATGCGCCCACGCTGCTATCGCGCGCATATCGAAGTTGGGAATCGGATCGTTCAAGCGGCGCGTTTGAGGCCGACGACCGGAAGATGCCGCCGGCCGTCGATGAAGGCGATGACGAGTCGCCGCGGTCGCATCTTCGCGCGGCGCTTTGGCGGACCGCGGACACGGGGCTGTCGGGCCCTCTTCCCTCCCTCGTCGAGGATCTCACG
>JANXVA010000779.1 GCA_025351875.1 Myxococcales bacterium | reverse complement strand
GCGACTACCAGATCGGCGTCAACGCCCTGCAGACCGCGGGCTTCCCCGCGCAGATCAGCCTCTACCGCGACGCCACGTTCGCGCTCGGCTACTCCCACTTCTTCGACAACGCCCAGCGCCTCCAGGCACGCAAAGATCGCGTGGGTCTCGCGAGCGACTCGACGGCGCTCCCCAACTTCGGCGCGCCGGGCGGCTTCTCGGACGTCACGCTCGGCTACGACCCGCGCACGAGCGCGCCGCTCACCACCAGCGTGGTCTCGTCCAACGGCTCGCTCGACCGCTCCACCTCGCAGTACGCCGCCGTCGAATTCGACCTGATGAGCACGACGGGCTTCGGCCCGGGGGTCGGGGGCCCGGCCACGCACCGCATCGGCCGCGATCCGGCCGGCCGTTTCGCCGGCGAATCGAACGAGTTTCTCACCAACAACCTCACGAACGACCCGTACCTCCCCGGACCGCAGACGTTCCCGTCGTCCGTCGCGTACCGCCCGGATGGTCGCGTCGCATCGATCCAGAACGCCGACGGCAGCCGGTCGTTGTCCGATGTCGCGATCACCGGCGACATCGTGACCAGCGCCAGCATTGCAGGCGCGATTCATGACTTCACCTACGACGCGCGCGGGCTGCTCGCGACGCAGACCGATCACGACACACCCGTCTTCGGCGGCACCTTCCGCTACGGATACGACGCGCTCGGACGCAGCAACCGCCTCGAGTTCCCCGACGGACACGTGCGGGTGCAGATCTATGACGACCTCGGCCGCATCACCTCTCGCTGCTACCGCTATCCCACCGACGCCTCGCTCGACCGCTGCTACGGCGCGGACTACGACCCTGTCGGAAACCCGCTTCGCCTCACCGACCCCGAGGGAAGCGACGTCTTCGAGTACGACGCGCTCGACCGCCTCACGAGGGTCACGCGCAAAGACCTCGGCGGGCTCGTCGTCTCGGTGGAGCAATACGCATTCAACGCGCTCGGCGCGCTGAAGACGCACGCGGGCCTCGCGGTGGACCATCGCCGTCCCCGCCTCGACGGCGCGGGCCTCGCCGATGCCGCGGTCCCTGCGACGCTCGACGCGCAGCCCGTGCCGCTCGACGCAGGCGGCCGCATCACGTCGCTCCACAGCACCGACCTCACCTGGAACAAGAACGGCCAGCTGGTGCGCGTCGGTCCGGCCGCTCCATTCGACCCGAGAGCCGTGCACTTCGCGCACGACACGTTCGGACGACGCGCGTTCACGTTGGGGAGCGCCGCCCTCTCGGGCACCAACGACTTCTACCTCTACGACGGCATCCACCGAGTCGCCGCGGTGGCCCAGGAAAAGTACTTCCCCAACGGCGTCGTCAAGATGAGCTTCCTCTACGACGGCGTCGATCACCCTCTGCGGGTGAGCACCGCGCAGGTCGAGCAGGTCGACTTCCCCGCCTTCCCCGCGGCGCCCGTCGCGACGCGCTACGACGCGAAGCCCAGGACGGCCGCGTACTACGAGCTCGACCTCGCGGGAAACGTGCGCCGCCTCCGAAAGCCGGGCGGACAGGACCTCGGCGGCTATCGCTACTCGGCGTTCGGACGAACGCTCGAGGACACCGTTGTCGATGCCTTCGAGGGAGAGACCGGAAGGTTTACGGGGAGGACGCAAAACCAGCCCCTCAGGTGGAAGGGAATGTGGCGCTTCAACGTCGCAGGCACCGAGCTCTATGACGCACGCGCACGGATGTGGAGCCCCGCGCTCGGGAGCTTCTTGTCGGTGGATGACTTCGACTTCCACGACCCGAACACCACGCTCTGGGCGTGGCCCGGGCAGAACCCTCTGCGGTGGAGCGATCCCTTCGGTCGCGGTAGGGGCGCGGAGGACAGTCGAAGTGCGTTTACACAGGCGCTCTTCGATCTTAGCCCGAACCAGCTGGACGCGACGGCGGGGTTCGGCACCGGTCTCCTCGACAACATCCCGCTCTTCCCAGTCCAGGGAAGTCCCACGCTCGGTGACCTCGCCGCAGCCGGAGGCTTGAGCGGACAGCATGGCCCTCGGACGGGTGTCTGCGCAGGCGGCGGCGGCGATGACAACGATGCGGCCAACGCGGGCCGACTGGTCGGAGCGATCGCTGGCGGTCTCGCGCTTGGTGCCGCCAAGGGCGCAAAGGCCGCTGCGTCCGCCGCCGATGCTGCAATTGCCGGACATGCCGCGCCACACTGGCCCAAGCTGACTCCCGCGCAGCTCGCCGAAAAGATTGCTTCGGTAAGAGAAACGGGAACTCCTATCGTCGCGCCGAACAGCAACGTGCTCACCGTGAAAGGCGGTACGGTGCTGATCGAGAATCACGGGACGGGAGAGGCGGGGACGATCTTCACCCCGGACAATCTCAAATACTTCATCAACGCCTGGCTGGATCAGAATCAGTGATTCTCACCGGCCGGGAAGTCCAGGCGTTCCTCGGGGCGACACTTCTTCACGCTCAGGTCCCGTTCGTCGTTATGAACAAAGTTGCTCTATCGGCTGCCGACAAAGAGACTGCCGATGCTGCGCGCGCGAAGCTCCTTGCCGCGAAGAATATGCTCAGGCCGCCGGCGCCGAGGGACCCGTTGACGTGGCAACTCATGCTCGACGACACGACGGACATCGTGTTCGCGGCTGAGGAGGCGCGTGTGCTCGCGAAGATCGTGGGTGCATGCCTCGCGGAACTGCGAGGGGACACCGATCTCTCAGCGCTTGCGGGCCCGAATGTCGGGCTCGCCGCGCTCAGAAGCGCGTACGTGAAGCTCAAAGACTTCGGCAGCAGCGCGTCGTA
>JANXVA010000757.1 GCA_025351875.1 Myxococcales bacterium | reverse complement strand
GTTCGACCTCGGCGCCGCGCTCAACCCCCGCCTGGCGGCCATCATCAAGCCGTACGACGGCGGCAACATCAAGATCATGGGCGCGAAGGCGTTCCGCGCGCCGAGCGTCTACGAGCTCCACTACACGTCGACGACGCAGCTGCCTCCGACGGCGCTGAGCCCGGAGCAGATCTACTCCGGCGAAGTCGAGTTCACCCAGCGCGTGTCGCAGACCGTCTCGGCGACCGTCGCGGGGTACTCCAACTTCGTGAAGGACCTCGTCGTCCTCAACGACATCGCGGGCGGCAACGTCCAGTACTCGAACTCTCCGGCGAACGTCCTCATCCTCGGCGCCGAGGCGGAGGTCCGGCGCGAGTGGCGCCAGGGCTGGATGCTCGGAGCGACGTACACCTATCAGCACGCTAGCTACCAGGGCGGCGGCGGCCTCCGCGACGTGCCGAACTCGCTCGAGCACCTCGGCTCGCTCAAGGGCGCCGTGCCGATCCTCGGCCGCACGCTCATGGCGATGACGCGCGTGAGCATCGAGGGCCCGCGCCCCGACCGCAACGACGCTCCCGGGACGCCTCCGCAGGACACGACGCCCACCGCGGTGATCTGGGACTTCGTGCTCTCCGGCGAGGTCGAGCGCATGGGCGTTCGATACGCGCTCGGCATCTACAACGCGGGGGACTGGCGCTACTCTGCGATCCCCAGCGGCGAGTTCCGGCAGCGCCAGATCGTCCAGGCGGGGCGCACGCTCCTCGCGAACGTCACCGCGAGCTTCTAGGGCAGGACCATGGACAAGCGAATCCACATCCTCATCACCTGCGCGGCCATCGCGGCCTGCGGCGTGGACAACAACCACGAGAAGTTCGGCTCCGTCGACGTGACCGCGACGGCACCGACGATCGAGAAGGGCTTCACGACCGGCGATGGCTGGGCCGTGAAGTTCGATCGATTCGTCGTCAGCATGTCGGCCATCAGCATCTCCGCGAGCGACAACCAGGTGGTCACCGCCACCGCGGCACCGCAGTTGTTCGATGCCGTCGC
The DNA here is from genome assembly GCA_025351875.1 of Myxococcales bacterium. Taxonomy (GTDB): domain Bacteria; phylum Myxococcota_A; class Polyangia; order Polyangiales; family Polyangiaceae; genus Labilithrix. Next base: position 3,916 of record JANXVA010000757.1, on the reverse strand, counting down.
CGCGGCGCCCACGGGACTGCTCAGCAGCACCGTGCGCTTCGCACGCCAGTGGGATACGTTCACCTTCCAGATCGCGCCGGCCATCGCCTCGGAGGACACGCCGATCACCCTGGCGTCATCCGTGAAGGACGCCGACCGCGACCTGATGACCAAGGGGGGATTGTCGATCTATCTCGAGGGTAAGGCGTCGAAGGGCGCGGTCACCAAGACGATGAAGTGGGGCTTCACGACGGACACCACGTTCACCGACTGCGAGGGCGAGCTCGGGGGACGAATGGTGAAGGGCGTCGTCATCGTTCCCGACGGCGGTGACGTGGTCGATCTCGCGTTTCGCGGCGACGTGCTCTTCTCCGACAACCTGGCCGCGCCGGGCGTCGTCACTCGCTTCGACGCGTTCGCCGCTGCGGACGCGGACACGAACGGCGAGATCACGCTCGACGAGCTCGCCGCCACGACGCTCGAGGCGGCTCGCACCATCGGCGCGCCCTACAACACCGCGGGCAACAAAGACGTCGCGGATCTCGGCGGCTTCACGTCGGCGCTGACCCGCCAGATCCTGGCTTCTTACCGCGCGAAGGGCACCTGCACCGCGACGGTCACGCCAGCCGCCGCGCCCTGAGCGTCGGCACGAAACGAGGCTCACGCCCGTTCACTTGAACGGATCGTCGAGCTTCGTCTTATCGCCTTTTTGCCACGGGTTTTCGTCGAGGCCCTGCTTCGGCTTCTTCGGCGCGGGGTTGAGGTCGACGCTGGGCGGCGTCGAAGCCGCCGGCGTGTCGGCCGGCTTCGCGGCGACCACGCCTGCAGCCTTCGGGATCGGGGCCGGCGGCCAGCGTCCCGGCGCGGGCCTCGCGGGCAGCGCGGTCGCGACATCCGCGGGAAGCTCGATCGAGGCGGCCGCAGCGGACGCGGCTGGCTTCCGCGGCGGGGGGGGCAGGCGGAGGGGAGGGGATGTGGCCGCCGCCGCAGAGGGGTCGACGTCCGCGACCGGAGGACGCGCGCGGGCGAGAAACCTCGGCGCGAGGACGACCGTTGCGCCTCCCGCGAGGAGCAGGATGCCGAGCCCGATCGCGATCGGCAGGCGCCTCGACGGCTCGGGCTCGTCGGGGATTGCGCCGGTCGTGGCCGCCCCCGTCGAACGCGTCCCGTCCTTCGATGCGCCGGTCCAGAGTTGGGGCAGCGACACCTTCGAGCTGGCGACGAAGCGCTCCGCGCGCTCGACGTGCACGAGGGCGGTCGGCGGGGCGAACGGAAGGAGCGCGCGCGCGAACGCCGCGGCGCTCGGGTACCGCTTGTCGGCGTCGCGCATCAGCGCACCGCCGACCACGGCGGCGAACTCGGGGTCGATGTCCGATCGAACCTCGGCGAGACCCCGCGGCTCCTGCGCGAGGATCTCCTGTACCAGCGTGCCGAGGTCTTCGGCGCGCCAGGCCGTCTTCCCCGAGACGAGCTCGAAGAGCACGGCGCCGAGCGCCCAGATGTCGGCACGGTGGTCCACGTCGCGCGTGGAACGGACCTGCTCGGGGGCCATGTAATAAGGCGTCCCCATGATCGCCGTCGTCTTCGTCTCGGCGACGACGATGTCGGTGTACTCGCCGGTCAGTGCCGCCTTCGAGATGCCGAAGTCGAGGAGCTTGATGATGGGGAGCGTGCCGCCTCGTTCGACGAGGAAGAGGTTCGCCGGCTTGATGTCGCGGTGGACGATCCCCACCGAGTGGGCCTCGGCGAGCGCCTCGCACGCCTGGATGATGTAGAGGGCGGCGGTCGCGGTGTTCAGGATCGGGCCTGTCGCGTTGAGCACCTGGTCGAGGTCACGGCCCTGGAGCAGCTCCATGACCATGTACGGATCGCCGTTCGGCAGCTCGCCGACGTCGATGACGTGCGCGACGTGCTCGCTGTTGAGCCGCGCGGCGGCTCGCGCCTCGCGCGCAAAGCGCGTGACCTGGTCCGCTCGACCGCGCTTCGCCGGACGAAGGAACTTGATCGCCACACGCTCACCGAGATCGATGTGCATGGCTTCGACGACGAGGCCGACGGCGCCCTCACCGATCACCCGCTCGATGCGGAACTTTCCGTCGAGAGTCTCACCAATCTCGATGGGCATCGGCTCGGCTTCGAGCTCGGTCGACATGGCCGCATCGCTGCTCATTGCGTTTGCCACGCGTCCAACTTCGGCTTGCCGGTCCCGGTCTTCGATGCCTTCCAGGGGTCGGCTTCGAGGCCGGGCTTCCCGTTCGCGGGGGCCTGGCTCGGAGCGGGATTCGCGGTGGCGGTCGCCGTGGCGACGTCGGCGGTGGTGCGTGTGCCGCCCGGAGCGGTGCTCGCCGCCGGGGCGCGGCCCCAAGGCGCCGGCGCGCGTCCACCTGCAGGCACCCGCGATGCCGCTCGCGTCCCGGCGCTCGCTCCAGGAGCCGCCGCCGCGCTCGTCGCGGTCGGCACGTTCGGGTCGTCAGGCTCGACCTCCGTCCACGCCGGCGATGCCGGGGCGTCCGGAGCCTTCGCCCTCGTGGCGGCCGATGTGGACGCGCTCCGCGATCTCATCAAGAGGCTCACCAGCACGATGACCGCGACGGTTGCGATGCCCCATACCGCAACCGCGATCGATCGACGTTTCGCGCGCCCGGTTCCGGTCGCGGTGAGTGGCCGTGTGGAGGTCGGGGACGAGGACGTGGACGTCTCGCTGCGGCTCGTGCGCAGAGACCTCGACGACTCGGCGAGTGCCTTTCGAGCGCCCTCCATCGATGGGCTCGAGCTCGGGATCGGTGGTGCGGTCCGCGTGAACTCGAGTGCCCGCTCGACGTGCACCTGAGCGCGCACGGGAGCGAACGGCGCGAGCGCGCTCGCGAGCTCGCCCGCCGACTGGTAGCGAAGCTCGGGATCCTTCGTGAGGCAGCGCTCGATCACCGCGTTCAACTTCGGCGGCAAGCCCTCGCGGAGCGAGAGGAGCTCCGCGTGGTGCTCTTCGAGGACCTCGGCGATCAGTCGAACCGAGTTGGCGGAGCGAAATGGCTTCTCCCCGGCGAGGAGCTCGAAGAGCACGACGCCGAGCGACCAGAGGTCCGAGCGCGGATCGTCGTCGATGCCGAGAAGACGTTCCGGCGCGATGTAGTGGGGCGATCCGAACGTGCCAGAACCGTTGTCTCCGGTCCCGACGCGCGGGACGCCGAAGTCGAGCAGCTTCACGCGCGGTAGACCCGTGCGCGAGGCGACGAGGAAGAGGTTGGCGAGCTTGATGTCGCGATGCATGAGGCCGAGGCGATGCGCTTCGGCAATCGCCTCGCAGGCCTGGAGCACGATCTCGACGGCCTCGGCCACGTCCTCGATCCGACCGGACTGCGCGACGAGTGCCTCGAGGTCCTGACCTTCGAGATACTCCATCACGATGTACGGCGCGTCGCCGTGGCGCCCCGTGTCGAGCACGCGCGCGATGTGATCGCTCTTCAGCTTTACCGTTGCGCGCGCCCCCTCGGCGACGCGCCCCGCTTCCGCTCCCATGAGGAACTTGAGCGCGACGCGTTCGTCCAGGTGGAGGTGCGTCGCGAGAACGACGACGCCGTTTCCGCCGCTGCCGAGCACGCGCTCGACGCGGAACTTGCTGGAGATGACGTCTCCAATGGAGACCTGCGGAATGCCTGTATCGGTCATCGGACTTTGCTCAGGGCGACAGGAGAAACGATATCACGAGCCGCTTCGCGGGATACGCGAAGCAAGAAACACCGCTCGGCTTCGCGGACCACCACCCGTGAGGCCGCGGGTAGGGGAATATCGCAGCTCGGAGTCGACGCTGCTCGCCACCTTCTTGTGAGAAAGTGTTGCCTCGAACCGGCCTCGATCCGTAGAGTGTGCGGTTGTGGGCAGGTGGGACGGCTCTGCTGGGGCAGCAGCCGGGGCAGCAACAGATAGGATGGCAGGGTCG
>JANXVA010000732.1 GCA_025351875.1 Myxococcales bacterium | reverse complement strand
ATCGATCACCGTGATCTCGGCCTGCTCGTCGAGTCGCCGCGCGCGCGCCGCCGCCGTCGCCCCGCCCGCCACTCCTCCGATGATCAAGAGTCGCGTCATCGACGTCCTTCACTCGCTGAACACGGCAGCCATGACGTTCACGCCGGCTTCCATGACGGCCCACGTGGGCCCTGCATGGAATGGTTGACCGTTCATGAAGCGGGCCGGTATCGCCGCGCCGAGCATCTTCTTCCCGATGCGCCAGACCGCGCCCGATCCGACGCGGTACATCCCGGGCGCATCCTCGCGCACGGCGACGGGCATCTCCGGGTTGCCGGTGAGGCGCAGCGGGACCTGAGCGAAGGTCGCCTTGTCGAACTGCTCCATGATGCACATGCTGACCGGGTCGAAGGCCGCCGTCGTCTCCTCGCCGAGGATCCTCTCCGAGAGATGCTCGGCCGCCGCGTCTGCCTGGAGCAGCGCGAGAAACGCTTGTTTCACGGGAAAATCACCGCCGTCGCCCACCGCATAGATGTCGGGTTGGCCCTGGAGTTGGCGCGTCTTCGGATCGGTGAGGAGAAAGCCCCGGGCGTCCGAGGCGAGGCCTTCGAACCGCGTGGCCGCGACGTAGGGTGGAAAGGAGACCAGCACATCGAAGGGCTCGCTGGTCCCGTCCTTCAGGCGGATCATGCCGGGGTCGACGCGCTCGACGATCGCCCCCTTCTGCCCCGCGATGCGGCGCCGCGCAAACTCTTCCATGACGAAGTCGTTGAGCCGCGGACCGAACGCCTGGATGTAACCCTTCTCGTAGGTGAGATATCCGATGTCGACTTGCGCGCGCGCTCCCTTTTTCGTGAGCCAGCTGTCGAGCATCATGACCATCTCGTAGAGAGGTCCCGAGCACTTGTTGTTCGGCGGCACGAGGAAGCGAACGCGCGACGGCTTCCCGGCCTTCGCGCGCTTCAGCAGGTCGTCGAACGACGCCCGAAGGCGGAGCATCTCCTCGGGTGACCAGATCGTGTTCGCGTTCGCGGAGAGGCCAGGGATCTCGTCGGGCCGCATCGCCGCGCCTGTCGCGAGGACGAGGTAGTCGTAAGGGATCTCCTTGCCGCCAGCAGTGAGGGTCTTCCTTTTCGGGTCGACGTGCTCGGCAGCCGCGTGAACGAACGGAATGTGACGCTTCGCGAAGACGCCGCGCAGCTCGTACACGAATGCTTCGGGTGGCTTGCCGAACGGAATGTAGATGGTGTTGGGCTTGAAGAGGAACTCCTCGCTCGCGCTCACCACGGTCACCTGGACGCGCTTGCCGAGGCGCTTGCGCAGGTAGAACGCAGTCTCCAGACCGCCGAACCCTGTACCGACGACGACGACGTTCGGAATCTTTGCATCACTCATGAGGTGGTTTTTCCCGGGCGCCTGGCGCCGTCCGGTCGGTCCTCGAGCAGACCTCGTGCCATGTGGTGCGACGAGACCGTGAGCGATGTTCACGCGACCTGCTCTGCCGATCGTGAGCGTGAACGCGGCTCGACGTGTGCCCTACGCGCAACGAGTGCGCCTTCGCGAACGGGCTGCGCACTCTCCGGCGCGCACGTGCGAGGCGCGCTCCTGCGCCGATGGCACGTTCGTCGCAGTCAGACGCCCATGGCATGGCTGGCGTCCTTCGTTGTTCTTGGGTTCATCGGAGTCATCGGCGTGATCATCAACGTGGGGCGCCTTCGCTTCCAGCGACGTACCGCACGCGAGCTGCGTGCGCTCGTCGCCGTGCCGCGCTCGAGCCTGCCGCGACCCGAAGTGGTCGACCTCCCGACGCCCGTGGCGCGCTATCGCGAGCTCGCCGTCGGCGATCGAGCGCCGGCGCAGACGCTGCGGTTGCGTCATGGCGGCACGTTTTGCATGAGTCCCACCGCGAAGGCCGGCCCCATCCGCGGCAACCAGCTCTTCACCGCTGATCCCCCGGGATTCGTCTGGGTCGGGCGCGTCCGCATGTTCCCCGGCGTGTGGGTCGACGCTCGCGACATGGCCATTGCCGGCGAGGGCAGCATGCGCGTGCTGCTCGACGACACGATCGCCATCGTGGATGCTCGCGGACCACACCTCGATCAAGGCGCAGCGCTGCGGCTCCTCGCGGAGATGGTCTGGTACCCGACGTCGCTGTTCGACCCGCGCTACGTCGCCTGGTCGGCGATCGACGCGGACCACGCGCGCGCGACACTGCGCTTCGGCGACCGTGAGGTCTCGGGCGTCTTCGAGTTCGGGCCCGATGGCTTGCCGCTGAGGATGAGCGCCGAGCGCTTCATGGACAAGGGCGAGCTGCGACCGTGGGGTGGCGTCTACGGCGACTGGCGGACCGTCTCGGGAATGCGCGTGCCGTTCGAGGCCGAGGTCACGTGGCAGCTCGCGTCCGGTCCGTTCTCGTATGCCCACTGGCTCGTCGAGTCGATGGAGTACGACGAAGAACAAGCGGCAACCGCCCGCGGCACAGCGTCTGAGCGCTCCGGGCGTGCGCCGGCTTCGACGCTCGGCGCGCTTCCCGACGACGGTCCGGCTCTCTCTCGCTGAGCTGGCGCGCCACGGGGGCGGAAGCGGTCCGCACCGCGACGGTTGGGGCATCGCGTTCGCGCAGACGCTGGTGCGAGTCCTCGACACGCACGTTCATGCGGACCACGTCACGGGTGGACGGGGCGGCGCTCCTGTCCCGATCTCGCGGTCGGCCACGGCGACGTCGTACACGTCGGCTCGATCGAGCTCCACGTGCTCGCCACGCCGGGCCACACCTCACCTCGGAGAGCGTGAGCAAATTCCTGGGCGACCGGGTCCTCACCGGCGACGCGCTGCTCATCCGCGCCGCCGGACGCACCGACTCACAGAATGGCGACGCGGGCCAGCTCTACGACACGCTTACGCGGGTCTCTCGCAGCGACGCACGACGCAAACGCCCACGGCATACGCCATGCATTTCGCTTGTGCCGCTCACGCGGGAGGGCGCGGGAGCCACAAGCGGAAGCGCGTCCCCCGGCCGACTGCGGTATCGAGCGTGATGACACCGCCATATCTCTGCATCGTCGCGTACACCATGGCCAGGCCGAGCCCCGTGCCCTCGTCGCCCTTGGTCGTGAAGAACGGCTCGAACACGCGCGCCTCGACGTCCGCGGGCATTCCCGGTCCGTCGTCCTCGACCTCGACGAAGCTACCGCCCTCATCTTCGCCGCTCCGCATGGTGAGAGCCTTGCCGTCCGACCCCGCGGCGTCGATCGCGTTCACCATGAGGTTCACGAGCGCGCTCACCAGCTCACCGCTATCGGCGAGCACTGGCGAGGGTGAGCCGAGCTCGAAAGCGAATCGAAGCATGTGTCCCGTCGCCGCCATTCGTGGCTTGGCGATGCCCGCCGCCTCACGCACGATGCGATCGAGGTCGACGAGCTCCGCCTTCGATTCTTTGCTCTGGCCGCTGTACGCGCGGAGGCGTTCCACCGTCTCGATCCCCCGAACGACGACTTGCTTCATCTCCGCGATGCTCTCGCGTGCCTCCGCGGAGTCTTCGCGCAGAATGGCCCGATCGGCCACCTGGAGATGCAACGAGAGCGGGTTCAGGATGTTCTTGAGGTCGTGCGAGACACCGGCTGCCATCTGTCCGAGCGCCCGCAGCTTCTCGGTTCGCGCGAGCGCCTCATGCGACCTGCGCAGGTCGGCGTGCGAGCGTTCGAGCTTCTCGATCTGTGCTGCCGACTCCAGAGCGATCGACGCGAGGTCGATGAAGCCGTTCGCCAGCTCGAGCAAGCGGGCCGCCGCGGACTCCTCGCGAAAGAGCATCACGACAGCGCCGAACAGATTGCCCGAGGCGACGAGCGGACGTGTCTCGGCTCCCGTGAAGACGTCCCCGCATGCCTTCGTCAGCGCAACGCCCAGCTCTTCGCCCATTGCGTCCGGATCGAGCTCGAGCGCCAATGCCCCCTCCGGCACTCCGCGTGCTACCGCGACCCGCGCGCCGCTGGCCTCACCGATCTCCACGATACAAACGCCGGTCGCGCCCACATGCGCATGGATTGCGTCGGCGAGGAGGGGGAGGATTTCGCGTCGGGTCGTCGTGTCGGACACGACGCGAGCGAACCGCACGAGGGCATCGATGGCGCGGTCTCGGTCCATCGACGTCGTGCGCCATGGTATGTGACTGTTGCCCGATTGCTGTCAAGACGAGCCGAGGCCCATGGATCACCGCAAGTACATGACGATTCTGAAGCTCGACGAGGCGGCGATCGCCAGTCGGCGAGCGTTCTTCGCGGTCTCGGACGAAGATCTCGCCCGGCTCGCGTCGCTGCGTCCGCTCGCGGAGAAAATCATCGACGCCATCGTCGAGGATTTCTATGCGCTCCTGCTGTCGCATCCCGATACCAGGAAGTTCTTCGCCGACGAAGCCACGATCCGCCGCGTCAAACGCACCCAGCGTGAGTACTTCATGGGGCTCTTCGCGGGCCGCTGCGACCTCGCATACGTCGAGGATCGCCTGCGCGTCGGCGCCATGCATGAGCGCATCGGTCTCGCCCCCACGTGGTATCTCGGCGCGTACCGGCAGTATCTCGAGCTCATTCGGCAGCACTTCGACGCGCAGCTCACGGAGCAAGGGGCGGCACGCGACGGATTCTTGAGCGTGCAGCGCCTGGTCTTCTTCGACGTCGCACTCGCCATCGACACGTACATTGCCGCGAACCTGGAGGCCCTCGGACGGCACCAGGCCGCCGTCCGTGAGCTCTCGACGCCGGTCATCCGCGTTCACGACCGCGTGCTGCTTCTCCCGCTCGTCGGCACAGTCGACAGCCACCGCGCGCAGCAGATCATGGAGAGCGTCCTCACGCACGTCGTCGAGGCTCAGGCACGGTGCATCATCATCGACATCGCAGGCGTGCCTGTCGTCGACACCCGTGTCGCCGACCACTTGCTGAAGACGGCGGCAGCGGTGCGATTGCTCGGCGCACAGGTGGTCCTCACGGGGATCACGGCTCAGGTCGCTCGCACGATGGTGCAGCTCGGCCTCGACGTATCGTCGATGCACACGGTGAGCCGGTTGAGCGAAGGCATCGAGCTCGCTCTTGGGATGATCGGCAAGGCGATCACCGCGAAGAGTAAATGAGCGCTCATAGCCAGATCCCGATCCTTCGGATCGGTTCGACGCTGCTCGTAAGCATTCAGATCGATCTGCATGACGCGGTCGCAGAGGCCTTTCAGGCCGACGTCCTCTCGGCGATCGAGCAGCGCGGCACCACGGGGCTGGTCGTCGACATCAGCGGACTCGACATGGTCGACACGTACGTCGCGCGGATCCTCGCCGAGACCGGGCGCATGGCGAAGCTCATGGGAACGAGCACCGTCCTCGTGGGCATGCGTCCCGAAGTGGCGGCCACGCTCGTGCGCATGGGCTACGGCTTGGAGGGTGTCCGGACCGCGCTCGATCTCGACGACGGGCTAGCGTTGCTCGGGCACGTGATTGCGAGGCGATGAGCCGACCATGATTCAGGTCGCCGCGACACATCGTCTCTCGATCGACTGCGAAGGCGACATCATCGCAGTGCGTCGGCGCGTGCGCGACATCGCCGAGCTCAGGAAGTTCGACTCCTTCGCGACCGCCGCCATCACCACAGCCTCATCGGAGCTGGCACGGAATGCGCTCGTCCACGGGGGCAAGGGAGTGGCGCTCATCGAGGAGGTGACCGACGGCAGTCGGCTGGGCATCCGCATCGTCTTCGAGGACGAGGGCCCGGGCATCGAGGACATCCCGCGGGTCCTCGCCGGCGGCTACACCACGGCGCGGTCCATGGGACTCGGCCTCTCGGGCAGCAAGCGGCTGGTCGACGAGTTCGCGCTCGAGTCGACCCCCGGCAGCGGCACGAAGGTGACGGTAACCAAGTGGAGGCGCTTCTGATCGACGGATGGCTCGGTGCCGACGAGAGCGATCGCATTGTGGTCCTCGACGATGCATCGGTCTCGGCGGCACGGCAGAGAGCGCGGGAGGTGGCCGGCACCCAGGGAATGACGCCGATCGCCGCGGAGCGTCTCGCGACGATCGCGAGCGAGCTCGCGTACAATCAACTCCGTCACGCTCGCCGCGGCCAGATCGCGGTGCGACCGATCACTCGGAGCGCGAGCCTCGGCGTCGAGATCATCGCCGTCGACGAAGGCGACGGCATCACCAATCCCTCAGCCGCGCTCGAGGGAGTGACGCGAGACAGCGGGAGCCTCGGAAGCGGTATTGCCGCCACACGACGACACGCACACGAAGTCGATTTCGACGTGCGACTTGGCGAAGGCACATGCGTCCGCGCACGGGTCTGGGCCGGTGAGGTCGCACGCCGGCGCGAAGTCGGAATTTTCGGCCGCCCGTGCCGGGGCGAACACGTGAGCGGAGATCACGCCGTCGTGTTCCGGACCGACGCTCGCCTCCTCCTTGCGGTGTGCGACGGTCTCGGCCACGGTCCTGCCGCGCGGCTCGCCTCCAACGCTGCCGTGAGCGCCTTCGTCGAGCGTCGCGACGGGTCGCCGGCCGCAATCCTCGAAGAGTGCCACAGCAGCCTCCGTGGGACGCGAGGCGTCGTCATGGCGGTCGCCGCGGTTCGTGAGGGCCACTCGCCTGCGCTCGATCTCGCGTCGGTCGGGAACATCACGATCGAGCTGGTACAGCCGCGAGCCGCGAGGCGGTTCGGTGCGACCTCCTTCGTCGTCGGTTCGCAGCAGCCGGGCTGGCGCCAGCACATCGAGTCGAGCCCCGTCGAAGACGGTGAAGTCCTCGTCATGTTCACCGATGGCATCGCTTCGCGTGCGTCTATCGCCGAGGAGCTCCTGCTCTTGCGCGAGCACCCCATCGCGATCGCACACCAGCTCACCGCGCGCTTCGGACGCGAGGACGACGACGTCCTCGTGCTCGTCGCCCGCTGAGCCGATGGGGCGCCGACGGCGCCGCGGGCCCTGTTCCGTTCATCACGCCGGTCCGAGCAACGCAAGCACTTCGGCTATGTCCAAGGGCTTCGTGAGCCACGCTGTGTCGCCGCGAATCGACGCTTCCGGTGGTGCCTGCCCGCTGGCGACGATGCAGCGGATCCCACTCTGCAGCCGCCGGGCGGCGAGCACCAGGTCGGTCCCACTCATCCCCGGCATGATCTGGTCGGTCATCATGACGTCGTAGCTCGTGGCTTCGAGCTGTATCAGGGCCAACGCAGCGTCGGCGCACGTGTCGACCGAGTAGCCCTGACGGCGGAGGACGCGCGCGAGCAAGCTCCGCGCATCTTCCTCGTCGTCGACAAGCAACATTTTCATCAAATCACGCGGGGGCCGAGGCGCGCATTGTCACCACGCGCGACGCAACGACGACTACGGCGCAGTCGTATGGGTGGTGTGCCATCGTGCGGGTGACATCCGCGACGAGCTCGCCAGGCGCGACCACGTAAGTCTCGCGCAGCATTGCTTCGCCCACGGAATCAACGCGGGTGCCGACGCGCGCCATCGCTTCCGCGGAGTGCACGTCGCGCTGCAGGAGCACGCCGACGAGCTTCCCGCCGTCGAGCACCAGCAGGTGACGGAGCCCATGAACGAGCATCACTTCGCGCGCGCGCGACAGCTCTTCGTGACGGCCGATCGTGGGTGGCGAGAGCGTCATCTTCTCCGCAATGACGGTCCGTACCCCGAGAGCGCGCGCTTGGTTCCTCTGCAGGAGCGCTTCGTGGGTGATCGCGGTCATCGGCCTTTGCCCTGCAAGCGCATGACCAGCACCTCGTTGCAGAAACGCGCCTCGCGCGCAGAGCGGACTTCGCGCGGGCTGCAAACTTTGCGGCGACGCGCAATTCGTGCGCGTCGCCCGCGCCGCGCTCCGCACTCGGCTCAGAGGGCTCGGATGATGACCTTCAGGGCCTTCTCCTTGGCGGCGTCGCCGAAGGTGTCGTAGGCCTTCATCATCTCCTCGAGCTTGAACTCGTGGGTGATCAGCTTCTTCGGCTTCAGCCTACCGGAAAGCACGCTCTTCAGGAGCATCGGGGTCGTGACCGTATCGACGAGCCGCGTCGTGATCGTGATGTTGCGGTCCCACAGCTTGCCGAGCTTGTGCTCGGCGCTCTTGCCGTGGACGCCGATGTTTGCGATGTGCCCGCCCGCGGCAACCATGTCCTGACAGAGCTCGAACGTCTCGGGAGTGCCCACGGCCTCGATGGCCACATCGACGCCCTTCTTGTCCGTGAGCGACAGCACTCTCTCGACCGCCTTGCCGTCCTTGCTGTTGACGGCTTGCGTGGCGCCGAGGCTTCGCGCCACCTCGAGCCGGTTGTCGTCGATGTCGATCATGATGAGCTCGCCCGGCGAATAGAGCTGCGCCGTGAGAAGGGCGGCGAGCCCTACCGGGCCAGCCCCGACGATGGCCACCGTATCGCCAGGCTTCACTGCGCCGTTGAGTACACCGCACTCGAAGCCCGTCGGAAGGATGTCGCTGAGCATCACCAGCGCGTCCTCGTCAGCGCCTGCGGGAACGCGGTAGAGGCTCGTGTCCGCGAGCGGGACCCGCACGTACTCAGCCTGCGTTCCGTCGATCGTGTTGCCGAGGATCCAGCCGCCGTGCGCGCAGTGCGAGTACATCGCCTTCTTGCACGCGTCGCACTTTCCGCAGGACGTGATGCAAGAGACGATGACGCGGTCGCCCTTCTTGAAGCTCGACACCGCCAGACCGATCTCCTCGACGACGCCGACCGCCTCGTGGCCAAGGATGCGGCCCTCGGCGACGGTCGGGACGTCGCCTTTCAGGATGTGGAGGTCGGTGCCGCAGATGGTCGTTCGCGCGATCTTCACCACAGCGTCGGAGCTCTCCGTGACGCTCGGCTTCGGTCTCTCCTCCCACGAACGTTTCCCGGCGCCGTGATAGACGAGTGCTTTCATGGTCAGACCGTGAGCGAGTTCCGTGCCGCGCGTGCGGCGACGGTTCGGTAGGCGGGTCGAGCGAGTTGCGTCTTCTGGCCGCTGCAGGGAATGCGTCGGTGCGCAAGGCGTGCCGCCGGCTCGACGTTACCGTTGACGCGGCGCTCGCGTGCGCGCCGCGCGACGACGCCGCCGACGAGTGGCCATCATTCGCTCAGTGCCGGGTGCGTTCGAGGCAAGCCATGACCTCCCGCAGCAGCTCCGCCGGGAGACACGGCTTGGCGAGGAAGTGGTCGCAGCCGACCTCCATCGCGCTCGCGTGGCACGCAGCCTCCGCGTGGCCGGTGAGCGCGATGATGCAAATATCGCGCGTCGCCGCATCAGCCTTGAGGCGACGTGTGGCCTCCCAACCGTCCATGTCCGGCATCGACAGGTCCATGGCGATCACGTCGGGGTGCTCCGCTCTCGCCTTCGCGAGCGCCTCGGCGCCGTTGCCCGCGGTGCTCGTCCTGAAGCCGGCGAACGCGAGGTACTCGGAGTACATGAACCGCGTGTCCTCGTAGTCGTCGACGACGAGTACGTGCGGAAGCTCCGTCTGGGTCTTCTGTCGTTTCTTCATCGAAGCCGCCTTTCCGAGCTCGGGTTTCGTCTGAAAAGACTCTCGGGCAGGCGAGCCGCCCCGCGACTCCCAGCTATCCCGATCCGTATGGTAGCGTCCGGGGCTGCAGGCGCAAGGTCAGGCCGTGGCGCGTGGCGAGAGCGGCGCATCAGGCGCCGATTGAGCCGCGATTGCGGTGTAGGCGCAGCACCTCCGCTCCGCGCGTGATCCCGTTGGATGATGCGCATTCAGCTCCACCTCGGAGGCCTCCAGCGCACGAACGACTTCGTCGCCTTTGTTCACTGGCAGGAATCGACCAGGTTGATTCTCTCAGCGCGAGGCTCCTGCGCCACGCAAGCGTGGATGACCGAGCGGGGTTGCATCGTGTGGTCGGACGACTCCCTGTTACCCTGCTCGGAGACTCATGACGCAACCTAAAGCGACGACCGTTCCGTTCCGCAAAATCGCCGTCGCCACCGACTTCACGATGACGTCCGATCACGCGTTGACGCTCGCGAGCGCCATCGCGACGAGATGCGCGGCCGAGCTCACGGTCGTCAACGTCGTCGAGCCCGCAGCGTATTCGCAGATCGGGGCCGACACCGCGACGTTGAAGGCGGTTGCACAGGGCACGCTCGACGCGAACCTGGTTCGCGTGCGCGACGATGTTCCGACAGCCAGCGGCGTGCTCCTCGTCGGTCAACCGGCCGAAGAGCTGGTTGCCTTCGCTGAAAAGGCCGCGATCGATCTCGTGGTCAGCGGGACGCACGGTCGAAAGTCTCTCGATCGCTGGCTCGTGGGGAGCATCGCCGAGAAACTCGTTCGGTCCTGTCATGCGCCTGTGCTCATCGTGCACGATGCCGCTCCGGAGTTTCGCAGGCTCCTCGTCGCGACGGACTTCGGCCCTGCGTCGGAGCGCGCCGTCGATCTCGCGGCGCGTCTGGCCGCGACGTACGGCGCTCGAATCACTCTGCTCCACGCGCTCGGCGAGGAAGCTCCGGCCGGTGAGTTGGACTCCGCGCGAGTGCGCCTGGAGGCG
>JANXVA010000722.1 GCA_025351875.1 Myxococcales bacterium | reverse complement strand
CACTTTCTGGACCGATCGCCCCACTTTCATCACCGGAGGCGCAGGCCTCGTCGGCAGCTGGCTCGTGCGTCGCCTCGTCGAGGCGGGGGCAGACGTCGTCTGCCTGGTGCGCGACTGGGTTCCGCAGAGCGAGATGGTCCGAAAGGGCTTCCTCGACAAGGTGCGTGTCGTCCGCGGAGACGTGTGCGACCAGGAGCTCATGGAGAGGACGCTCGGGGAGTACGAGATCTCTACCGTCATCCACCTCGCCGCCCAGACCATCGTCGGCATCGCGAACCGCAACCCCGTCTCCACCTTCGAGTCGAACATCAAGGGCACCTGGTCGCTGCTCGAGGCCTGCCGTCGCAGCCCGAAGATCGAGTCGATCGTCGTCGCCTCGAGCGACAAGGCCTACGGCGACGCGAAGGTCATGCCGTACGACGAGTCGACCCCGCTCTTCGGAAAGCACCCGTACGACGTCAGCAAGTCCTGCACGGACCTCATCGCCCACAGCTACGCGTACACCTACGGCCTGCCCGTCGTGATCACGCGCTGCGGGAATTTTTACGGCGGCGGTGACCTCAACTGGAACCGCATCGTGCCCGGCACGATCCGCAGCGTCATCCGCGGCGAGCGCCCGGTCATCCGCTCCGACGGCAACTTCGTGCGCGACTACTTCTACGTCGAGGAGGGGGCGCGCGTTTACATGATGCTCGCCGAGAAGCTCGCGAAGGACGCCGCGCTCAAGGGCGAGGCGTTCAACTTCTCGAACGAGATGCAGGTCACCGTCCTCGAGCTCGTGAACAAGATCCTCGCGGCGATGAAGACCGAGCTCACGCCCGACGTCCGCAACGAGCCCATCAAGGAGATCCGCATCCAGTACCTCTCCGCGAAGAAGGCGCGCGAGCAGCTCGCGTGGAAGCCCGAGTTCACACTCGATGAGGGCCTCGCCCGCACGATCGCCTGGTACCGGGAGTCCCTCGGCGCATGAGCACCATCACCGCCTGCCGCGCCTGCGACTCCACGAAGCTCACGACGGTCCTCTCGCTCGGCACGACGCCGCTCGCGAACTCCCTGGTCGAGCCGGCGCGCCGCGCCGAGCCGGAGCCGCGTTTTCCGCTCGATCTCGTGCTCTGCGAGGGCTGCGCGCTCCTCCAGATCACCGAGACCGTGCCGCCCGAGATCATGTTCCGGGACTACCGCTACTTCTCGTCGTTCTCCGAGACGATGCTGAAGCACGCGAAGACGATCGCCGACCGCCTGGTCACCGAGCGCAACCTCGGGCCCACGAGCCTCGCCGCCGAGATCGCCAGCAACGACGGCTACCTCCTCAAGAACTACGTCGCCCACGGCGTTCCCGTGCTCGGCATCGAGCCCGCGCGCAACGTCGCCGCCGTCGCCGAGAAGAACGGCGTGCGCACCATCGTCGAGTTCTTCGGCAAGGAGCTCGGCGCGGAGCTCGCCGCCAAGGGCACGCGCGCCGACGTGATCCACGCCAACAACGTCATGGCCCACGTGCCGGACATCCGCGGCGTGCTCGCCGGTGCTCACTCGCTGCTGAAGGACGACGGCGTCTTCGTGATGGAGACGCCGTACGTCAAGCCCATGCTCGACCACTGCGAGTTCGACACGATCTATCACGAGCATCTCTTCTACTGGTCGATCACGGCGCTCGCCGCGGTCGCGAAGAGCGTCGGCCTCGCGATCACCCACGTCGAGCAGCTCACGATCCACGGCGGCTCGGTACGCGTCTTCCTCCAGCGTCACGGCGTCACGAAGCCGAGCGCGGCCGTCACGGCGCTCCTCGCCGAGGAGCAGGCCTGGGGCGTGACCCGCCCCGAGCCGTACCGCGCATTTGCGGCGCGCGTCGCTGGCCTGAAAGACGACCTCGTCACGCTCCTCGCAAAGCTCAAGGCCGAGGGCAAGAGCATTGCCGCGTACGGCGCCGCCGCGAAGGGGAGCACGCTCCTCAACCACTTCGGCATCGACGCACGCACCCTCGACTTCGTCGCCGATCGCAGCACCCACAAGCAGGGGCGCCTCATGCCCGGCGTCAACATCCCGATCGTCGCGGCCGAGGAGCTGCTCGCGCGACGCCCCGACTACTGCGTCCTCCTCACGTGGAACTTCGCCGACGAGATCCTCGCGCAGCAGAGCGCCTACCGCGAGGCCGGCGGGAAGTTCATCGTCCCCGTACCGAAGGTGACCGTCCGATGAGCGCTTCGGTGGCGAAGATGAAGGAGAAGGTCGTCATCCTCGCGGGTGGCATGGGCACGCGCCTCGCGGAGCACACCGAGGTGCGCCCCAAGCCGATGGTCGAGGTCGGTGGTCGGCCGCTCCTCTGGCACCTGATGAAGCACTTTGCGAGCTTCGGCTTCCACGAGTTCGTCGTGGCGCTCGGCTACAAGGGCGACTTCATCAAGCGGTGGTTCCTCGAGTACCACGCGCT
>JANXVA010000421.1 GCA_025351875.1 Myxococcales bacterium | reverse complement strand
CCGTGAGCCACCCGGGGAGCACGTGGGCGCCCTTGAGCACGTGATCGTTGAGCGCGAGGAGCCCCGCCGCGAGGAGCGGCAACGGCCTCGCGAACTCGCGCGTCCACGTCGCCATCGGCCTGTCGAGCGGTGAACGGAGTTTTATGTGCATACCGCATGCTTCGAGATGAGGGACACGCCTTACGCTAATTCGTGACGTCGAAGACGACATCGTCGAAGTCGACGATTCGCTCCGTCGCGGGGTTCGGACTGGTATCGAGGTCCCAGATGCCGATGTTGACGGTCGCGTTGTCCGGCGTGAAGTTCGGAGGGAGCATCGCGTCGTACTCGACGTTGACGCCGTTCTTGACGTCGCCATCCATCGCGAATCGGAGGCGTGGTGGGCTGCCGGTTGTCAGCCAGACCTCATAGCGGTGCCATTGCTCTTGCGTCGTCACCTGGAAGTCCGGGCTGCGCGGTCCCGAGAGATAGCCGGCGTCGAAGTAGCGCGTGGAAACGAAGACGAGCCCGTTCTTTTGATAGAAGTAGATATCACCGCCTTGACCGCTCCCACTGAGCTCGAGGGCCATCGTGCCGAACTGGAGTCCGGAGCCGAAGTTCTCGACCTTCGTGCTGAAGGCGACGTAGTAGCTGGTACCGATCTCGAGCCGCGTGGCGCGCAGCGCGTCGCGGTAAAGGAAGTTCGTGCTTGGGTTCTGGTAGCGCAAGCTCGCCGGTCCAGAGACTGACGTCGTCGTCGTCCGGGTGAAGTGCTTTGGATCGAACGTCGAGTCGGGCGGGGAGATAAAGGTCCAGCCGGAGAGAGGATCTGCGGGGGTGAAGTCGTAACAGAGGTCGAACTTGCCGGAGACGCACGGCGAGACCGGCGCCGCGTTTGGTCCATCCGCACTCGCGTTCGCTACGTCGGGAGAGTCCGAGCCGTCCGCCCCTGACAGCCCGCCCTCGGCGGCGTCGACCTCCGGGGCGTGGATTCCGAGGAGGGCGCCGCACGCACCAGCCATCGGAACGAGAACCAGGAGGGCTATTGCGCGACCGTGCACCATGCTCCGTGCACTCAGCGTATCGCAGCCTCGAGAGCACGGGCGCGACCGGTTCTCCGGGCGTCACCGTTGCACTGTCGCCGCGGCTTCGCGGGATGGCCGACCCTGATGCCTGGCGCGGTGACGTGAACCGGAACGGGGGCCGAAGCGCAAGTCTCTGCGCAACCGTCCGAGGAGCCCCGAGCGGGCCAGGATCCGCCTGGAATTGGGCCTTTTCGTGGAAGAACTCATGGAATGATTGGGTTGTTCGCAGGCACGGCGGTTGCGTGATGGGAGACATGCGCTGGTCTTCGTGGGTGGTCGTTGGTCTTGCCGCCTCGGGCCTCGCGTTCGGCTCGGGTTGCTCGTCCGCGGCCTCGCCGGACGCTCCGAGCGCCGACGGCACCATGCCCGGAGCGCCCGCAAACGCGCCGCCCGGCGCGACGTCCGACCCGCCCGGCGCCGGTGGCTCCGAGCCTCCCTCGGTCGCGAGCGGCAGCTGCACGATCGACGTGACGACGAACGCAGCCGCGCTCGGCATGGCCGCCGCGGCGGGTGAGCACGCGCTCGTCATCGAGGCCTCGTCGATCAGCAAGACGTCATGGGCCGAGAAGGACAACGAGGCCGTCGTCCTCGAGGTGCTGCGCGGCACGACGCGCATCGGACACATCGTGCTCCACCAGGGTCAGGACCGCTTCGCCTACGGCATGCATCTCGGCGCGCTGAACGCGGGGGAAGCGCTCCAGGTGCGCGTCTCGCCGCTGAGCGCCACGAAGGCCGACAAGCGTGCGTGCATCTCCAAGGTCACGCTCACGGCAGTCGCCGACATGGGCAACATGGCCGACGGCATCGCGCACGCGCCCGTCGTGAAGTGGCCCGCGCAGAAGTCGTTCGACGATCTCCCGGTGCTCCTCGGCTGGTCGCGCGCCGGCAAGAGCTACCAGCTCACGTACACGAACGAGAACGGCGGCACGACCGAGCTCTGCGGCGGCGGCGCGCGCGGTCTCCGCTCCGAGATCGCGCGCTGGAGCCGCGGGCTCGACATGGAAGGCGTCTGGGCGTACGGCGGCGCAGGGCGATTCGAGCGCTGCACGGGCACCGTTCCGCCCACGCCGGGCGTGCCGCGCATGGAGTCGGCGCACCCCGTCCTCTACTACGGTGACGGTCACAACCGCGTCTTCGAGAGCCGTGGTGGGTACGGCCAGGAGTGCGGCAGCGGAAGCGACGCGAAGCCGAACGGCGACCTCGCTGGATGGAACACCGCGAACCCGGGCAACGACGAGTCGAAGGACGATCCGTTCACGATCGTGCTGCGTCCGCTTCCGGTCGACATGGACGCGATCGGCGTCACGAAGCTCGGCGGTCGTCGCGAGGGCATCGTCGACACGTACGCGCCGTGGCTCTATCGGCTCACCGACAGCGAGGCGAAGCGCGAGGGAAAGATCGACGGCATGCAGACGTTCGACATGAGCCGCTATCTGCTCGTCGACGTGTATGCGGCGGATGTCGGCGGATCAGGCGACTCGACGTGCGGGCCGGTCTCGCTCACGCCCTCGATAACGCACGTGACCGGCGGGTTCATCCTCCGCGCCGTGGCGAAGAACGGCGCCGTCTACGACGGGCCGCAGATGACCGCGGACTACTTCGGCGGCACCGGCCCCGCCGTGAAGCGCATCGCCATCCCGCTCGCCGCCGGGGTGAACGCGGCCGACATCACGAAGGTGGTCTTCGACGCTTACGACGACGACGGCATCTACTTCCTCGGCATCGGCGACGCGTTCATCGCGAAGCCGAGCGGCACCAACGGCGCGACGCTCGAGTACGCCCACAAGGGGCTGAAGCCGGCTGCCGTGTACGTCGACGACGGGCAGAGCGGGTGCGTCGCCGGCACGAACACGAAGGACGGCATCGCGTATCCGTGCGTCGGCTCCGCATACACGTTCCCGCTCTGAATCTCGTGGCTCGTCCGACGTCTCACGACGTCGCGATGCGATTGGCGGATACGCGCGCTCGCTCAGTCCCAGGCGCACCGCGCCAGCGCCGACTCGTGGATCCGTTCGTCGGCGGTGATGCGTCGGTGCGATCGACGCGTGTTGTCGTACGCTGTCCGGGCATGAGCCCCCCGCTGCTGCGCTCGCTGGTCTCGAGCGCTTGCACATTGTTGATGCTCTCGTGCGCGCGAGGCGCCCAGCCGACGACACCGGAAAAGTCGCTGCCTCGCATCCTCCTGGTCGAGACGCCGCATGTCTCCTTGCGCACGTCGGCATGGGTGGAGTTGCACACGTGGATCGCGGCCGTCGCGCGGTCACCGCGGGAGGAGGAAGATCCCGAGATCGACGAGGCTGCAAAGGGCTACGTGGCTGCGCTCGCAAGCGACGCGCCCGATGAGCTCCTGGGTCGTACGACCTCTGCGCTCGCCGCGTGCACCGACGACGACTGCGCGCGCGCAGCGCTCGCGGGAACGCCCTTCGCGGAGGCGTACGCGGGCACATTGCCGGGATTTCTCGCAAAGCAGTGGGCCGAGCACGCGACGCAGGCACGCAGTGGCCTCGAGGTAGCGCGGGCCGCCATGAGTGCGGAGGTCGGGCCGCTCGTGAAGCAGATCGCTCGTGACCTGGCGATCGATTGGCCGGCCGCTCCTCCCGTCGTGGACCTGGTGACCGAGGCGCCGCTTCCAGGAGCGGAGGCCCCGGTCGGCGTCGTCCTCGCCACTCGCGGGGGCGGCTGCCTCTCGAAGCACCGAGACGAGGCGCAACGTGTGCGTGATGCACGCATCGTCGACTGCGTGCTCGTTCGCGCCGTGATCGGGCTGAGGGAGCGGAGCGAAATCGGGCGGGAGACCTCGATCGATCGCGGGAAGTGGGCGGCCCTCGTCGTTCACGCGGTCGCTACGGCCACGACCGCGTGGGAGCCCGCGCATGAATCCGTGCTCAGAGGCTCGGCCGAGAAGAACATGCCGGAGGCCATGGCGTGGCTCGCGCGTGAGTGGCCGTCGCGCCTCCAAGGTGAGGCTGCCGCGGCGTTCGCGAAGCGCTATGCCGCGGCGAAACCCCGGTGAGCCGAGTCGCGAGCTAGCTAGCGTTCGTGGCTCGTCCGGGGTTGCGCCTGGTGTCCCGCCACCGCGCTACTTCTTCGGCTTCGGTGCCTTTGGCTTCGTGAAGCCCAGCTTGATCGTGCCCTCGCCCTTGTCGTCTTCGCCGAAGCCCCAGCGACCCTCGAACGTGTCGTCGGGACGGCGGACGATGCTCGTGCGCCCGTTGCTGTCGATCTGGACCCAACGGCAGGTCAGCCTGTTGTCGTACTCGGCGCAGACGCCGACGCCGTCCTTGTAGTCGAGGGTGACGAGGCGTCCGAGCTTTTGCATCGTGAGCTCGTAGGTTGGGTAGGTCTCGGCGGGCTTCTCCTTGATCCACGTCGTGAAGTACTTCGCCGTCGTCGCCGGTGGGGCGGGGGACTCGTCCGGCGCGCTGGGTCGGAAGCGGATCCGCACGATGGCGCCCGCGAGGTCATCCTTGTCCTGCGTCGGAAATCGCAACGCCGTCGCGACGCCGAGGACGCACAGGTGCGTCCACGCATCGCGCTTCGAAGGCAGCGGGTCGATGTCGTCGACGTCGAGGACGCTCCATACGAAGCCCTTCGGGTGGACCGTGACGAACAACGTCACGTCGGACGTCGTCGCCGTTCCCCCGGCCGCGAGGGCCGCGCGCTGGCACCGGGCGAGATCCTCCTTCGACTGATTGACGACGCTCATGACCTGGTCGGCCGTGAACCCACCGACCGGCATCACCATCGCGCTCACCGCCACCAGCGCTGGCGCGGCGCTCGCAGCCGCGGCGCCTGCGCTCGACGAAGCCGGAACCGAAGGAGCATTGCGCATGGCGCGGCGCTGGAGCGTGCGCCCGATGAGCGCGCCGCCGCCGAGCATCACGATCGACGTGATCGCGAACGCCGGGATCGCCCAGCGCGCCGCAGACGCTCTCGGCGTCTCGGCGCGCGTGGGATCGGTGCGCGCGCCCGCGACGAGAGCTGGCGGGCTCTGTGCAGTCTGGAGGTGTGGGCCACTCTGCTGGGGCGTAGGCGGCGCCCATGGATGCGGAGGAGGAGGGCCGGTGAGCGGTCCGCGCAGCGCAGGTGGTGGCCCTGATGGACCGTACGGGACCGTCGACGGCGCGAGCTCGGCCGACGAAGGCGCGCGCGGAAGCGTCGAGGCGGGAGGAGGCGGCACCGTTGCGGTCGACACCGTTCCCGTTGCGAACGCGCTCGTCACGTCAAGGAGCATGTGCCGCGCCGTGGCGTAGCGCTGCGCGGGCTGAACCTGGAGCGCTCGGTCGAAGACGAGCTGCATGCACGCGGGCATCCCCTCGCTCCGCGAGATGTCGACCTTCCTGCCCGGAGACATGACGGCGCCGAAGATCTGGGCGGGCGTCCGCGCCTGCATGACCGTCCTCAGGGTGCAGGCCTCGGCGAGGGTGAGCGCGACCGAGAACACGTCGGTCGCCGGTCCCGGATCGCCCAGGCCCTCGCTCCACTGCTCCGGGGCGGCGTACGCCGGCGTGAAGCCCGTGATCCCGGTCGAGTGCTTGGTGTCGCGCGCGACGAAGCGGGCGACTCCGAAGTCGAGGACCTTCGTCCGGAACGAGCCGTTCGGCTCGCCGACGAGCATGATGTTGGAGGGCTTGAGGTCCCGATGCGCGACGCCGGCGTCGTGGGTGAACGCGAGCGCCTCGAGCACGCCCACGAAGAGCCGCTCGAGCTCCGGGCCCGAGAACGGTCGCTGCTCCGCCGCGCGCTGCTCGATGTCCTGCTCGAGCGAACGCCCTTCGACGAGCTCGAGCACCGCGTACGGCACCTCGGAGAAGCCGATCGTCAGCGTCCCGACGTCGTAGAGGCGAACGATCCCGGGATGGCTCATCCCGAACAGCACCTGGGCTTCGCGGAGAAAGAGCCCCGTCGCGCGCGCCGTGTCCTCCGCGCTCGTCCCGAGCGGCTTCATGCATTTGAGGGCGATCGACCGCCCGATGAGGAGGTGCCGCGCGGCGTAGACCACGCCGTAGCCGCCCTCACCGATGACGCCATCGATGGCGTATTTGTCCGCGACCGTCGTGCCGACGAGCTTGAAGACGTCGCGTGCCGGCCTCGGTGCCTTCGCTCCCCCGCTCACGTCGCTCGTCACGAGAGGCATCGTACCTCAACCCGCACGCTCTACGCGCTAGAGGCCGCCGGCGAAGTAGTAGCCGCGTCCGAGCCGACCGATCGGGTAGGTCGCATACGTGAAGTCCTCGCGCTTCGCGAGCGGTGCCACCATCTCGCGCAGCTCCTCCTCCGAGTAGACGCGCATGGTCGACACGAGACCGTCCCAGACCGCGATGGCCACGGCCATCGGCGTGAGCCACGTGAAGACCGCTTTTCGGAGGTTGTGCCGCGGTGACAGGAGGGGGTTCGCGAGGAGCGCGGGCAGGCCCGCGGGGGCGAATGCGGCGAAGCCGAGCGGTGTGCGCTCGAAACCCTCGATGACGAAGAGGCCGGAGGATTGCTCGAGCGCCGCGCGGAGCACTCTCTGTGCGAGCGCAGGGGGAAAGTGGTGCAGCGCGTTGATGATCGCGGTCACGCGCCCGCGCGCAAGCTCGGGGGGGACCGCGGCTCCGTCGACGGGCTCGCGAACGTAGTCGATGTAGCGTGGATGACGGCGCTTCAGGGCCTCCCAGCTCTCGAGCTGGGGGTTCACGTCGGTGAGGATGAACCGCGGCGGTTCGATGCCGGCCGCGAGCATTTCCTCCACGAAGATCGCGGCCGGACCACCAGCGCCGGCGCCGACGTCGAGCACCTCGCTGACCCCCGCCCGGGCGACGAACTGGCTGAACGGACCGACGAGCCCGCGCAGGACGTGGCCCCACGCGAGGGTACGGCTCAGCGACTCGATGATGGTGTCTTGCACGAACGCCGGTACGCCGGCCGTGTCGTTGAACTCGAAGAGGTGCAGGCGAGGAAGGGGCATAGGGCTAGCTCCGCCCGCCCGCGCGTGAGCGCGCTTCACTGACGGGTTCCACGAGGGTCATCGAACGTTCCTGGTCGCCGCCTCCGTGCGATGTGACGTCGTCACCGCGAGTCGCGAAGGGTGCTAGCGAGCTCGACGACGGAGGCACCAGCAGCTCGACGCGCGCTGCGAGCGCAGGGTTGTCGGCGCGCGTAGCCCACTCCTTGGCGGCTGCGATGAGGGCGTCGGCCGCGACGGGATCGCTCGCCCATCGGGCGATCTTCGCGCGCGCAATGAACATCTCCACGTGCATCATCGGGCTGCCGAGGGCGACGACCTCGGCCTCCACACTGTCGAGCAGGGCTCGCGCCGCCGCGAGCTCGCCGCGCCCGCCAGCGGCAAGCGCGCGCGTCCGCGTGGCGAGCAGACGAGGCGTCGCCCGGCCGGTTTCGGGGCGCGCCGCGATCTCGAGGCACGCTTTCGCCCATCTGTCGGCCGCCTCCCAGGCGGAGTCCGCGAGCTCGGCCTCGGCCATCGCGAGGAGCGCCTGCTCCCGCACGCGCAGCTCCTGCGAGGGCAGCGTCGCGAGGCAACGCTCGATCAGTGGGCGCACGCCCTCTCGCTCGCCCGTCTCGCGAAGATGCTCCGCGCGCACGAGGTCGAGGATCGGCTCGTACCGCAGGCCTCGCGCGCAGAGCGACTCGAGCCGCTCGATCGACCGCCGCATTCCAACCACGTCATGAGTGTACGCGTAGGCCAGGCCCGACACCCACTGGACCTGCGCCTCCAGGATCCAGAGCGAGCCACCTTGCAGGAGTGCGAGCTCCATCTCCCGCTCGATCGCGGACGCGATCTTCTCTTCGCCTCGGAGGCGGTGGTACTGCACGCGTGCCACCTTGGCGCCAGCCTGGAAGAAGCGGAGACCGAGGCCCTCGAGATCCTCGAGCCACACGAGCGATAGCGGCTGCTGGTCCTGGGCATAGAGCGAGGCGACCGCGAATTTCGCCCCGCCCTTGGCCATGCGCAGCTCGACGTCACGGAGGGGCGTGATCTTGTCCGTGGTCAGAGTCTCGAGCGCCCGCTCCATGTCGGCCCGTGTGAGGGTCCACTCACCGGTCTGGCACGTATAGAACGACCGGACGAGGAGGTAAGCAGCGTGGGGCACGCGGCCCTTCATCCACGCGAAGACCTCGAGGCGTGCCGCAGCGGCATGCGCCCCCTCGAGATCGGCGGAGACCGCGCAGACGGTTCCCTGGTAGGTGACCGCGGTGACATAGCCGGTCAGCGCAGTGACGGGGTCGGGCACCCTGCGCGCGCCGCCGAAGACCCACCGGAGCCACGCCCACGCGAAGCCGAGCAGAAACGCGAGCGGCGAGGGAAGGAGGCGCTCGAGCGTGCGCGCTCGCTCGACGCCGGAGGCCCGTTCGAGCAGGTCGATGACGCGAAGCGCGTGACGGTCGAACGCGACCTTCGAGCTGTGCATCCCACACGTCACGATGCGCTGCCGGAGCTCGAGGCACCGCTTCGGGTGGAGGTTCCGCGCCTCGTACACGTCGAGCGCAGCTTCGAGCATCTTGACCGCGTCGTCGAAGGACTGCGTGTCGAAGGCGAGGCGACCGGAGTGCTCGAGCAGCTTCGCCCCGCGCAACGCTTCGCCGCCCTCGAGGAGGTGCCAGCCGATCTGCGCCGGCGTCGAGGTGCCGCTTTCCTCGAGGGCGAGGCCGACGCGGAGATTGACGCGCCTCTTCTCCTCCGGCGACATCGCGCGGAGGAGCGCTTCGCGGAAGCCATCGTGACGGATCTTGTAGAGACCGTCGGCGAACGCGAGAAATCCGGCGGCGATGAGGAGCTGCGCGCGCTCGAGCGAGGTCTCTTCGTCGAGACCTGCAACCGCCAAACAGGTCTCGATGGACACGCTGGCACCGTGTACCGCGAGGGAGACCGCGAGCTCCCGCAGGTCGGGAGGCAGCGCAGCGACCCGTGCATCCATCGCCCCGGCGAGGCCGCGCGAGTGCGCCGCGCCGAGCTCGTCGGGAAGGTGCCAGAGGCCGCCCTCGTACCGAACGGCACCGGAGTCGACCAGATCGCGCAGCACCTCGGTGATCTGGATGGGACTGCCGCCGCTCGCGGCGTGGAGCGACCTGGCGAAGCGTGCGACGTTGGGCACTTCGCCGAACGCGGCGTCGACGAAGGAGAGCGTCGCCTCCTCGGTCAGTCCCGCGAGGATCACCCGCTCGGCTCCGCTCCGGATCGCGTCGATCGCGTCGGCCGCGCGCGCGACCTCGTCGGTGCGGACCGCGCAAGCGAGGAAGAGCTTCCCTTGTCGAGCGCGCGCGCAAGCCGCGAGAGCGACGGCCGAGCCCTCGTCACATCGCTGGGCGTCGTCGAGGAAGATGGCGACCTTCCGCCCGGCCACCGCCTCGAGGACGAACGCCGCGAGCTCGGCCTGGAGTAGAAGACGCTCCTCCGCGGGATCGCCGAGCGGCTGGTCACGTGCGGTCCGGGTCACATGCTCGCGGATCTCCGGCAGCGCGCGCCCGATGACCCCGATGCGTGGCGACGCCGCGCGCAGCGTGCGCGGACTGTCCGCGGCATGAAGCGCGACGGCGATCTTTCGGAGCACACCGAAGGGCGCTCGACCCGCCGCGCCGCAATCGACGGTGATGATCGTCGCGCCGGCGAGCTGAGCCTCGATGGCGAGCTCGCGGAGGAGGCGGCTCTTTCCTTCGCCGGAGGCGGCCTCGATGGTGACGCTCTCGGCGCGAGTCGTGAGCGCGCTCGAGAGGCGTGCTCGCAGCCTGACCATCTCGCTCTCGCGACCGACGAGCGCGGCGCTCGCGAGGTAGCCGCGCGCGATGTCGAGCTCGGGTACGTGCGAGAGGCCACCGATGGCCGTGACTCGATCGATGACCTCCGCCGCGCTCGACGGACGTCCGAGCGGATTGATGCAGAGGAGCGAGAGGACCAGGGCATCGAGCGCCGGCGGAACACCCGCGGCGAGCTCGCTGGGCGGCTGCGGAGATACCTTCCACCAGTCCTCGAGCTCGTCGAAGCGCGCGGTCGGGAAGGGCGCGCGCCCGGTGAGGAGCCGGTACGCGACTGCACCGAGCGCGAAGAGATCGACGAGGTGATCGAGCACCCCCATGCGCAAGCACTCGGGCGCCATGTAGGACGCGGTACCGACGATGTCGTCCGGGGCGATCCCGCTCGTGGCGAGGAGGCCGAAGTCCATGAGCTTTGCATCGCCGCGCCCAGTGAGCCGGACATTCGTGAGCTTCACATCGCGATGAATGAGCCGGCGCGCGTGCAGGAACGCGAGCGCCGAGGCGAGATCGCGAAGAATCCGACAGGTCGCGCCGACCTCGACGCGGCCGAGCGCATCGAGATCCTGTCCGTCGAGCAGGTCCATCGTGTAATAGGGACCGACCGCGTCCACGCCGTAGTCGTAGGCCCGGACGATCCGGGGATGCGCGAGCCCCGCGAGCGTCTGGAACTCGCGACGGAAACGGCGCTGCAGCGACGAGGAGCTCTCGTCGCGACGCAGCATCTTCAGCGCGACGCGCTCACCGGTGCGCTCGTCGGTCGCCGCGTACACGACGCCCATGCCGCCGCGACCGATCTGGCTGTCGATCCGATAGTGGCCGCCGACGCGGACGAGCTCCCCGTTCGGCGCGCGCCGCGCGAACGGTGGAAAGGACGACCGGGGCGTGCGCGCAGTCTCCACGCGCCAAGGATACTCTCCGCCGCGCGGCCGCACAGTCTGGCAGTTACCGGCTCCTCGCGCACCACGCCCCATGCCGCCGCACAGCAGCCGGACGACGGCCGTCCGAGGACATCATTCCTGGGCACGAAACACGCACTGCACTGCCCTGCGATGATCGGAAGCGACTTTCGAACGTACGGAGCACCGCCCGCATCTAGGTGCGCACGGAAACGGGAAGTGCTCTCCCCGCGCCGAGCAATCGACGTCGCGGGCGGCATTCCCACGTAGCGGCCTGGACCGAGCTCCGGCCTCTTGGAGGACGTATGAAAGCGAAGATTTTGGGCGTGATTGCCATCACGTCGACGATGAGCCTTGCCTGCACGATGACCGAGACGAGGACGACGGAGGCCCAGAGCACCGATCCGGCGTCCTCCACGCCCGCCGACAAACCCGCCGATGGCGCCTGGCGATCGAAGCTCGTCCTCTCTCGACCGGGGAGCAACGCAGCAGCGATCGCTGCGCTCTCCGCGAAGGTCGGAGCCGCGCCGGCGCGTCGTGCCCTGAAGACACGTAGCGGCGGTGGCGGCGCATCGTGCGGGCTCGCGACGGGCGACGCGACCTGCGACACGTGCCTCGATGCGAGCTGCTGCGCGCAGAACACGGCGTGCGTGTCGAACGCGGATTGCACGGCGCTGGTGACGTGCGGAGATGCGTGCCGTGACGACGCGTGCCTCTCCGCCTGCACGACCGCGCACCCGACCGGTGCGGCGCTGCTCGACTCGCTCTCGACGTGCGTCGGTACCAGCTGTTCGACCGCGTGTGGTGGCGGCTCTTCTTCGGGCCCGCCGACGAGCGCGTGCGGCTTCGGCACCGGGGCCGCAGCGTGCGACACCTGCCTCGACACCAACTGTTGCGGCGACGCGAATGCCTGCCTCGGCGACGCCGACTGCACCGCGCTCATCGACTGTGCCCAGGCCTGCACCGATTCGGCGTGCGAGGCCGCATGCGAGAGCGCACACCCGACAGGCACCGCGAAGATGGCCGCGCTCTCCACGTGCGCCGATACGGCCTGCGGTGTCACGTGCGGCGGCCCGTCGTCAGCGCCCGGACCCCGTCCGGCATCGTGCGGGCTGACGAGCGGCGTCGCCACGTGCGACGCGTGTCTCGACGCGAGCTGTTGCACGCCGACGTCCGCCTGTCTCGGTGATCCCGACTGCACCGCGCTCGTGAGTTGCTACGACGCGTGCGCCGACGCCGCCTGCGCCGCCGCGTGCGACGCAACGCATCCGACGGGCGCGCCGAAGCTCTCGGCGGTGTTCGCGTGTGTGCAGACGAGCTGCGCGTCGACCTGCGGATTCTGAACGCCGAGCAAGGGACCGTCATCGCGATGACGGTCCAGCCAGGCGCGTACCTTGCTTGCACCAGGCATGAGCTCCCACGACGGGCGGATCACCGCTCGACCTCCTCCGCGTTGGGGTGATTGGGCTGTCGGCGATGTCCGGAGGGTGGAGTTCTCATCGTGACGCCTTCACGCGCGACTTCTTCGGTGCAGGCAGCGGCTTGATCGCGATGACGTTCGCGAGGACGGTGACTTCGACCTCGAAGGTCGCGGCGATGAGCGCCCACGCGTCGTCGAATCGGTC
>JANXVA010000667.1 GCA_025351875.1 Myxococcales bacterium | reverse complement strand
CGAACACCACGTAGTACATCCCGGGGGGGACCGGAATCGCCCGCTTCCATTCCACGCCCTGCTGAACCACGTCGGCCACGATCGGCGCGGCCGCGAGAGGCCCGCTCTGCGGGTACTCGTAATAGAGCTGGAGCGAGGCGTCGCCCTCACCCTTGCGCATCAGCATCACGTCGATCGCCGGCGCGCCGTCGAGCTGGGCCGTGACGTAGAGCGACCGCCCCTCGCCCTCGACCTTGATCGGACCCACGAAGTCGCGCTGGTTCTGGTGAACCTCGACGCGCTCGTTCTCGTAGGTGATGCGGTCGGCGCCGTGCACCTGGTACGGGTGGAACGGTCTCTGGCCGATCGGGAGAATGCCGAGCGTGAAATCGTCGGCGTTGGTCTCCGAGTAGTGGATGACCGTGAACCCCTCGCTCAGCTTCTTGCCGACGAGCTGCTTGCCGAAGGTGTCGCCCATCGCCGTGAGCTGGTTCACGAGGTTCGCGGCCTGTCCCTCGATCCGGTGAACGGCGAAGTTGTTCGCATCGACTCGCGAGGTCCGGAAATACGCGTAGACGTCGCAGCGGTCGCCCTCGGTCACGAGGAAGTCGTAGCGGTACAGGACCGACGCCTGCATCGTGAACGTCATCTTCTTCGAGAGGTTCGTGTAGGCGTACCCGTACCCGGACACGTTCACGTAGAGGTCGTCCCCCTCGGGCGCTGTGCATTGGACCGGGAAGAAGCGGCCGATGACGGGCGAATCCGGGGCGAGCCGCAGCGGCGCGTTCCGCTCGAGCATCTGCTGGCAGAAGTCGCCCATCCCCTTCTTGAGCAGCGCGCGGCGCATCGTCCGGTTCGACGGATCGTTGAGCGTGCCTCGAAACGTGCAGTAGGCGGGGCCGCACCCCGTCACCGTCGCCGCCAAGGCAACTGCCAGTGACACCGTTCCGAACAGAAGAAAGCCGTATTTTTCGGGGCGCAAGGCGTGACGAGGCTAGCACGGGCTCTGGTATCGTGGAGCCATGACGAGCGCATCGGTGGTCGGGAACAAGGTGGCGGTCCTCGGCGCGGGGGCATGGGGAACCGCGCTCGCGAAGGTCCTCGCGGACAAGGGCGACACGGTGCAGATGTACTGCCGCCGCGCGGACCTCGTCACCCAGATCAACGAGGAGCACGTCAACGGCAAATACCTGCCGAGCGCCAAGCTGCCCCAGACCCTCACGGCGAGCGTCGATCCCGAGGAGGTGCTCCACCAGGCCTCGATGGTCGTCTTCGTCGCACCGAGCCATGCGACGCGCGAGGTGGCGAAGCTCGTCGCCCGCAAGGTCCCCCATGACGCCCCGATCGTGAGCGCCACCAAGGGCATCGAGAACGACTCGCTGACCTTCATCGACGAGATCCTGGCGGCCGAGCTCCCGGACGCGACCCACCGTCACTTCGCCTTCCTCAGCGGCCCATCCTTCGCGAAGGAGCTCGCCGCGGAGCTGCCCACGGGCGTCGTCATCGCCTCGACGGACGAGCGCGTCCGAAGGCACGTGATGGATCGTTTTCATGCATCTTACATGCGTACCTACGCGAGCAAGGACATCCCCGGCGTCGAGTGCGGCGGCGCGATCAAGAACGTCATCGCGATCGCGGCCGGCGCGGCCGACGGCCTCGGCTTCGGCCACAACACCCGGGCGATGCTCATCACCCGTGGCCTCGCGGAGATGGTGAAGCTCTCGCTGGCCCGCGGAGGCGAGGCGATCACGCTCGCCGGGCTCGCTGGCATGGGTGACCTCGTGCTGACCTGCACCGGTGAGCTGTCGCGCAACCGGACCGTCGGCCTCGAGCTCGGCAAGGGGCGAAAGCTCGACGACATCGTGACGGGCCTCGGCCACGTCGCCGAGGGCGTGAAGACGACGAAGAGCGCCTACGACCTGTCGAAGCGGCTCGGCATCGAGCTCCCCATCGTCACCGAGGTCTATCGCGTTCTCTACGAGAACAAGCCGGTCCTCCAGGCGGTCAAGGACCTGATGAGCCGCGACCTCACGGCCGAGTTCGAGAGCATCGGCTCCATCAAGGTGGTCTGAACATGCGCGCCTTCTTCTTCACGTCGCTCACGTCGCTTTCCGTCGTCGCAGGCTCGTCGCTCGTCGTCTCGTTGGCGAGCGCGCAGCAACCGCAACCGCAGTTCCAGCCGCAGCCGCAGTTCCAGCCGCCGCCGCAGGGGTATCCGCCGCAAGGCGGCTATCCGCCGCCGCAAGGTGGCTATCCGCCGCCGCAAGGTGGCTATCCGCCGCCGCAAGGTGGCTATCCGCCGCCGCAAGGTGGCTATCCGCCGCCGCAGGGTGGCTACCCACCGCCCGGATATGGACCGCCGCCGCAAGCGCCTCCGCCGAGCGACAAGCGCGAGGCCGGCGAGATGACGGCGCTCTACGTGACGAGCGCGCTCTGGGGCGTGGGCTCGGGCATCTGGCTCGACTCGCTCTTCAAAGTGAAGGACCCGGGGGTCGCCATCATCGCGCCTCTCGCGCTCGGCGCGGCCGCTCCAATCGGCGCGTTCTTCTGGGACGACCAGGGCGGACCGCTCCATCGCGGCGTCCCCGCGTCGATCAGCGCAGGTCTTGCGCTGGGCGCGGTCGAGGGCATCGCGATCGCCGGGACGCAGTGGCAGTACACCCGCGACAAGAACAAGGACTGGTCGTTCTCCACGCAGACCACGGTCACGTGGATCTTCGCGACGGGCGGCGGCGTCGGCGGCTGGGCCTTCGGCGAGGCCGTCCGGCCCGACCCGCGAAGCATGGGCTTCATCGCCAGCGGCGCCGGCTGGGGCGCGGCCAGCGGCACGATGATCGGCATCGCGGCGAGCGGCAAGGACTGGAAGGACGGCGCGGCCGTGGCCGGCCTCATCGGCTACAACGTCGGCATCCTCGGCACGGGCGCGCTGAGCCTGGCGTACACGCCCTCGTGGCAGTCGCAGAAATACATGTGGCTCGGCTACCTCGCCGGCGGGCTCGTCGGCTGCCTCGTCTTCCCGCTCTATCTCTTCAGCGACGCCGATCCGAAGCACGGCTTCATCGGCCCGGCGCTCGGCGGCCTCGCGGGCGTCGGTGTGGCCGGCGCGCTCACCTGGGACATGAAGGACGGGGCCGACAAGCGCGGCCAGGCATTCAAGCCCCCGATCGACATCGCCGTCACGCCGAGCCCAAAGATCGACCCCAAGCTCGGCCCTTCGCCGCTCCTCGATCCCGGCGGCGCGATGCTCACCGGGTTCGGAACGTTCTAGGCGACCGAGCGGGCTCGCTCGGTCGCGCCCCGCTCACTTACTTGGGCGGGGTCGGGGTCGACGGGGCCGGGGCGCCGGCCTCCGGAGTGTCGCCCTCGAGGCTGTCGGGCGTAAGCGGCGGCTTGTCGTTGCCCCCGCAGGCCGGAAGAACGAGGACGCCGACGAAACCGGCGCATGCCGACAGAGCAAGCAGGACGAGCAGCCTTCTCATGACGGGCCATTCTACACGGGGGCCTCTCGTCCTGACCACCCGATAGTCGCGCGCCTTTTTCCGCTCGGCGCGGTATCCTCTGCCCCTCTCTCCGTTCCCACCCATGCCGATCCTCAAGTGGTTTCCGCCCCAGGGCTCGCCGCGCACCTTCGTGCTCTACAAGCCCGTGTCCACCATCGGACGCGCGCTCGGCAACGACGTCGCCGTGATGACCGGCGGCATTTCCGACACGCACGCCCAGGTGCTCTTCGACGGTCGTGACTTCAATCTCGAGGAGGTCGACAAGACCGGCGAGATCCTGATCAACGGCAAGAAGAAGCGCCGCGCGCGCCTCGTCCACGGCGACCGCGTCACGCTCGGTGATGCCGAGCTCCAGTTCAGCATCTTCGACGAGCCGCACGGCCCGTCGCGGCCCGTCATGACGGCGGCGACCACCGACGTCGAGCGTGCCGCTCGCGCCGCCATCAGCGAAACGGGCACGGGCGAGGCGAACGCCGCGCAGCTCGCCGGCGTCCGCAAGCTCCACGAATTCAGCGAAAAGCTGATGACGATGAAGAACCTCGACGAGCTCCTCGAGGCCATGCTCGACGCGGTCATCGACGTCACCGGCGCCGAGAAGGGCCTCGTGCTCCTCCTCGATGAGGCGTACGGCTCGGACGGCAGCCCCTCCGGCCAAGGCGGCAAGCCGGTCATCCGCGCGTCGCGCCACGTGAGCCGCGAGGCGCTCACCGACAAGACGGGCGCGATCTCCGACAGCATCGTTCGCCGCGTCCTCGAGTCCGGTCGCCCGCTCATCGTCTCCGACGCGCTCTCCGACGACGTGTTCCGCACGAGCGAGAGCGTCGTCGCGATGCGCCTGTCATCGGTCATGTGCGCGCCTCTCGTGTCGCAAGGCCAGGTCACGGGCGCGCTCTACGTCGGCAACGACCGCGTGAAGGGCCTCTTCCAGAAGTCGCAGCTCGAGCTGCTCAGCATCTTCGCCGGCCAGGCGGCGATCATCCTGCAGAACGCGATGCTCCTCAGCGCGCTCCGCGCCGACAAGGCGAAGCTCGCCGCCGAGCTCAAGGACAAGCGCTTCGGCGACATCATCGGCGTCTGTCCGTCGATGATGGAGGTCTTCCGCAAGCTCCAGAAGGTGGCGACGACCGACATCTCGGTCCTCATCACCGGCGAGACGGGCACCGGCAAGGAGCTCATCGCGCGCGAGCTTCATCGTCGCTCGAACCGCGCCAACGGCCCGTTCATCGTCATCAACTGCGGCGCCATCCCCGAGAACCTGATCGAGAGCGAGCTCTTCGGTCACGTGAAGGGCGCGTTCACCGGAGCCATCGCCTCGCGGCCCGGCAAATTCCAGGCGGCCGACAAGGGCACGCTCTTCCTCGACGAGATCGGCGAGCTGCCGCTCAACCTCCAGGTGAAGCTGCTGCGCGCGCTCCAGGAGCGCATCGTCATGCGCGTCGGCGACAGCAAGCCCGAGAAGGTCGACATCCGCATCGTGGCGGCGACGAACCGCGTCCTCGAGGAGGAGATCAAGGGCGGGCGGTTCCGCGAGGATCTCTATTACCGCCTGAACGTGGTGAACATCTTCTGCCCGCCGCTCCGCGAGCGCGGCGACGACGTCCTGATCATCGCGAAGGCGCTGCTCACGAAGTACGCCGAGGAGCTTCACTCCGCGGTGCAGGGCTTCACGCCGCAAGCGCTCGGCGCGATCCGGAAGCACAACTGGCCGGGCAACATCCGGCAGCTGGAAAACCGCCTCAAGAAGGCCCTCGTGCTCTGCGACAAGACGCTCCTCGGCGTCGAAGACCTCGAGCTCGATCAGGCCGGCGAGAACAACATCCTTCCCCTCGAAAAGGCGAAGGAGGAGTTCCAGCGCAAGTACGTCCTCGAGGTGCTCGAGCGGAACAACGGCAACCGCACCCAGACGGCACGCGACCTCGGCGTCGATCCGCGAACGATCTTCCGCTACCTCGAGCGCGAGGCCAACCCGATGCCGAGCGGCGCGGGCGGCAACAGCCCCGGCGGCTCCGGCGCTACCTAGTTGGGCTTCGCCCCTCAGCTTCGCTGAGCCTCCCCAAGGCGCGACCTGTCCGGCGTGATTCGCGTTTGGAGAACGGAGCCGCAGCGGCGCCGATTTCACGCCTGGGTCCTCGGAGAATCGTTGTCGCCGCAGGAAAATGGGCGAGCGGCCCCCTGACGTGAGCGCGATCGCGCCTTACGAGCTGCCGTTCTATCCTGACTTCTGGCTTTGCCCGTGTCCGCCCAGAAATCCCTGTCCCGACAAGACGAGAAGCGATCTCGAGTGGAACCGATTTGCATCGTCTACATCACCCCGGTCTGACGCCCATCACCCCGGTCTGACGCCCGCTGCCGCGAAGGAATCCGAACCAGGTGCTGACCTCGCAGGTCAGTTCCGCGTGGCGTTCGAGGCGTGCGACGGGCGGCGGCCGCGGGTCTTCGCGACCTTCGCGCCAGCAACGGGCGCGGGCTCCTCGCCCGCGCGGAACGCGACGCGAACCGGCTTCGGGCGGAGCGAAGGCGCCTGCGCCGCGAGCTCGTCGTACGGAACCCGCCCCACCCGGCGCTGCTCGTTCACCAGCGTCGCCCAGATCGCGCCCTCACGCTCCTCGGCGCGCGCGCACGCGCGCGGGTCGAAGCGCAGATCAGCCTGGAACGCCTTCTTCTGCGTGCCGAGGATCTCCTCGCGGAGACCACGCGCCGCGAGATCGCGGAACACGCCCGCCCCACGACGGTCGTAATACAGGATCGTGTGCGCCGTCGAGACGGCACCCGCCCAGGGATAGGTGCGCAGCGCCCAGCCTGTCGACAGCTCCTCGAGCTGCTCGTTCACGTCGGCGCGCTCGTCGTCCGTCTTCCACGGGACGATCGGCGCATAGAAGATCCCGAGGCCGAGGTGATCGCCCTCGAGCTCCCACGTCTCCTTGATGCCGAACTGCGCCGGCGCCTG
>JANXVA010000648.1 GCA_025351875.1 Myxococcales bacterium | reverse complement strand
CGCGGCGGGGGGCGCGGCAGGCGCGCTCGGCGCGCTCGGCGGCCTCGGCGGCTCCGTCGGCTCTCCGCGGCAGGACGTCGGCACGAAGATCAAGATCAAGCCGCACCTGAACGACTCGAACGAGGTGCGCCTCGACGTGAGCGAGGAGATCAGCGAGCAGGGGGCTCCGCTCGGCGGAACCCTCGGCGCCATCCCGATCAGCAAGCGCACGGCGACGACGAAGCTCGTCGTTCAGGATCAGCAGACGGTCGTCATCGGCGGCCTCATCCGCAACGTCACCTCGCGCGCGGAGGAAAAGGTCCCCGTGCTCGGCGATATCCCCGTGCTCGGTGCCCTATTCCGCAAGCGCACGAACACGATGGAGAAGCGGAACCTCATCCTCGTGATGACGCCGTACATCATCCGGGACCAGCAAGATCTCCGCACGATCTTCGAGCGCAAGATGCAGGAGCGGCAGGAGTACCTCGATCGCTACTTCGTCTTCTCCGATTCGTCGGAGTTCAAGGCTCCGAAGGACTGGTCGCGCACGAACGGCCTCGTCGAGGACATCCGGCAGACCTACTTCGCGCTCGACGAGCGCAAGCGCCTCGATGAGATCACGCGCCCGCGCGAGCTGAAGACGCACGATCCGCAGCGGCCGCTCGAGATGCCGCAGGGCGCTCGCCCCGCGGGTGCTCCTGCCGGCGGCGGCGCGACGCCGCTCAACCCGCAGGTCGTCCCCTCCGGCGGCGCCACGCCTCCGGTCAACGTGAACCCCGCGGTGCGCAACATCGAGAAGATCGAGAAGTAGGCGGGAGCACCATGGAGCAGCGTTTTCTAGGTGAGATTCTTCATCGGCGCGCAGGCATCCCGCTCGATCGCCTCGAGGCGATGTACGCGATCCAGCGTGAGAAGGGGATCGCGCTCGCCGACCTGCTCGTGAACGGGAACGTCGTCGACGACTCGACCATCGCGAAGGCGCTCGCGGCCGAGGCCGAGCTTCCGTTCGTCGATCGCGTCGACCCGGAGCGCATCTCGACGGCGCTCGCGACACGCCTGCCGATCACGTTCGCGAAGAACCGCGCTGGCAAGATGATCCTCACCTCCGAGGACGACGCCACCGTGTTCGTCGTCGTCGCCGACCCGTTCGACGTGAGCGCGCTCGACGAGGTGCGCCTCCTCTTCTCGAAGAACGTCGAGGTCAGCGTCGCCACGTCCGACATGATCGAGAACGCGATCAACCGCGTCTACGAGCGCGAGGCCGGTGGCGGCGAGCTCGAGAACGACGAAGCGCGTGTCGACGAGCACGAGGTCGCTGGCGGCGACATCCTCGACTCCGACGACGAGGCGCCGGTCATTCGATGGGTCAACTCGCTCTTCCTCCAGGCGATGAAGGAACGCGCCAGCGATATCCACATCGAGCCGGAAGAGAAGGAGGTCATCGTTCGCTACAGAATCGACGGTGAGCTCTACATCGCTCGCCGCGCCCCCCGCGCGTTCATGAACTCCATCGTCGGCCGCATCAAGATCGAAGCCTCGCTGAACATCGCCGAGAAGCGACTTCCGCAGGACGGTCGCATCACGAAGAAGATCGCCGGCAAGGGCTTCGACATCCGCGTCAGCACCATCCCGACGAGCCGCGCCTACGAGCGCATCGTCATGCGCCTCCTCAACAAATCGAGCGTCCTGCTCGATCTGCCCGACCTCGGCTTCAGCCCGCGCGACTACCACTTGATGGACGCGCTCATCCACAAGCCCGACGGCATCATCCTCGTCACCGGACCCACGGGCTCCGGCAAGACGACCACGCTCTACGCGTGCCTCAACCGGATCAACCAGCCCAACATCAACATCCTCACCGCCGAGGATCCGGTCGAGTACGAGCTTCCGCAGATCCACCAGGTGCATGTCAACGCCAAGATCGGCCTGACGTTCGCGAGCGCGCTCCGCGCGTTCTTGCGCCAGGATCCGGACGTCGTCATGGTCGGCGAAATTCGCGACAAGGAGACCGTCGAGATCGCGATCAACGCCTCTCTCACAGGTCACCTCGTGCTCTCCACGATCCACACCAACGACGCCCCCGGCGCCTTCACGCGCATGATCGACATGGGTGTCGAGCCGTTCCTCCTCCGCTCGTCGGTCGTCGGCGTGCTCGCTCAGCGCCTCGTGCGCATGCTGTGCCCGCACTGCAAGGAGCCCTACGAGGCCTCGGCGAACGATCTCGAGGAGCTCGGCATCACGCCCGAGCGCTGCGCGGCACGCCGCAAGCGTCGCCTCATCCCCGGCTCGCGCTACTACCCGCGCAGCGCGAACATCGCGGACGACATCCTCGACACGTACCCCGGCCCCTACGTCACGATCTTCCGGCCCAAGGGCTGTGACAAGTGCGCGTCCACCGGCTTCATGGGTCGACGCGGCATCTACGAGCTCCTCATGATGGACGACTCGGTCGGACCGCTCGTCCTCAAGGGCGCCGACGC
The DNA here is from genome assembly GCA_025351875.1 of Myxococcales bacterium. Taxonomy (GTDB): domain Bacteria; phylum Myxococcota_A; class Polyangia; order Polyangiales; family Polyangiaceae; genus Labilithrix. The sequence continues at coordinate 3,086 of JANXVA010000648.1, read as the reverse complement.
GCAGACCATCAAGCGCGCGGCGATGGAGCAGGGCATGGATGGCCTTCGCGACGACGGCGCACGCAAGGTCCTCGGCGGGATGACCAGCGTCGAGGAGGTGCTCCTCGCCACGCAGGACGACATGGAGGTCGATCCCGACCGCGACCGTCCCAGCGTCCGGAACGTGAGGGTCTAGACATGGCTGTCTTCGTCTACCGCGGGCTCCTCGTCGCGACCGGCAAGCAGGTCTCGGGCGTTCGCGACGCGGACAACCCGAAGGTGCTCCGCGGCGCCCTCAAGCGCGAGGGCATCCTCCTCACGGAGGCCAGCGAGGAGACGAACAAGAAGAAGGGCGGCCGCGCCATCAACTTCGGCGCGTTCTTCAACCGCGTGTCGGTGAGCGACGTCGCGATGATGACGCGCCAGCTCGCCACGCTCGTCGGCGCAGGCATTCCGCTCGTCGAGTCCGTGAGCGCGCTCACCGAGCAGGTCGAGAAGGACGAGCTGAAGAAGGTCCTCGCGAACGTACGCGACGACCTGAACGAGGGAACGAGCCTCGCGAAGTCGATCGAGCCGCACGGCCACATCTTCCCCCCGATCTACGTGAACATGGTCGCCGCCGGCGAGGCGTCCGGAACGCTCGAGGCCGTGCTCGAGCGACTCTCCGACTTCATGGAGGGCCAGGCGCGCCTTCGCGGCAAGGTCACCGCGGCGCTCGCGTATCCGGTCCTCATGCTCGGCATGGGCGTTCTCCTCATGACGATGATGATGGTCGTCGTCGTCCCGAAGGTCACCAACATCTACGCGACGCTCGACCGCGCGCTGCCCTGGTACACGGCGCTCCTCATCTTCATCTCGAACACGCTCTCGTCGAACGAGATGGTCGGCTTCCTGGTCACCGTCGCGACGCTCGTGTTCACGCGCAAGTCCTTCCAGGCCGGCACGAAGAAGACCGCCTTCACGGTCCTTGCGTCGGTCTCGGGGATCGCGCTCCTCCTCTTCTTCTTCGTGGTGGGGTCGATCCTCCACTATGTCATCGGCATCGGCATCGGCATCGTGGCCGGCGCCGTGCTGGCGCGCTTCGTCGCCTTCCTCGGCACGCCCGCCGGGCAGCTCTGGTTCGACGGAACGAAGCTGAAGCTCCCGCTGTTCGGCCCGGTGTTCCGGATGCTCTCGGTGTCCCGCTTCTCGCGCACGCTCGCGACGCTCCTCAAGAGCGGCGTGCCGCTGCTCAAGGCGATGGAGATCGTCCGCCACGTCCTCGACAACGCAAAGCTCTCCAAGATCGTCGAGGACGCCGCGCTGTCGATCCGCGAAGGCGAGTCGATCGCCGGCCCGCTGAAGCGCAGCAAGGAGTTCCCGCCGATCGTCGTGCACATGATCGCGGTCGGCGAGAAGTCCGGCCAGCTCGAGCAGATGCTCGAGAACGTCGCGCGCGCGTACGACTCGCAGGTGGAGACGCGCGTGCAGGCGATGACGAGCCTCCTCGAGCCGCTGATCATCGTCTTCATGGGAGGAGGAGTCGGGTTCATCGCGTTCTCGATCCTCATGCCTCTCATCCAGATGAACGACTTCGTGAACTGAGCCTGAACCCGAGGAAATGATGGCTGCCCGCTCGCGAGTATCGAAGGTGTTCTTCCCGTGGGAGCGGAGGCGCGGCCTGTTCGGCGTCCTCGGCCGTGCGCGGGTGCGCCTCATCGCCGCGGTGGTGCTCGGGTTGATAATCGTCGTCTCGATTCGCTCGCGCGAGGAGCGTGCGGCTGGAGTTCGCTCCACCCGTGCGACGATCACGCAGGCGCAGCTCGCGATCTCCGCATTTCGCGCCGATCATGCGGGCACATGCCCCAAGGAGCTCAACGAGCTCGTCGCCCTTGGCTACGCGCGCGAGGTGCCGATCGACGCGTGGGGGCGCCCGCTGCGACTCGCATGCCCAGGCCGGCGTGACCCGCACGGATTCGATCTCGTCAGTGACGGCCCCGACGGCGAACCGTATGGCCTGGACCGTGTCGAATGACTCTTGAGAACGAGACCAAAGGAGAGCGTGTGATGAAGAGCTGGAGCCGGAACTGGACGCGAGCAGCCACGTCGTGCGAGTCGCACGGCCGGCGCCTTCGATGGGCGCGCAGGCGCGGCGTCACGCTGATCGAAATCCTGATCGTGCTCGCCATCGTCGGCCTCATCGCCGGCGGTGTCGCAGTCGTGGCCGTCCCGAAGTACGCCGAGGCGCAGAAGAAGCAGGCGCAGACGGACGCGCGGACGATCCATCCCGCGGCGGAGAAGTACCGCGTCGATCACCCAGGCGAGCAGTGCCCGACGGTCGAGCTCCTCCGCGAAAAGAAGGAGCTCTCGCAGGCGTCGAAGATCACCGACCCGTGGGACACCCCCTACAAGATCCTCTGTGGCGACGAGGATGTCGCGGTCATGAGCTTCGGTCCCGACAAGAAGGAGAACACGGCCGACGACATCCGCGTCCCCGACAACGCCGCGAAGCCGCAATAGCTCACCCCGCAGCACCCCATGAAGCGCCCATCCCACCTCCAGAGCCGTGAACGCCTCGCCCGAGCGCGAGCGCGCGGGCTCACGCTCATCGAGGTGCTCATCGTGATGGCGATCGTCGCCCTGATGATGGGGGCGATCGTGATCGGCTCCGGGCAGCTCGCGAGCTCACGGGCACGCCACTCTTCGACGATGATCTCGGGCGCGATTCGCATCGCGTTCTCCCGCGCAAGCGCCACGTCGAAGAGTGTTCGGCTCGTGATGGACTTCACGGAGAACGAGATCTGGCTCGAAGAGGGCGACCAGCCCATGCTCGTCCAGTCGAAGGACCTCACGGGCACGGGCGGCGCGGCCGCGGCGACCAACGCCGAGAAGCAGGCCGTCGACGAGGGCGGACGCATCGTCAAGGGCCCCACTGCGCCGCGCGTCGCGTTCCACGAGACGCGCGGCGCGGTGGGGCCCTTGACGATGCGCCCCCCCTCCTCGACCGCTTGCTTCTCGGCGTTGGTCGCCGCGGCGGCGCCGCCGGTGCCCGTGAGGTCCTTCGACTGCACGAGCATGGGCTGGTCGCCCTCCTCGAGCCAGATCTCGTTCTCGGTGAAGTCCATCAC
>JANXVA010000645.1 GCA_025351875.1 Myxococcales bacterium | reverse complement strand
AAGGCGCCGTCGGCGACGTGCACGGCGGCGAAGAAGACCTCCTCGACCTGCTGGGCCATCATCGCGAAGAGCTTCTCGGCGGAGACGATGCCCGACTCGACGGCGACCTCTCCGAGGCGCTTGCCGCTCTGAGCGGTGATGGCGACGATGGTCTCGAGCTGCTCGCGCGTGATGACGCCGAACCGGTACAGGACCTCGCCGAGGCGCTCCTCCGGGACGGTGGTCGTCGCAGCGATGATCGTTCCGCCGTCGAAGAAGAAGGAACGGTTGCCGGCCTCGGCGAGGACGATGAGCTCCCCGCGCCACCCCGACTGCGAGGCAAGGGAGACGATGTCGGCGAGCGCGCCTGGCGTCCGGATCTCCCCAGCGAGCTTCAGGACGGCGTCACCCCACGTCATGCTGCGCGCGACGATGAGCTCCTTCGGGCTGGCGATGAGTCGCCACTCCCCTGCGCGGGGTCGGAGCTGCTGGCTTGCTGCGCGACCGACCGGGTGCACGGCACCGGTGCTGTCGACGCGAAGCAAGTCGTCGCGATCGGACATCGCCCCTAAGCTACCAGACCAGGGCTAAAAAAAAGCAGTTTGCCGCACCACGACGGACCTTGGGCGGGCTACAAATACCGGAGCCGATGGCCTCGAACGTCCCTGCCCCGCAGCCGCCCACGCCTGCCGCCCCCGCGGGTTTCACGAGCGCCGCGAGCCTCGAGAAGGCTCTCTCGCGCACGTACGTGGCCGACTCACGTACCGCGCTGTCCGCGTGGCTAGCGCTCGAGCTCGCTCGGCCCCTCCTCCTCGAAGGACCCGCGGGTGTGGGAAAAACCGACCTCGCGCGGGCGCTCGCCGAGACCCTGGGAAGGCCCCTCGTGCGCCTTCAGTGTTACGAGGGGCTCGACGAGGCGAAGGCCCTCTACGAGTGGGATTACGCAAAGCAGATGCTCTACACGCAGCTGCTTCGGGACTCTGTCTCCGCCCAGACGTCCGGGGCCGAGAGCATCGTCGACGCCGTCGACCGGCTCGCCGGGGCCGAGAGCGCGTTCTTCGGTAAGCGCTTCCTGATTGCCCGTCCGCTCCTGCAGGTCATCGAGAGCCCGACGCCCGCAGTCTTGCTGGTCGACGAGGTCGACCGGGCCGATCCGGAGTTCGAGGCATTCCTGCTCGAGATCCTGGCCGAGAACCAGGTGACCATCCCTGAGCTCGGGACCCTCAAGGCCGCCCATCCCCCGCTCGTCATCCTCACCACCAACGCCACGCGCGACATGACCGACGCCCTTCGCCGCCGCTGCCTTCACGCGTTCCTCGACTACCCGCCTCCTTCGAGAGAGATCGCGATCCTCGAGCTCCGCGTGCCCGGCATCGCGAAGGACCTCGCCGAGGCCCTCGTGCGCTTCGTGCACGACGTTCGCGGCCTGGAGCTGCGCAAGGCCCCCTCGATCGCCGAGACGATCGACTGGGCCCGCGCGCTCATCCTGCTCGGCGCGAGCGCCCTCGAAAAGGAGCTGGTCTCGTCGACGCTCGGCGCGCTCGTGAAGCACGAGGAGGACCGCCGCAAGGTCGAAGCGTCGCTCGCGAAGCTCCTTTAGAGGCTCCGCCCCTCGCTTCGCGAGGCTCCCCGGGATGCGACTTGGCCGGCATGATTCGCCTGCGGCGACCGGCGCTGCCCGCCGAGTACACGCCTAGCCCTTCACGACTCAGCGGGCGGGGGGACGGACTTGCCGTTCTCCGCGGGCTTGGGCTCGGCCTTCTCGCGCGAGGGCATGTCGCCGATGTCGAGCTGCACCTCACCGAAGACGACCTGCATCTTCGAGCCGGTGACCGAGAGCTTCACCTCGAGAGCCTTGGCGCGGATCACCGTGTTGTCCTTCACGGAGCCAGAGAGAACGACCTTGTCGACGTCGAACTCGCCGGACAGCTCCCCCTCGCTCTTCAGCTCGCCGGCCTTCACTTTGCCCGAGACCGAGCCGGTCGCGGCGACCGTCAGGGACGGTGCCTCGAGGTCGCCGTTGATCGTCCCCTTCACGAGGATCGGGCACGTCGACGTCAGCGAGCCTTTGAAGGTCGTGCCTTCTTCGACGAGCGTGCGCTTCTCGGTCGCGCCGGGGTTCTTCAGTTCGTTCATGACTCGCTCCTCTTCGTTGATCTGACGCGACCTAGCGCTTGGCCGACTTGCTGTCGTTGCGGGACTCGTTCTTCGAGCCGCCGTTCCCGTTCCCGGACGACGTCGAGATGCGCATGCGGAGCTGGCAGCCCGGCTCGAACGCAAACCGCGTGAGCTCGGGCGCCTGCTGCACGGCGCCGACGAGCGCCCCCGATGCCGTGACGACGAGCTGGTGGGCGCCGACGATGCCGGGCGGGCTCTTCTTCCCGTCGGCCTTGTCGAAGAACTTTCCGTTGATCGTGATGTTACCGGCGCCGGTGATCTGGCAGCCGTGCAGAACGCCGTCCGAGCCGACGATGAGCTCGGTGCCACGACCGAGCGCGATCGTGCATTGCTCGAAGAGGCTCTCGATCTCGACGGTGGCCCCCTCGTCGAACTGGAGGCTCGCGTTGCGGAGGACGTCGCCGCGGCCGAAGTAGCGCCTGTTCGCAGAGCGGTCGTCGGCCGGGCGGGCGGGCGCCTGCCCGCTCAACACCGCCATGATCTGGTTCGCGACGACGCGCACGGAGCCGTCGCCGTTCGGGCTGTTGTCGAGCCAGTCGGCCTTGATGCCAGTGAGCTGCGCGCCCTTCGCGACGATGCCGTACACCTTGGCGCCGGTCAGATTCGCGCCGTCGAGCTTCGCGTCCGTGAGCGTCGCGTTACGGAGGTCCGCGTTGGTGAGATCCGCGCCGGAGAGGTTCGCCTTCGAGAGGTCGACCTTGGTGAGGATGGCCCCCACCAGCTTGACGCCGCGCGCCTTCACGGAGCGTAGCTGGGCGTCCGCGAGCACCGCCTCCGTGAAGTCCGCGTCCTCGAGGTTCGAGTCCGAGAGGTTCGCGTTCGTGAGCTCGGACTTCATCATCTTCACGCCGCCGAGGTAACACTCCCCGAGATCGGCATGCGTGAGGACGGCGCCGGAGCAGTCGGCGCCTCCGAGGTTCGCGAGATCGAGCTGCGCGTGCGTCAGCCGTGCGCCGGCGAGGTTCGCCCCCTGGAGGTTCGCGCCCTCGAGGTTCGCGCGAGAGAGGTTCGCGCCGGTGAGCATCGTCCGCTGGAGGTTCGCGCCCTCGAGATCGGCGTTGTCCAGGTTCGCGTCACGCAGGTCCGCCCCGGAGAGAAACGCCTCGCAGAGATTCGCGCTCTTCAGGTTCGCGTTGCGGAGGCGCGCGCCCTCGAGGTTCGCGCCGACCATGTCACAGCGACGGAAGCTCGCGCCCTCGAGCAGCGCGTTCGAGAGAATGATGCCCGAGAGGTCGGCGCGGTCGATCTTCTCGCCGCGCTTGACCTTGCTGACGACGGCGTCCGGCGTGAGCTCGGCCATTACGATCTCCTCTGCATACACTTCACGTTCATGACCAGGGCCTGCAGCCTAACCGACGCGCGCGCGGACAGTCGACAGCGAAGTGCGGGCGACGACGGGCTCCTCACGCTTCCGAGCGATACTTCTCGCGAGCCTCTTCGAGATAGTCGGTGAGCTGCGCGATGCGCTGCGCGAAGGGCACCTTCTCGATGCCCTGGAGCCTATCGACCTCGCCGAAGCGCGCGAGGAGGAGGCTGATCGCGAGCCAAGTCTCCTCCCGACCGCGGAAGAGATCGCGCTTCCTCGTCTTCGCGTCACCAGCCCAGCTCTTCGACGCTTCCTCGTATCCGTTGTGCTGGTCGAGGAGCTGCGCGGTGAGCACGTGGAGGCGCTCGCGCTCGGCGGCGCGAGCGTCCTGCGGCGAGGCGTTTTTCAGCTCGCTGCGGTAGTCCTGAAAGCGCTCGACGATGCGCTGCGCGAGCGACTCGGGGATACCCGCGACTTGCGCGATCTCGTCGGCCTTCGCGGCGAAGAGGGTCTGAAGGCTCGTCAGGCCCGCGGCGTGGAGCTTGTCGATCGTCACCTTGCGGACGTCGGGGACCGACAGGCAGAGCGACTGGATGATCACGGCCTCACGCTGCGACTTGTCGCGATCGAGCGCGAAGGCCTGCGGGAGAAGGGTGACGAGGTGGTCGTAAGCGTCGAGCAGGCGCTCCTTGGACGCTCCTTCGATCGTGCGTGACGGGTCCTCGCCGGTGGCCTTCAGCTGCTCGCCGAAGCCGACGAGGCCGGCCGCGAGATCCGTCAGTTCGAGGCGCTCTGCGGCGCGATGTAGCGAGAGCACCGCGGGAACGCAGATCTCGATCCACTCGCGCGTGGCCTCGCCCCACTTCACGTCGATCATGAAGTCGCGCACGTGACGCATGTGGTTCGCAGCGAGCTCGGCAAAGAGCTCGCGGACGGGAGCGAGGTCGACCGTGTGAGTGCCGGCCATGCCGGTGGTCCCCTCGGACATCAGCGCATCGAAGGCGAACGCGATCGACCCTTCGTCGAAGCCCGGGAAGGTCGAGGGAGTCGCGGGGAGCAGCGACTGACGCGGCGGTGGAGGCGGAGGCAACCAGCTCGCCTTCGAGACCGGCGGCGGCGACGGCGCGGGAATCGGCGGGCGCTTGAGCTGCGACGACGACGGCGGAGGAATCGGCGCGCGTTTGAGCTGCGACGACGACGCCGACGCCGACGGGAGCGCGACGGCGGCCATCGCGCGGGCGCTCGGCGGTTGACGCGGAGGCGCCGCGGCGGGCGGACCCAGCGGGGGCTTGACCGCCGCCGCTTCGACTCCCACGGCAAGACGGCCAATCGAGCCTGGGCGCTTGCTCGAAGGCTCGTCCGTCTCCGGCGTGTCGCCGACGGAGCCCGACGTGGAGCTCAAACGACTCCTCTGGCGTCCAACCGCAATCGCTTGCCTCCGCGGTCAATCATACCAAGGAAGCGGCGCTTGTCTCGGTCCGGACGAGGTACGGCCGTAGCGGTCGGTCAGTACGAGCGTGCGGCACAACGTGCTCTCCGGCGCACAAGACGCGCGTGACGTCGGGCTCAGCGAAGCTCGGCGACCTGCTCGCCGAAGATTCGCTCGAGACCCGAGAGGACCTCGTCCGACACTTCGACGCGGTACGCCTTGCCGAGCGAGAGGAACGCCTCGGCGCCGTCCTTCATCGCGAGGACGAGCTGGACGGGGCAGTTGCCATTCGACCCCGCGAGCACCTCGGCCATCTTCTTGAGGTGCTGCTCGTTCGTGCGCTCCTCGCGGAGGCGGATCGAGACCTGCTTCGTGTCCTTCTTCACCGAATCGGAGAGGCGCACGGCCTCGTTGAGGAGGATGGTCGGCTCCTTCGGTCCCTCCTCTTCGGGCTCGGCGTCGTCGCCGCGGAACGGAAAGCTGACCTTTCCGCTGATGAGCACGGGCTCGCCGGCGGTGAGCACCGCCGCGTACGTCTCGATCTGCGCGCCGCGCACCTTCACGGTGACGCGACCGGTGAGGTCCTCGAGATCGAAGAACGCGACCTTGCCTCCGCCGTCCTTGAAGATGCGCTCGCGATACCCCTCGACCATGCCGCAGACGTTCACCACCGACCAGGCCGCCGTGGTGGGCAGTGCCGTCGTCGGCACGGCGCCGAGCTTCGAGAGCGCTCCCCCGCCTTTGAGGTAGCGCTCGAGCGGATGACCCGAGACGTAGAAGCCGAGCGCCTTGCGCTCGCGCACCAGCATCTCGCGACGGTCCCACGCGTCGGCCGTGGGGACGTAGCCGCCCGCCGAGGGCGCCGCGCCGGAAGCGCCCGCTCTGCCAGGGGCGGACCCCGCGTCGAGCAGGCCGAACATGTTGGTCTGGCCGCGCTCGCGGTCGCGGCTCGCGGCGCGGCTTCGCTCGAGGGCGATCTCGATCGACGCGAACGCCGTGGCGCGCGAGATGCCACGCTCGGTGAGCGTGGTGTCGAACGCGCCGCACTCGACGAGCGCTTCGAAGACGCCCTTGTTGATCCGCTTGGCGTCGACGCGTGAGGCGAAGTCGAAGAGGTCCTTGAACTCCCCGCCCTGCTTGCGTGCGTCGAGCAGCGCCTCGAGGGCGCCCTCGCCGAGACCGCGTACGGCACCGAGACCGAAGCGGATCTGTGGACCGCACGGGTCCTTCGCGACCGCGGTGCGCTCGGCTCGATTGAGGCGCTTGTTGCCCGCAGGGTGCGTGTAGATGACCTTGAAGTCGATGTCGCTCTCGTTGACGTCGGGCGGCAGCACCGTGACGCCCATCGCGCGCGCGTCGGCGATGGTGCGAACGACCTTGTCGATCTTCTCCTTGTCGGAGGTCATGATCCCGCAGAGCAGCTCGACGGGGTAATGAGCCTTCAAATAGGCCGTCTGGTACGTGATCAGGGCGTACGCAGCGCTGTGTGATTTATTGAAGCCATAACCCGCGAAGAACTCGAGGAGGCCGAAGATGCGATCGGCGTCGGCCTCGTCGACCCCCTGCCCCTTCGCGCCCTCGAGGAAGATCGACTTCTGCTTCGCCATCTCCTCGGGCTTCTTCTTGCCCATGGCGCGGCGGAGGAGATCGGCGCCGCCGAGCGAGTAGCCCGAGAGGGCCTGCGCGACCTGCATGACCTGCTCCTGGTAGACGATGACGCCGTACGTGGGCAGGAGGATGTGGTCGACGCGATCGTGCATCTTCGCGATGGGCTTGCGACCGTGCTTGCAGTCGACGAAGTCCTTCACCATGCCGCTGCCGAGCGGACCGGGGCGGTAGAGCGCGACGGCGGCGACCACGTCCTCGAAGACGCCCGGGACGAGGTCCTTGAAGAGCTGCTGCATGCCGCTCGATTCCAGCTGGAAGACGCCCTTCGTCTCGCCCGAAGCCATGAGCTGGTAGCTCGCCTTGTCGTCGAGCGGGATCTTGTCGATGTCGAAGGGCTTGTCGACCTTCTGGAGATCCGGGCGCGCGCGGATCAAGCGCACGGCGATGTCGTTGACGGTGAGCGTCTTCAGGCCGAGAAAGTCGAACTTGACCAGGCCCGCCTGCTCGACGTCGTCCGTGTAGTACTGGGTGATGAACCCCTCGGTCTTGCCGTCCTTGAAGACCGGGACGTGATCCCAGAGCGGGCCCTCGCTGATCACGATCCCGGCGGCGTGCTTGCCGGCGTGGCGCGTCAGGCCTTCGAGCTTGATCGCCTGCGTGAGCAGCTCCTTGATCCGTGGCTCTGTGTCGAACCGGGCCTTGAGCTTCGGCTCGATCACGAGGCTCTCGGTGATCGTGTACGTCTCGGCGGGCGTCTTGTTGGGGATGAGGCTCGCGACCTGCTGCGCATCGATCGGTGAGATCTGCAGCGCGCGGGCGACGTCCTTGATGACGCTCTTCGCCTTGAGCTCGGCGAAGGTGGCGATCTGCCCGACGCTCGTCTCGCCGTACTTCTTCTGCACGTACTCGATGACGCGCTCGCGCCGGTCCATGCAGAAGTCGACGTCGAAGTCGGGCATGGACACGCGTTCCGGGTTCAGGAAGCGCTCGAACAGCAGGTTGTACGGGATGGGATCGAGGTCGGTGATGCGGAGCGCATACGCGACGAGCGAGCCTGCGCCGGAGCCGCGTCCCGGTCCGACGGGGACGCCGTTCTCCTTTCCGTAGCGGATGAAGTCCCAGACGATGAGGAAGTACCCGGGGAAATTCATCCCGCAGATGACATCCATCTCCATCTCGAGGCGCTTGCGGTACGCGGGCTCGTCGACCTTCTTGCCGATCTCGGCGAACTCGCGGAAGCGTCGCTCGAGGCCCTCCTTCGAGACCTCGCGGAAGTACGTCGGCTCATCCTTGCCGTTCGGGACGCCGAAGCTCGGGAGCATCGGGTTGCCGAGCTTCAACTTGAGCTGACACTTCTCGGTGATGGCGAGCGTGTTCGTGATCGCCTCGGGGACGTCGGCGAAGAGCTTCGCCATCTCCTCGCCGGTCTTCAGGTACATCTCGCGCGAGCCGTGACCGCGCTCCTTCGACTCCTCGTAGGAGCGGCCGCTCTTGATGCAGCCGAGGTACATGTGCGCCTCGGCGTCGTCGCGGGCGCCGTAGTGGACGTCGTTGGTCGCGACGAGCGGCAGATCGAAGCGCCTCGCGAGATCGATCAAGATGCCCTTGAGGATCGGCTGCTCGGGCAGGCCATGATCCTGCAGCTCCACGTAGAGCGAGCCCGGCTCGAACATCTCCTTCAACGTGCCGAGCGTCTTGGCCCCGGCCTCGGCGCCCTCCTCGAGGACGCGCTGCGCGACCATGCCGCCCATGCAGCCGGTCATCGCGATGAGACCCTTCGTGCGACCCTCGAGCGCAGAGAGCGAGACGCAGGGGACGCCCGCGGGCCCCGCTGGGTCCGGCTCGACGTACCCGCGCGAGACGAGCCAGACGAGGTTCTTGTAGCCCTCCTCCGTCGACGCGAGCAGCGGCAGGTGATGGCCGTGCTGACCGACGACGACCTCGAGCTCGGCGCCGAGGATCGCCTTGACCCCGACCTCCTTGGCGGCCTTGTAGAAGGTGATCGCCCCGAACATGTTGCCGTGGTCCGTCAGGGCGACGGCGCTCATCCCCTGCTTGTGGACCTGCTTGACGAGGTCCTTCACCTTCACGGCCCCGTCCAGCATCGAGTACTGCGAGTGGACGTGCAGGTGGACGAAATCTGCCATTTCTAGGGAATGGGCGTTAGCAGGCGCGACGCCCCGCGGAAAGAGCGCAGGGTGCTGGGTTCTGCGACAGTCTCGCGGGACGTCTCATCTGCCTCGCGCGTCTCATCTGCCTCGCTGTCGAAGAACCCTTCGTCGTTCGGCCCCGACTTCTGCTTTACCTCTAACTCTGGCTTGCGCCAAAAGGCGCAACCTCGTTAGCATGCGCGGCGTCACTTGGAGGAGGCATCACCTATGAAGCTTTTCAATTCGCTCTC
>JANXVA010000613.1 GCA_025351875.1 Myxococcales bacterium | reverse complement strand
CGCGACCGGTCTCTCGGGCGCGCGTGCCGGCAAGCGCGCGTCCGAGCTGCGGACGCTCGCCGAAGCCGCCGAGCGCGCGGTCTCCGACCCGGACCCGCGCACGATCGCCGACGATCGTTCGGCGCTCTTCGAGGAGCTGGTCGAGACCAGGAAGGAGCAGGGCGACGAGGCAGGCGCGAAGGCCACGGCCCGCAAATGGGCGTCCTTCCTCGAACAGGCCGCCGCCGGCGCTCCCACGATCGAGGCAAAGGCCGTCTTCGACCCGCATCGTCTCTCGGCGTATCTCGCGGCGGGCGAGCCGGAGCGCGCGATCCCGATGCTCGCCGAGAGCGAGCGCGCCTTCCCCGAAGACTACAACCCGCCCGCGAGGCTCGCGCGCGCGTATCTGACGATGAAGCGACTCGACGACGCTCACGCGGCCATCGAGCGCGCGGCGGGACGCGTCTACGGGCCGCGATCGCTCCGGGTCTTCGGGCTCGCGGCGGAGATCGCCAAGGCACGCTCGGACGTGCCGGGGGAGCGCGTCGCGCTCGAGCAGGCGCTCTCGCGCACCGCGCATGTCGTGATGAGCGACAGCCAGAAGAAGCTCCGCGCAGACCTCGCCGACCGACTCCGCGCCCTCCCGAAGTGAGGCACTGATAGCGTACCCAAGGCATGTCCCACCTTTCCGTCTTCGCTGGGCGCGCCGGACTCCTCGCGATCGGGGTGCTCGCGATCGCGATCGCCTCCTGCCAGCAGCCCATACCGCCGCCGAGGATGTCGTCGAGCAGCTCCTCCAACGAGGGCTTTGCGACTTGCCCACACGGCTCGACGGTGGTCGGCGGCGGCTACGAGATCGACGCGAAGCTTCGCGCCTCCGGTCATCCGCCGACGGTGGTGACGAGCCGTCCTACCGAGACGGGGTGGAAGGTGGAGTGTGTGGACGGCGAAGGGAAGACCGTCGCGGGATGTCGCGCCTTCGTCCTCTGCGCGTCGGTTCTCTAGGGAGCCCGACGGCCGGCAAGCTCTTGCACGAGCCAGCACGTGCACACGGCAGAAGCCACGCTACGATCAAGGTGTGTCGCCGCTCCTCGTCGCCACCGTCGCTCTCGCGAGCCTGCTCACCGCCGCGATCGTCGCGGGCCTCCTACGCACACGACGCCTCAAGCGCGCGCGCAAACCCGAGCGCGAGGCGAGCAGCTTCGTCATCCTCGAGGGCAACGCGTGGGACTCGTGCAGCGTCGACGACGTGCGTGAGCCGTGGTCACGCCTGGCGACCGAGCCGGTGCGTGGCTTCTGCGGAGTCGCATCGGGGCGCCATCGTGTGCGCACGACGACCGCGGCAGGCGACGCGACGATCGACTTCGTCGTCTATCCAGGCGAGGTCCTCGCGTGGCGTCTCGACGCCGAGCGTGCACGGTGGGAGCCGCACGATCTCGACGCGGAGACGCGCTCGAATCTCGAGTCGACGCCTCCGAGCACGCTCGATCTCGCGTCGAGCGTGCGGCCAAAGTTGCCCGGATGGCTCGTGCACCTCCGCACCACCATCGGCCTTGCGAGCACGCGCGGAACGGCTTCGATCCCGAGCTCCGCCGAGGGGCTCGAGCGCGTGCGCAAGCGGCTCGCGAAGCTCATCGCACGCGCCGAGAGCGAGGCCTCCGACGCCAGCGGAGATCTGCTCGTCGAGGCCCGCGGGCTCGGCGAAGCGCTCATCGGTCGCGTTCTCACGCGTCGCGAGCTTCGCGCGCTCGTGGCACCCGCGCGCGACGCGGCGAGCCGCCTTGCTTCGCACGGCGATCTAGAGCGCGCGATGCGAGTCGTGGGTGTCGGCCTCGCTGTCCTGCCTGGAGACCCCGAGCTGATGGTCGAAGCAGGCTGCGCGCTCGCCGCGCGTGGCGAGACCGACGAGGCGATGGGTGCGTTGCAGGCCGCGCTCGATCGCGATCGCTGCCTCGACGCGGAGGACGTCGCGCGCGCGATGCGTGCACGGATGGAGTTGAAGAGCCGCCTCGGGCGCAGCGTTCGCGTCTGAGAACGCGTGTGCGCGAGCGTGTGTTCGCCGGCGCAGCGAGCGCTTATGTATTCATTGAGTCGCTCGCGGGCGCTCGCGACGCGGCTCGCGCCTGTCCGCGAGGTGCTCCGACCCGACCCTCGCAAGTGTCGGGGATCGTTTTACGCCGTAAGCGCCGAGGCTCGGCACGGGCTGTGCTCGAGCCTGTTCCGGCATGTCGAAGGTCTCCGGTGCGGTCGCAGTATGTCTCTTCCTCACAGGTGTGACGGGGGCCACGGGCTGCTCGTCGTCCGAGGCGCCCGTGGGCGACGGATGCGTCGGCTCGGGTAGCGAGGCGCTCAAGACGTGCGCGAAGGGCGCGACGATCACCGGCGTCGACGTGTCCGCGTATCAGGGCAACGTGAGCTGGTCGCAGGTCAAGGGCGCGGGACGCCAGTTCGCGTTCGCGCGCATCAGCGACGGCCTCAATTCCGTCGACTCCAAGTTCGCGCAGAACTGGCCGGCGATGAAGGCCGCGGGGATCGTACGCGGCTCCTATCAGTTCTTCCGCCCGAGCCAGGACGCGGGCCTCCAGGCGCAGATGGTCATCGACAAGCTCGCGGCTGCGGGCGGCCTCCAGCCCGGCGACCTTCCGCCCGTCCTCGACCTCGAGTCCGCGGACGGGCTCGCAGCGAGCGTCGTCGTGAGCAAGGCGAAGACGTGGCTCGCGAAGATCGAGGCCGCCACCAAGGTGAAGCCCATCGTCTACACGGCGGCGTTCATGTCCGACGTGATCGGCACGAGCTTCGGCGGGTACACGCTCTGGGTCGCGAACTACGGCACGACCTGCCCGACCATGCCGAGCGGCTGGACGGACTGGCACTTCTGGCAGCACGCCGACAACGGGAGCGTCGCGGGCATCGGCGGCAACGTCGACTCCGACTTCTTCAACGGAACGCTCCCGGAGCTGAAGGCGCTGACGGTCGCGCCGGCTGGAACCGCACCGCCGCACGTCGACATGACGGGCTTCGCCGCTCAGGCCGACCTCGTCTTCGGCGACAACAAGCCGAAGGACGGCTCGCAGGGCGCGACCCTCGGTGACAGCGCGCACGACACGAACACGACGCAGAGCGCGCCGATCACTCCTTGTAGGTGAGCGCGAAGAACGCCCGCGCGGTCTCGCTCGTCGAGC
>JANXVA010000598.1 GCA_025351875.1 Myxococcales bacterium | reverse complement strand
CAGGCGCGAGACGGTGTGCCGCTCCATGTACTCGCTCATGTCGAAGCGCAGGAACGAGACGCCCATGACCTTCGCGAGCTGCTTCGCAGCTTCGGTCTTGCCGACGCCGGTCGGGCCGGTGAGGAGAAAATTGCCGATCGGCTTCTCGGGCGAACGTAGCCCCGCGCGCGCGAGCTTGATCGCCGCCGTGAGCTGCTCGACCGCACGATCCTGTCCGAACACGACCTTCTTCAGGTCGAGGTCGAGGTTGCGAAGCTTCTCCTTGTCGTTCGAGGAGACCTCGCGCGGAGGAATCTGCGCCATGCGAGCGAGGACGGTCTCGACGTCGCCGACGCCGACGATGATGATCGCTGCCTTGCCGTCGCCGTCATCGGCGCCTTCGGAGGCCTTCTTCGTCGTCGCGGGCACGGTGCCGGTAGGCGTCGTCGCCGGGCCGGCGCCGTTGAGGCCAATCGCCGCGGCCTCCTTCTTCGCCGCCTCGCCGGCCTCGGGCTCGTCGCGCATCAGGTTCGGAGGCTTCTCACCCTTGTAGAGTGCGAGCTTCGCCGCCGCGCCGGCCTCGTCGAGCAGATCGATCGCCTTGTCGGGCAGCCGCCGGTCGTGGAGGTAGCGCGCCGAGAGCGTTGCCGCGGCGTCGAGCGCCTCGTCCGTGTACTTCACGCCGTGGAACTCCTCGTACTGAGGGCGGAGCCCGGCGAGGATCTTCTTCGTGTCCTCGATCGAGGGCTCGTTCACCTCGACGCGCTGGAAGCGCCGCGCGAGCGCGCTGTCCTTCTCGAAGTGTTGGCGGAACTCCTCGAACGTCGTCGAGCCGATGCAGCGCATCCGCCCCGACGCGAGCGCGGGCTTCAGGAGATTCGACGCATCCATGCTCCCGCCGCTCGTGGCCCCGGCGCCGACGATGGTGTGGATCTCGTCGATGAAGAGGATCGCGCCCTCGATCTTCTGGAGGGATTTCACGACGCCTTTCAATCGCTCCTCGAACTCGCCGCGGTAGCGCGTCCCAGCGATCAGCGCGCCCATGTCGAGCGAGAACACGGTCGATTTCTCGAGGGCCTTCGGCACCTCGCCGTTCACGATCTTGAGGGCGAGGCCCTCGACGATCGCCGTCTTGCCGACGCCGGAGTCACCCACGAGGAGAGGGTTGTTCTTCTTCCGGCGGGCGAGGATCTGGATCATCCTCATGACCTCGTTCGAGCGGCCGACGAGCGGATCGATGCGCTTGTTCGTGGCCTCCTCGTTGAGGTTGATCGTGTAGGCCTTGAGCGGGTCCTTCCGCGAGCGCGGACCCTCCTCCTCACCGCCGAGCGACGCGGGCTCCTTTTCGGCGCCGCCGCTCTCGCCCTCGTCGAGCTTCGAGATGCCGTGAGACATGTACGCGACGACGTCGAGGCGCGTCACGCCGGTCTTCTCGAGGATGCTCACCGCCGGTGAGTCGCGCTCCGCGAAGATCGCGACGAGCACGTTCGCGCCCGTCACCTGATCCTTGCCGCTCGACTGCACGTGGCTCATCGCGCGACGGATCGCGCGCTGCACACCGAGCGACGCGGTGGGCGTAGTGAAGGCGTCCTCGGGGACGCTGTCGAGCTGCTCCGTGAGGAACTGCTCGAGCTCCTTCTTGATGGCCGCCGGCTCTCCGCCCGCGTGACGAACGACGAGCGCCGTGGCGTCGTCGAAGAGCAACGCGTAGAGCAGGTGCCCGAGCGTGACGTACTCGTGCCGTCGGCGCGCCGCTTCGTTGGCGGCGAGCGAGAGCGCAATCTCTACCTCGGGACTGATTCGCATGGGTTACTCGGGTTCCGTGGTCAGCAGGAGCGGCATGCCGTTCTCACGCGCGCAGTCCATCACTTCGGCCTTCTTCGTCTCGGCGACGTCGCGCGTGTAGACGCCCGCGACCGCCGCTCCGCTCTTGTGCACCGTAAGCATGATGTGGGCGGCCTCGGTGTCCGTCTTGTGGAAGAAGCGCTTCAGCACCTCCACGACGAACTCCATCGTCGTGTAGTCGTCGTTGTGGAAGATGACCTTGTACCGGCGAGGCGTCGCCGAGATGGGCTTGTCCTCGAGCTCGACGTCGTCGCCCTCGAGGGGCTCGTGCGTCGGACCCTTCGGATCGTCGTCGCCGCCCCCGCAATGAGGGGCGCGAGCTTCCCGAGCGAGGGGGAGCGTGCCGGGCAGCGTGCCGGGTAGCGTGCCGGGTAGCGTGCCGGGTAAAAAGAGGTCGAGGTCGAGCTTCGAGATGGCGTCCGTCACTTCGGCTCCCCCATTGTGCGTCCCCATGCGCCGGTAGCAAGAGCGAAGGGCGCGCGAGCGAACCGATAAATCGGGGGAAAATGGGGGAGTTCAGTCGAGGATAGAGCGGATGGAGTACCCGCAACCACTTATCGATGCGACGGACACGTCACCCGTTCCGGTTCCTTTCGCCAACGCTTTGTCGCTGTTACTCTAAACCGTCCTCCAGGCTCGTCCGTCTGGAGCTTTCAAGACCTCTCGTCACCTCTCTCCGGACCGCGCGCTCCAATGGCCGAACTCCAAGAAAACATGGTTGTGGCGGATCGCTTCCGCCTGGTTCGGATGATCGGCCGGGGCGGCATGGGATCCGTCTGGCAGGCGATGCACCTCGGGCTCGACACCCCTTGCGCGGTGAAGTTCATCGAGGGCGAGCTCGCCAACGTCGCCGAGGCGCACGCGCGCTTCGAGCGCGAGGCGAAGGCTGCGGCTCAGCTTCGGCACCCGAACGTCGTCCAGATCTTCGACCACGGCGTCTGGCAGGGCCGTCCGTACATCGCGATGGAGCTACTCGAGGGCGAGGACCTCGGCAAGCGCCTCACGAG
>JANXVA010000595.1 GCA_025351875.1 Myxococcales bacterium | reverse complement strand
CAGGCGCGATCGCGGGCGACGCAGCGATGGCTGCCGCTGCGGCCCCGTTGAAATGCGGCGCGCCAGACAACGGCGAACCGTTGCTGGGCGCGGGGGGGTGCCGCGATTCGTGGCCATCCCTACCGCCGCCCGCGGCCTGGGCGCGGGCCTTCGTCCCCTTGCCCACGGGTTGGTAGCGTAGCCCGGCCCCGCGTAAGCAGCGACGGTTCGCTGCCGTCACGGCGGTGACCTCCGCCGAGCTTGCCGGCGCTCGCGGAACGATCTCGCGACGCCACGCCGAGCGCGGCGCGAGCACTCCGTGGTAGCGCGTGAGCGGATAGCGGGGAGGCGGGAGGAGCGCCGAGAGCCGTGCGAGCAGCTCGATTGATGTCATCACGCGATGCTTCGCGCGCCCGCGGCTCACGTATTTCACACGGTAGGCGACGCGTCCTCCCGGCAACCGCCGAAGGCGTTCGAGCGAGAGCGGGGGGCGCGCTCCATAGCGGCACAGGCGTTCGCGTCCAAGGTCGTCGCCTGCTTCGATCCGCACGCCCGCGTGCAGGTTGAAACCGTCGTGCTCCACCGCGAACGCCGACCGTGCCGCGCGAACTCCCTCCGCCTCGCTCGCGCCGCCGTCGGCTTCGTCCTCGCTCGCCGGAAGCATCGCCAGTGTCCCGCGGTACATGGCGATCGCCGCGCAGCCATCGAGGGCCGCGGGCTCCGGCGCCTCGTTCGAGCGCTCTTCGAGCGGTCGTTCATCGAGCAGGCCGCGACGCCGGAGCCACACGAGAGCGCGATCACGTACGCGGCGTACGATTGCCTCGAGGTCGACGAGCATGGGTGGCGTCGCGGCGTGAAAGACAACGCCGTGGTCGGCATCGCGAACGAAGACACCATCGAGCACTACGACGTGCATGTGCACGTTCAGGTTCAGGCTCCCCCCGAAGCGCTGCACGAAAGTCACCGCACCGCATTCGCCGCCCGTGAGCCCATTCCGACGCGCCCGGGTTCGGTAGAGACCGAAGATCGACTCGACGAAGAGGCGCGCCATCGCGCGGAGCACCTCGGGCTTGAAGGCCGCGAGCGCGCGCAACTCGAACGGGAGCGACAGGACATACTGGCGCACAGGCACGTCGGGAAGCACGCGGTCGACCAGATGGGCCGCCGTGTTTGCCATGCGCCGGCCTGCGCAGCTCGGGCATGCCCCACGCTGCTTGCACGAGAACGCGATCAGGATGTCGTGACCGCAGTCATCGCAACGGCAGTGCACGAAGCCATGAGCGAAGACACCACACCGGAGGTACGCGCGGAGCTCTTGCTCGACGTAGCGCGGCAGCGGCTTGGCATACGTCTCGCGCGCCCAGCTCAGGAAGGTCTCGAGGTTGTCGCGAACGATGCCGTAGAGCGCCGTCTCCGTAGGCCTGCGAGGTGCGTAGGCGGGCGCGAGGGTCGCCACGGACGGCGCCGATAGCGAGCCGCGTGCCGATCATCCGCACATGCGATCTCGGCGGCTTACGCGCCTGAGCGGGTGGCCCGGACAGATTCGAAGTGGCCTGGGACAGTTGGGAAGCCCCAACCCATGAAAGGAATGCCCGCGATGTCCTGCCGTGCCGCGGGAACTCGCCCCGCCCCAAGAATATCGAGTGCTCCTCCTGCGTCGTCGATCATGCGATCATGCGTGTCTTGGTCGGGGCCCAGCTTGATGTTCGTCCCGGTTCCGCGCTGCGTCGTGGGCGGCCGCCGTCGCTCGGCGCGCCACCGATTGCGCATCGCGAGCTTCTCTCTGGTTTGCTTCGGCCGCGCGTTCCGCGCGAGCAAGTCTCTCAACACCGGGAAGTCGCACGATCACGCAGCAGCCGCAGAAGCTGGGCACGCGACGTTTGCAGGACGCGCACTGCTCTACCTCGCAGGCCTCGAGCATGCGAACCAGCTCTTCGCCATTCGCCACTGGCAGCAAATCCCTCAGGAACGCGATCCCCTCGAGCTTTGCCAAGGCTTCGGCGCCGACGAAGAATCCGCCTCGCAGATCGACCCACTCGCGGTGAAGGGCTCGCGCCGCTCGCGGGTCGAGCTTCATTCGCTTCACGACTTCGACTGGGCCCTGGCCCGAGTCGAACAGCTCGAAGGCGACGGCGGCGGTCGGACCGTCGTAGGCGTCGGGCCCCTGGGAGGTCACTCGCGTGCGCTGGACGACGAGCTCGCGGACGTGCTCCTCGTGGAAGAGGTGTTCGCCACGCTCGCCTACGATCGGCCGAAGCGTCGAGCCCTCCATCCGACGCACCGTGCTCACGCTGGTGCCAAGGATTTCGGCGACCTCGTTGCGCTTCAGGAGCTTGTCATTGGCAGTGTCGCCAGACAGTGTCGCCACCACGGCACCCTCCTCCATCTCGTGGCTGGACGCACTCTCTCCGAGCTTCTTCGTCATCTCGCGAACCTCCTTCAAGGTGTCTGACGTGACAGCCTAGGAACGGCAGGCCAGCTCGCAAGGACTGAATTTCGTCGAGGAATGGCACGTAACCCGCGCGCGGAACGGGACATGACAGGACGTGACAGAGCGCGCGCCATCGAGCGGTGTCCTCCTCGCGTCTCCGGCAAGTAGATGCCGGAGGCTGACCGAGTGCCCCTTGACGGCGCAACTCGGCGCCGTAGGCTCCAGTACAATGCAGTCCGCGTCGGTCATCGACTCCCGTCCGGCGGCAGAGGCACGCGCCGAAAGGATTCAGCTAGCGGTCGAGCGCCTCGCCGAGCGACGCATTGCAGGGCTCCGACGCGCGCCGACCGAGCAGCGTAGCGGCGTCGCCGCGCGCACGCGTTCCTTCGCAAGGGCAGGCGCTCGCGCCGAAGTGATCAACTTGGCGGTCCATCATGGCTACCTCGCCGAACAGATCGAGTTCGACGACCAAGGCCGTTTTCTTCGCGCGTGGGACTCACGTGGCGTGCCGCTGAAGGAAGCACAGGTCGCACGTCGATGCTTCTCGCGCCTCCGGCGCGCCGCGGTCGAGCGACCGACCGGCGCCGCCGCTTGCGTCGTCCGAGAGCACCAGTCGCGTGTCCGCCGCCTTCAGGCAAGGTCGCCGGCGAAGCGCGCCAGACGCGCAGTGCAGCGCGCGCGCACGGCTCGGCGCGTCTCGCGGCCCGTCCGCGGGCGAGCGCGCGCGCCCGATCCTGACCCAGCACCATCAGCGCAAAGCGTCCGCGTTGGTTCGACCAGTGGCGTCCCGTCGTAGCGGGCGGTCCTTCTTCACCCCGAAGGCCCTCCCCTCAACGACAAGGACTCCCTCATGGACGATTCGAAAAGACTGCCCTACGAAACCATCGCGTCTGCCGCTGCCCGCCTCGGTCTCTCGGCCGATGCCCTGCGCGCCCGATGCCGTCGAGCGCAGCGTCGCGATGGTCGACGCGTCGTCGCCGAGCTCGGCGGCGGGATCACCGCCATCAAGCTCGGACGCCGCTCGTGGCGCGTCCTCTTCCCCCCCGCCCCCGGGCCGACTCCCGCCCCCGCGGGGGGACGCTCCATTTAACGCCGCGGTCGCTTCACCGCAATGGCGCGCTAGACTGCCTGCTGTCGCGTGTGAGGCGGCCGCCCATGGAGGTTCATCATGGGCGATCGAAGTTCCGGCGTTCGCCGGGAGATGCGGGGCGGTAGGCCCCTCTGGGTCATTGACTTTCGATACCTCGACAAGCACGGCAGGCGGCAACGCTTCCGGCGCGATGCCTCGCTGCAAACGGCAGCCGGCGCGCGCGCGGAGGCCGAGCGGCTGAGGGTGCTCGTACAGGGCAACGGTACGGCGGAACCAACACCGACGGTGCCCACGTTCGCGACCTTCGTCGCGTCGGTCTTCACACCGTTCTACGCGGTGTCGAAGTGCCGACCTGCGACACGCGAGCGGTACGCAGCTCTCCTCAAGCAGGGGCTCCTCGCGCATTTCGGCGAGAAGCGCCTGGACGAGATCGGGCCCGGCGACTTCCGCATGTATGCGGCCGGGCTCGCTGCTCGCGGCATCGGAGCGCGCGCGCATCTGTCGCTCGCGCGAACGGTGCTGCGCGCGGCGCTCGAATTCGGCGCCCTCCCAAAGCTTCCCGAGCTTCCAAAGCTCCCGAAGGTCGGCAAGAAACTACCGGACGCGCCGGAGGCCGACGTCATCGTGACGCTGCTCGGTAACGCGATGGGTTGGCTCCGCGTGGCGATTGCGCTCGCCGCCTACGCGGGTCTTCGATCGGGCGAAGTTCGCGCGATCGAAGTCCGCGACGTGGATCTCAAACGAAACGAGCTCCACGTTCGGCGCGCGTTCTCCGCGAGCGAGGTGCTCACGCCGAAGTCCGGCGACGAGCGCCTCGTTCCGATCGCGCCGCCCCTTCGAGACATTCTCGTCGAAGCGGCGCGAGACAAGCTTCCGCACGCGCGCCTCGTCGTCCGACCGGACGGCGCGACGCCGTCGCGGCAGAAGGTCCTCAGGTCGCTTCAGGACCTCGAGACACGGATCGCGAAGACGAAGGAGATGCAGATCTGGTCCTTCCACCAGCTACGCCACTCCTTCTGCAGCTCGCTCGTACGGAACGGCGTCAGCGTCGAAGCGGTCCGCGTCCTCGCAGGGCACGCGGATCTCAAAACGACGCAGCGCTACGTCCACGCGAGCGCCGCGGATCTCAAGGCCGCCGTGCTTACGCTCGCACGGTAACGATGGATACTTACTTGTACCTTACACGCGTCGTTTCCCCTCGTTGCCCCAAACGGAGACCCCTCCGAACCCTCCGACAGCATTTCTGCGGAGGCAAAGGGCAACGGATGGGCAACAGCGCGCGCCGTGATCGCTTAGACCCTTATTTTTCCGAGACTCTATGAAACCTGGTCGGGGAGGCGGGATTTGAACCCGCGATCTCAAGCACCCAAAGCTTGCGCACTACCGGTCTGTGCTACTCCCCGGATGCCCGTGGTCTACCACGTCCCCGGCGGCATCGCACCACCACGCGGATCCGCCCTCCTAGCCTGCCTAAACAGGCGAAATCGCACGCTAGGTGCGACGCGTTCGCCGCTCCCTACGCCCGACGTCGCCGCGCTGTTATGCTCGCGCCGATGCAGAAGCGCGCCTGGATCGCCGCGGGTTGCGCGCTTCTGCTCGCGTGTTCCGCCGTCACCGTCGCGTGCGGCTCGGCGCGGCCACCCGACGAGGTGGTCCGGCTCTCGCCCGGCCCCGACGCCGCTGCGAACAACCGGAACATCTCCGGCGGATCGGGCGGACGCCTCTGCAGCGAGGACGGCTTCCACGAGCCGAGCGGCGCCGCTTGCACCTGCACCTACGCCTACAGCAGCAACTCGAGCATCACCTTCGCGTGCGGCGTCACGCTCTGCACCGACGGGAAGAGGGAAGCGGCCGTCTGCCACGCCGACGGCAAGCTCGACGTCCTTCCGGGCTACGACAGCTCGAACTGCCCCGACGCCGGCGCCAACCTCGACAAGCTCCCGCCTTGTGATGCGGGAGCGGCCACACCCGACGGCGGCTAGCCGCCGAGAAGAGCTAGCCAGTGTTCCTCGAGCCCATCCCCCCGCCCTACGACCCACTTGAATGGGCAAAGAAGCCCTTCGCCGAGAAGGGCGCGATGGTCTGCAGCTCGTGGGCGATGCAGGGCTACGGCACTCCCCTCGCCGTCTACGCGCTCTACCTCCTCAAGATCGCGCTCTACGTCTCCGGCTGGTTCTTCTTCTGCGGCTTCACGCCGGGCATCGGCCACCTCTCGAACGTCGCCTCGTGGTGGATGCGGCCCGAGGCCTTCCAGAAGGCGATCCTCTGGAGCATGCTCTTCGAGATCACCGGATTCGGATGCGGGAGCGGGCCCCTGACCGGCCGCTACCTCCCGCCCATCGGCGGGTTCCTCTACTTCCTTCGCCCCGGTACCACCAAGCTGCCCGTCTTCGAGGGCGCTCCCCTCATCGGCGGCTACCGCCGCAACTCCCTCGACGTCTCGCTCTACGCCGCGCTCCTCCTCCTCACGTTCCTCGCGCTCACCTCCTCGCGTCCGCCGTTCGAGCTCCTCCTCGCGATCGCCGTCCTCCTTCCCGTCCTCGGCCTCCTCGACAAGACGCTCTTCCTCGCCGCGCGCGGAGAGCACTACTGGACGACCGTGATGGTGTTCGTCCTCGCGTCGACGACGAGCTTCATCCCCGGCGCGAAGGCCATCCACGCCGCGCTCTGGTTCTGGGCTGGCTTCTCCAAGCTCAATCACCATTTCCCGTCCGTCGTCGGCGTCATGACCTCGAACAGCCCCGTCACGCGCTTCGCGTGGATCCGGCGGCTCATGTATCGCGACTTCCCTCGCGACCTCACGCCCTCACGCACCGCCACGATCATGGGCCACGCCGGCACCGTCCTCGAGATGGCCGTGCCCGTCGTCCTCCTCTTCGGCAACGGCGGTACGCTCACGATCGTCGGCCTCCTCCTCATGCTGGGGCTCCACGGCTTCATCACCAGCAACGTGCCGATGGGCGTGCCGCTCGAATGGAACGTGATGATGGTCTACGGGGGCTTTTTCCTCTTCTGGAAGCACGCGGGCGTGAGCCTCGCCGAGATGAGCGCGCCCGTCGCCGTCCTGGTCGTGATCATGTGCGTCGCCATCCCGCTCCTCGGCAACCTCGTTCCGTCGAAGGTCCCGTTCCTCCTCGCCATGCGCTACTACGCGGGCAACTGGGCCTACAGCGTGTGGCTCTTCAAGGGCGACAGCCACGAGAAGCTCGAGCGACTCACCAAGAGCTCCCCGTGGATCCACGACCAGCTCGGCCACCTCTACGACGAGAGCCAGTGCGTCGGCATCGTCGGCAAGGTCATCGCCTTCCGCCTCATGCACCTCCATGGGCGAGTCCTCGAGGAGGCCATCCCGAAGGCGTGTCGCGACGGAAATTTCGAGGACTACGAGTGGATCGACGGCGAGATCGTCGCAGGCATGGTGCTCGGATGGAATTTCGGCGACGGGCACCTCCATCGCGAGGAGCTCTTGCGCGCCGTCCAGCAGCAATGCGGCTTCGAGGCCGGTGAGCTGCGGTGCGTCATGGTGGAGGCCCAGCCCTTCTTCGGTTCCAGCCTGCATTATCGCATTCATGACGCAAAGACCGGCCTGCTCGAGGAGGGGCACGCCGACGTAAAGGCGCTCCGCGCCAGGCACCCATGGAGCTCTCCGGCCTGACTCGCGCTATCATGCCTCTCGATGCTTTTCGGCAAGCGCCACCTCTCGGTCGTCTTTGTCCTCGCGGCTGTTGCGCCGCTCTTCGTCGTGCCGCTCGCGTGCGGTAGCTCCGACGACGCGCCCGCTACCGGCGACGCCGGCCCGGCGCCCACCGGCACCACGACGACCACCGGGACGAGCACGAGCACGACGCCGCCGCCCGACGCCTCGCCGCCCGCCAAGCCGATCCCGTTCAAGCACGTCGTCGTCGTCGTCAAGGAGAACCACACGTTCGACAACTACTTCGGCACCTTCCCGGGCGCCGAGGGCACGACGATGTGCAAGAAGTCCAACGGCACCTCGTTCCCGTGCCCACACGCGCCCAACTTCACGTCGCACGATCTCAGCCACGCGCACTCCGCCGGCCTCGTCGACTACAACAACGGGAAGATGGATGGCTGGGATCTGCCGAACAGCTCCAGCGGCACCGAAACCGACAACCTCGCGTATGCCCAGTACCACGAGGAGGACATCCCGAATTACTGGCAGTACGCGAAGCACTTCACGCTCGCGGACCACTTCTTCTCGGAGATGATCGGACCGAGCTTCCCCGGTCACCTCGCGGTGCTCGCGGCTCAGGCCGGCTGGTCGCTCGGCAACCCCGACAAGATTCCGTACTGGGGCTGCGACCAGCCCGCGGACACGCGCATCACGATCCAGGACCAGAAGACGTGCATGGAGAAGCAGATCTTCCCCTGCTTCGACATCCCGACCGTGCCGGACATCCTGCCGGCGGGCGTGAACTGGAAGTTCTACGGCACGAACTTCTATTTTCTCAACGAGATCTGGTCGATGTTCAACGGGGTCAACTCGATCCGCAACGGCCCGGGCTGGCAGAACATCGTCAACGTCTCGCAGTTCGAGACGGACATCGACAACAAGACGTTGCCGGCGGTCTCGTGGCTCGTGAATCAGGATCTCAACGGCGAGCACCCCGGCATCCCCGGCGAGGGCATCTGCAACGGCGAGAACTGGACGGTCAAGAAGCTGAACAAGCTGATGGCCTCCGAGTACTGGAAGGACACCGTCGTCCTCTTCACGATGGATGACTTCGGCGGTTGGTACGACCACGTCCCGCCGCCGCGCCAGTACGGCTGCAAGCCGAACGAGCCCTACGGCCTCGGCTTCCGCCTGCCGCTCATCATCATGTCGCCGTACTCGAAGCCCGGCTTCATCTTCAAGGAGGTCGCCGAGCACGCGAGCATCCCGAAGTTCATCGGCAAGGTCTTCGGCGCCACGAAGACGCTGCACGACCTCGACCCCGCCGCGCAGGACGCGCAGGCGAACGATCTCATGAACGCCTTCGACTTCAACCAGACGCCGCTGGTCCCGCTCATCCTGAAGGAGCGGACCTGCCCGTCGTTCTGACGCGCGCTTCGGGTCCGAGGCTGGCTAGAACGAACCGCTGAGCCCGGCGCTGCCCACGCCGACCCACGGGCTCACGCGAGGCGCGGAAGAAGGAGGAGGCGCGGAGGCCTTCTGCTCCGCGTTCGGGGAGCGGCGCCCCATCGCGAGCGCGACGACCGCCACGCCCGCGCCTGCTCCCGCGACGATGAACGACACCGTCGAGAGCGTCGCGAACATGCGCGCGCCGTCGAGAGCGTCGTGCGTGCTCGGCGGACACTTGTTGTTCGGGCCGCAGCCGCTCTCGACGTCGGACGTCTTGCCCATCGAGACGAGCCCCGTGACCGTGCCCGCCGCCGCACCGACCACCGCGACGCCCACCCCGACCCACAGGAGCGGGCTGTACGAGCCTCTCGAGTCCGAGGAGCCGCCCGACGCCTTGGGATCGTTCTTCGTGACTTGCGTGCCGTTCACGAGCTCTGTCACGTCGAGGTCGATCGACTTCACGTCGTGCTCGTTCAGCGTGATCTCCCCGCGCACCTCGCCGCCCTTGATCGCCGCGACGACCACGTGCGTTCCCGGATCGAGACGACGCGGAGCCTTCGCCGCCGCGGCCGGCACGGCCACGCCGTCCACCGTGATCGCGGCCTCGGTGGTGGGCTGCGCGCCCTTCAGCACGATCGTGAGCGTCGGAATCCGACCCGCGAGCTCGGCCGCGAGCTGGCTCGCCGACTTGCGCGCGTCCGCGAACGCTGGCGACTCCTTCGGGCCCAGCGGGAGCTGCTCGACGGCCACCGCGGCCTCGCGCGCCTCGATGATCCGCCCGAGCGACGCGAACGAGCGCGCCACCGCGAGCCCGGTGGTCGGCGCATGCATGATCGCGTCGGCGGCCCTGAACGCCTCGAGCGCGCCCGCGATGTTTCCGGAGTCGCGCTTCTTCTTGCCGTCGTCGAAGAGCGTGCGTGCGGTCTCGCGATCGGCGGCCGTCTGGGCATGAGCCGACGACGCCAGGGCCGCCACGAGCGCCGCCGAGCAGAGCGCCGCCATGAGGCGGCGCGGATCAGAAGCCCGCTTCATCGTCACGCGGCTTCTTCGGGGCAGGTGCGGGCGGCTTCGGCGGAGGCCACGCGGCGGCTGGCTTCGGCGCCACGGCGGGTGTCGCGGGTGGCGATGGCGACCGCGCGGCCACCACGACCGCCGGCACAACGGCAGCGCCGGGCTTCGTCGTCATCGTCGTCGCGCCGACATCGGCTTGCGCCGTCGCGGCTTGCGCCGTCGCGGCTTGCGCCGCCGGGGTTCCCACCTGCGACATGTCCACATTGGGCATCGCGTTCGCGCCGTTCATGTCCGGAGCGCTGGGCGCGTTCCCTGCGGCAACCGCGGCGGTCGACGGACCAGCCTGCGCAGAGGCCGCCGCGTTCGCCGAAGAAATCTTGCGCGCGCCGAGGATGAGGAAGCCTCCGCCAGCAGCCATCGCGAGGCTCACGAACAGAGCGCCGAAGACGATCGCGCGGGGCGGCCCGCCGCGCGAAGGCTGGCCGAGCGGCTCGACGGTCGTGGCGACGAGCGTCTGCTGCGTCGGCGGCGCGTAATGGTTCGCCATCATCCCGCCGCCGTACTGCATCGGCGGCGTCATCAGGTGCGGCGACGAGCCGAGGTCGGGCGGGATCGCAACGGGCTGCATCTGCCTGAGCGAGCCGCTTCCGTCGGCGTCGACCGGTGCAGTGAGGAGCATGCCGCGGACGCGCTCGCGATTCGCAGCCTCGGCGAGCGCGCTCTGCACGAAGTCACGCCGCTCCTGGAGACGATCCCCGATCCGCTCCTGCAGGAGCTGCGCGACCTGCATCGAGGTGGTGCTGAGGCCGAGGCGGTTCATCGAGTCCTCGAGCGCCATGCCCAGCTCGCGCGCGGACTGGAAGCGATGCGCCGGATCATGCATCAGCGCCTTGGCGACGATCGAGCAGATGACCGGGGGCACCGCGTCAGGGAGCGGTGAGATCGCCGCGCCACTCATGACGAGCTGCAGCGTCGCGAGCTGGTTCTCGGCCTTGTACGGAGGCCGGCCGGTCAGGAGCATGTAGAGCACCGCGCCGAGCGCCCACGTGTCCGTGCGGCGATCGACGTCACGCCCGAGCGCCTGCTCGTGCGGCATGAAGCTGATCTTGCCCTTCAGCGTTCCTGCGCTCGTATCGCCTGTCGCGCGGTCGCGCGCCTTGGCGATGCCGAAGTCGATGACCTTCGCGGTGCCCGCGGTGGTGACGAGGATGTTCTGAGGGGAGATGTCGCGATGGACGACGTTGAGCGGGCTGCCCGACGGATCGCGCAGCTCGTGAGCGGCATCGAGCCCGAGACACGCATCGGCGAGGATCCGGAGCGCGACGCCGAGCGGCAGGCGCTTGCCCTGCCGATCACACGCCTTGAGGATCCCCTGGAGCGACTCGCCCTCGACGAGATCCATGACGAGGTAGGAGACGCCGCCATGATCGCCGACGTCGTTGATCTGCACGACGTTCGGATGCTCGATGTGCGCGGCGACCCGCGCCTCGTCGAGGAACATCTGCTTGAAGTGCTCGTCCTCCGCGATGTGCGGGAGGATCGTCTTCACCGCGACGAGCTTTGCGAAGCCGTGCTTGCCCTGGATGCGCGCAAGCCACACGTTCGCCATGCCGCCCTGCGCAAGAATGCACAGGAGCTCGTAACGACCATCGAGCTTCAACCCCGGTTCGAGGTTGTGCCGGGTTCGGCTCGGAGACTCGCCCATCCCACCGGTAAGCGTATCTCCATCCACGGCGCGCGTCGCACGTGTCCTCAGCCCCCCAAAGAGGGCTGGTTTACTGCTGAAAACAGAAGATGGGGTTGAGGAAGCTGCCGCCGTTACATGCGCCGCCGCCGCAGTTTGACACGAGCCCGGTGACTGCCGGGTCGGCCCACTGGGCGCCGCCAACCGCCGGGTCCGACCAGTTGGTGCAGGTGCTCGCGGTCGCCGCGAGCGTGCCGTCCGCCGCCGTGCTCGCCCACACCCAGATGCGGTCGTTGACCACCGGATTGGTGTTGGGCTGCGGTCCGCAGATCGTGGACCTCGGCGCCGGCGTCCCAAGCTCCGTCAGCACGAGCGGCGCGGCCAGCGTGCCGTCGATGATGTCCGAGAAATTGTTCGCGATGATCGTCCCGTCGACGAGACGGTAGGGGACTGTCGCCTTGGAGAAGCGAGTCGACGGTGAGCCCGTCGCATCACTCAGCCAGGCCTTGTAGGTACCGGGAAGCCCTGCGGCGACCGCGCGTGCCTGGCACTTGGCGTCGGCGCCGGTCAGGCCACCGAGCGCTCCGCCCGCGAAGGTCGTGCTGGTGACGAACGCGCGCTTCGAGCACAGCTTCTTCGCGACCTCACACGAGTCCGTCGCGCACTCGCAACCGTTTGCCGCGTTGCCGTCGCAATCGATGAAGCCTGCGGCGCACGAGCCGAGGCCGCAGTGACCCAGAACACACTTCGGGACCGCGTTGGGGATGTCACACGCCTTGTCGCAGACACCGCAGTTGAGGACGTCGACCGACACATCGACGCAGCGGAGCTCGCCGCCTCCGTCCGCGCTCGCGTCGCCTGCGTCGCCTGCGCCGCCGTCCGCGCCGCC
>JANXVA010000582.1 GCA_025351875.1 Myxococcales bacterium | reverse complement strand
CGACTTCGAGCCGCCGGACGGCGCGTTCCGAGTGCTCGTCGACTACCCGTGGGACGAGCCCGGCCACACAGTCGACGAAGACCGCATGCGCGCCACCAACGCGCGCAAGAAGAAGGGCACCCTTCACACCGTTTGCTGGTTGCCGCGTCACATGAGTCCCACGGAGCTGGGCGTGCTGACGGAGCTCGCTGCGGTTCGCTACCTCCTCTCCGACGCCGGCCAGGAAGATCTCCTCGAGACGCTCGGGCCGCAGGACAAGGGCAAGATCCTCGATCAGGCCAGCATCCGCGCGAAGACCCTAGAGGGGCAGCTCGATGAGCTCCTCGTCGAGGTCTACATCCGCCACGGCGAGTTCTTCGCGCTCATCTCGGACGTGGACGGGAGCCGACCGCGGGAGACGCTCGCCGAGAACCTCGAGCACATCACCACCCTGCTGATGGATCGCCGCTATCCGCAGCATCCCAACTTCCTCGCTGAGCCCAAGAAGCAGGACCTCGAGACGCTGCTCAAGTGGATGGTGGAGGCTGGCGAGACCAACGTCTCCGTCGCCTACGACGAAGCCGCGGAGAAGGTGTTGAAGACGCTCGGCCAACCGCTCGAGCTCGTGAACCTCGGGCAGACGAAGGCTTCGCTCCGTCTCGACTCTCGTTACATCAAGGACGTCCTCCAGAAGGCCGACCAGGACTCGCTGACCTGGGCCCCGATCGCGGAGCATCTTCGCGACACGTACGGACTCCAGCCGCTCGTCGTCGACCTGTTCCTCTGCTTCCTCTGCCAGCGGGACCATCGAGCGCTCCAGGAGATCGACGGCGAGCCGCTCGATGTGCGGATCGGCATGTCACCGACCCTACGCATCCGGCTCCAGCGCGGAAAGCTCGTCACCGCGGCGGACTGGCATCGCCTGCGCGATCTCGGCAACCAGCTGTTCGACCTGCCGCGACCGGCGGCGCACCGGTCGCTTCAGGGGCAAGATCGCTTCGCGACGGCGCTCAGGCAGAGCGCCCGGGAGAAGCGAACGATCCTCCAGGGACTCCACACGCTGCTCGTCGACTTCGGGACGGAAAAGACACACCGGAACGAAGAGGTCGCTTCGGCGAACACGCGACTCGCTCCGCTCGATCAGGCGACGACCGACAGCAACAAGGTGCTCTCCGAGTTCCTTGGAGCTTGGCCTGACGACGCGGCCGATCCTCTGCGCTCGATCGTCCATCAGGCCGGTGTCATCCGGGAGGCCCTCGGCGACGTCGAGAAGAACGGTCGGTCCCACCTCACGGCGGGGGCGAGTCATCCCGCCGTTGGGGTCGAGGTACGTGCGCACCTCGCGCTGCTCGAGGGGCGCCTTGCCGCCGCGCAAAACGAGCAACCGCTCACGAAGGAGTGGGTCAAGACCTGGAACCACAAGGCCCAGCTGCTGATCAAGCGGCTGCTGGAGCAGCCCCAGGCCCCGACCCCCGCTTCCCAAGGCGCGCCGCAGCCCGTGGCGCCGCCCCTCGGGGCTGTCCCCGCCGCCCCCAACAGAGTGCTCTTCAAGGGCCGCCTCAACCCGACCGATCCAGGCGCCGTCGCGACCCTCGTCGAGCAGATCAAGAAGGCGCTCGCGGCGCAGGGCACCAAGAGCATCAACGTGAGCCTCGTCCGAGAGGAGGACGGGGATTGAGCTCCGCTCAGCTACTCCTGCGGAGGCTCCTCGATCAGGCCGGCGGAGCCGCCGAGTCTGGCTACGTGCTGGTCATCGACGGCGAGGGGCTAGAAGACCTGCCCGCGCTCATGCCCACGCCGAGCGGCGCCTACGGCGTTCACCGCGTGGGGACGGAGCTCGGCCTTCGCCACCTTCTGTGGAAGGCCAAGGGAGCGCCGCTCATCGCCGTGCTCCCGGAGGAGGTGGCGCACCGGATCCAGAAGGCGCCCGACCTGCTTCGCCGCGCGCGTAACCAGCGCGTCCACGCCCTCTCGGTCAACGATGTCCTCGAGGTGGTCCTCGGTGTTCGCGTCGTCGGTGCGGACGCGCCGTACATGCAGCAGCTTGCCCTCGAGAACGTCGACAAGCTCGGCATCGCAATGAGCCATCGGACGCTGCCCACGGTCGTCGACAGGCGCCTCCTCACCGAGCTCCTCGTCGATGCTAGTGTCGGCGAGCACGTGCGCACCCGAGCGCCCGCCCAGCTACTCGCGGCGTGGGTGCAGGAGCCGCCGCAGTGGTCCAAGAACGTCAGTCAGCTGGTGCGCGACGCGCTGCCGACTCTCCATGGGGACGAAGGCCGCCTCCTAGCCTGGGCTCTCGCCGAGCCCGATCACCGGCTGAGCGAGCTCGTCGTCCACGGCGCCGTCCTCACCGTAGATGCTCCAGAGCTTCCGAAGCCTGCGTGGGGGCCGCTCTGGAAGGCGGCGACCGAGCCGCCGCTCGAAATGGACCGCCGCATCCTCCGCCGAGCCGCATCTCGTCTGGCAGAGGAGACCCTCACCGCGCTTGGTGACTCGGCGACCGGGTTGCTCTCTGGCGCAGATCGCATCGGGCGCGAATGCCTCACGCCCACGCAACTTCAGACGAGCCGAGTGCTGCCGCTCGCGTTCTCCGACCGCTGCCACTCGCTTGCGCAGCAGGCCGCGAACGGCAAGGCGATTGGCGCCGGCGAAATCGCGTGGCTCGCCGCCCACCGGGCCGCGAACATGCACCGCGCGGACCTGGCCGTGCTCGAGTCGATGGCACGCGTCTCGCGCTACCTCGACGAACCGCTGACGCCGAAGACGGACCTCCTCGACCAGGTGCGCGACTACCAGCGGAGCGGCGCGTTTGCGGACCTCGCCATGATCCAGCTTCGACGCGCGCTCGCGAGCAGCGTGCACTACCACGCGGAGGCAACCAAGGTGCTCGCCGCCGCGCGTGAGCGCCGAGACCGTGGAAATCGGCTGTTCGCCGAGACGCTGGCCAGCGGATACGAGCCTGCCCTCTTCCTCGACGGGCTCACGCCGCTCCCTCGGATCTGGAAGCGGATCATCGCGCCCGTCTGGCAGACGGATCCTTCCGCTCGCCTCTTCCTCGTCGTACTGGATGGTTGCAGCTACCCGGTGTTTCTCGAGCTCCTCTACTCTCTGTCGCAGGACAGCTCATTCCCCCTCGGCGTGCGTCCCGATGCCGACGGCCGCGTCAGCGGCCTGCCCGCGCTGTCGCCGCTGCCTACGGTCACCAGCCACGCGCGAGGTGCCATCTTCCTCGGGGAGCTGCCAAACGATCCGCTCGTCGCCGAGACGGTGTTCCGCGATCAGGACGAGGCAAAGACCGACAAGGCTCGGTTGAAT
>JANXVA010000557.1 GCA_025351875.1 Myxococcales bacterium | reverse complement strand
GAGCTGGCGCTGAGCATCGGTGGCATCGCGACCGTCGCCGACGGCTGGCTCGCCGGAACCCCGCTCCTCGCGAGCGACAACATGTTCCGCAGCCACCAGCATATCCTCGCGCGCGGAGGCGGCGAGCTCGTCATCCGCTGTCGCTCGCTCGACGCGCTGCTCGGCGCGCGCCGGCCGCGGCCCCGCTGGAAGGCACCGATGATCGAGAACCAGCAGCTCCGCTGGTTCCGCACCACGCTCCTCGGGCGTACGCCGGGGTGGTCGCCGCCCGCCGCTCCCGTCGGGCCGTGGCGCGCGGTTCAGCTCGAGCATCGCCGCGGCATCGCCCTGGGCGACGTGAGCCTGCGTCCTCGGATCTCGGGGACGACCGGCATGGTCGACGTGACGTGCCGCGTGCGCTCGCTCGAGCAAGAGCCCGCAACCCCGCGCGAGGTGGTGCTCGTCATCGAACGAGGCGAGCGCCAGCACCGCGCGACGCTCGAGCGGGCCGCCGACGGGATGTTCGCGGGGCTCCTCTCGATCCCGGACGTCGATCGTTGGTGGCCCCACACCCACGGCGAGCCCGCGCTCTACAGCGCGCGCCTCCACGTGGGCGATGCGAGCGGGCAAGCCCCGGTGGTCGCCGATCTCGGCGCGATCGGTTTTCGCGAGATCACGCGCGACGGCGACTTCTCGATCGCCGTGAACGGCGCGCCGCTCTTCTGCCGCGGCGCCTGCTGGACGCCGCTCGACGTCGTGACGCTCGCCGCGGACCGACCGGCCTACACACGAGCCCTCGTCCAGGCGCGCGACGCCGGGATGAACATGCTGCGCGTCGGCGGCACGATGACGTACGAGAGCGACGACTTCTACGATCTCACCGACGAGCTCGGGATCCTCGTCTGGCAGGACTTCATGTTCGCCAACATGGATTACCCCGAGGAAGACGCCTCGTTCGTCGAGGGCGTCGAGATCGAGGCGCGCCAGCTCCTCGCACGCCTCGAAGGCCGCCCCTCCCTCGCCGTCCTCTGCGGCAACAGCGAGGGCGAGCAGCAGGCCGCGATGTTCGGCGCGCCGCGCGAGCGCTGGAGCCCGAGGCTGTTTCACGAGGTCCTCGAAGGCGTCGCGAGCGAGCGCTGCCCCGACGTCCCGTACTGGCCGTCGAGCGCGCACGGAGGCGCGTTCCCGCACGAGGCGCGCGTCGGGACCACGTCGTACTACGGCGTCGGCGCCTATCTGCGGCCGGTCGACGACGCACGCCGCGCCGAGGTGCGGTTCGCCACCGAGTGTCTCGCGTTCGCGAACGTGCCCGAGCACCCGCCGCCTTCGCTGAAGGTGCACCACGCGGCATGGAAGGCGCGAACGCCACGCGATCTCGGCGCGGGCTGGGACTTCGACGACGTGCGCGATCACTACGTCGAGCAGGTCTTCCGTCTCGATCCCATGGCGCTCCGTTATGCCGATCACGATCGTTACCTCGCGCTCGGGCGCGCGGCCACGGGCGAGATCATGGCGGCAGTGTTCGGCGAGTGGAGGCGCGCGGGCTCGACGTGCCGCGGCGGCCTCGTGTGGTTCCTCCGCGATCTCTGGGCAGGCGCTGGCTGGGGCGTCGTCGACGCCGGCGGGCAACCCAAGTCGGCCTACTGGTACCTGCGCCGTGCGCTCGCGCCGATCGCCGCTCACCTGAGTGACGAGGGCACGAGCGGTCTCTACGTTCACCTCACGAACGATCGCCCCGAGCTCCTCGCGGGTGAGCTCGAGCTGTCTCTCTTCCGCGCCGGGGAGATCGAGGTGGGGAGCGCGAAGCGCGCGGTCACGATCGAGCCGCGCGGCTCGCTCTCGATGGCGGTCGCTGAGGCCTTCGACGGCTTCATGGATCTCTCGTACGCGTACCGCTTCGGTCCGCCCGCCTGCGATCTCGCGATCGCCACGCTGCGCGTCTCGGGGCGAAGTCAAGTCGCGCAAGCCTTTCACTTTCCGCTCGGCCTCCCGAGCGCGCGCGAGCTGGATCTCGGGCTCGTCGCCACGGCGCGCCCGCGCGCGGACGGCGGCTTCGAGGTCTCGGTGCGCACGCGGCGGTTCGCCCAGTCGCTGGTCATCGAGGCCGAGGGGTTCGCCGCGGACGATGCCTGGTTCCACCTCGCACCTGGCGGGGAGCGGACCGTCTACTTGAGGAGGACGAGTGGCAGCGGGCCGCTCAAGGGCACCGTTCAGGCGCTCAACTGCGAGGCCTCGTCGCGGATCGTCGTGGACGGAGCGAGCACGCAAACGCGTTTACTTTCGGACGTTTAGCGCTCCCGCGGTGGCCCCAAGAATCCGCCGATAAAGGAAATTTGCTCCAAAACTGGAACGGGGCGGGGAGATCCCGTGTCGGCGGACGTAACACCCATCCGCACCCCGATGAACACTTACGGACAGACGATTGGCCTTCACCTGGCTGGCTTCTCCACCCTCCTTGGCGCCCCGGCCGCCGCGCTCCGCGCACGCCGCGCGCGCACGAGCTCGATCCCCCCGGCCCCGGCTCCGGCCCCTGCGCTCCCGGAGGTCACCTCGACCGACGCGATGAAGCTCGCGCGCACCGACTCGGAGACCGAGTGCCGTCTCGCGATCGAGGGCGTCCTCGATGTCCACAGCGCCCCCGAGCTCCGCGCGGTGTTCGAGTCCGTCCTCTCGGCACCGCCGAAGCGCGTCGTCGTCGATCTGGCGCGGCTCACGATGCTCGACAGCTCCGGCGTCGGCGCCATCGTGTCGCTCTTCAAGCGCGTCAAGAACGCCGGCGGAAGCTTCGCGCTCATCGGCGTGTGTGGTCAGCCCGCCGCCGTCTGCCGGCTCCTCAAGCTCGATCGCGTCTTCGGACTCTGAGCAGCGCGGCTAGCGAAACTGGCGCGAGAGATGCGCGACGAGCACGCGATCCAGCTCGACCTGTGACCACAGCGGCGTGAACGAGTGGTCGGGGCCCTCGATCGTCTCGACCGTGAAGCTCGAACGCTTGGCGAGCGCAGACATGCTGGCGCCGACCTTCTCGTTCAGGTTGTCGATCCCCGGATCGTTGCTCGCGAAGACGATGAGGACATCGACACCGCGAGCCCCGAGAGCGTCGAAGGCACGCGCGACCTCGCTACCGCGAGAGGCGGCGCCCGGCAGCTTCGCCTTCGCGCGCGCGATCTGCGAGCGCGCCGCGTCGACCACGCGACCGCGCACGGCTTCGAAGGCGTGGCGCGGATTGACGCCGCCGCGGAGCATCTTCATCCACGCGTCCTTCGCGAAGAGGCGCCGCTTGTAGTACTCGCTCGCGTCGCGCCTCGTCAGCGGGTTCACGTCGAGAGACATGCCCTCTTCCCACTTGAAGGTCTGCGGGTTGATGAGCACCGCGCTCGTGACGGCCGGATCTGCCAGCGCGGCGTGATACGCGACGAACGCTCCCGAGCAGAGCCCCGCCACGCCGAAGCGATCGGCGCGCCCGAGCTTCTCGAGGTGACGCATCAGCGCGCGGACGTCCTCCGTCGGCTGGTCGGCGTACGGGTGGTTGAGCGCCTCGTCTTCCCAGATGACGCTGTCGCCGATGCCCGAGACGTCCATGCGCACGGAGCGGAAGCCGAGGG
The DNA here is from genome assembly GCA_025351875.1 of Myxococcales bacterium. Lineage (GTDB taxonomy): Bacteria > Myxococcota_A > Polyangia > Polyangiales > Polyangiaceae > Labilithrix. Next base: position 1,917 of record JANXVA010000557.1, on the reverse strand, counting down.
TCGCGAGCTTGCGCCCCATCTCGACGTACATCCGGTTCGGACCGATGCGGTAGTTGCCGGCGGTGTTGGAGAAGATGAGGAGGGGCTTGCCGCGGGTGAGCGAGGCGTCGATGGGCTCGGTGAGGATGCCGAAGAGGGCGCCACGCGGGCCGAAGCGGAGGGGTTCCTCGCGGACGCCGGGGGCGACGAGGCCCGTAGAGTGGGCTGACGGAGAGGCGAGCGCGGGCACGGGCACGGGCACGTCGAGAGGAGAGGAGAGGGAGTCGAGGAGGGTGGTGAAGATCGCTTCCGGGAAGATCGATTTGTGGGGGGCGACCATCATTTCCGCGTAGCCGGGGAGCTGGCGGTAGATGGTGGTGGCGCCCTGGGATTCGAGGGCGCGGGCGAGCTTGTCGTCGTCGGGGACGTCGTCGCGGCCGAGGACGAGGATGGAGAGAGCCGCGCGCTTGGTGAGCTTCGTGGCGTCGAGGGCCTTGAGGGAGTCGAGGGTTTCCTTCGTGAGGAGGAAGCCGCCCGATTCGTCGCTCGTGTCGCCCTCGGCGCGGGGGCGGGTGGCGAGCTCGCCGGTTTGCTCCGCGAAGAGGCGGAAGGCGCGCATCTCACGGACGTAGGCACGGCCCGTCGCGCACGGGTTCCAGAGGACGAGGCGATCGACGTCGCCTCGCTCGGCCGCCGAGACGACCGCCAGCGTCGCGCCCATGCGCACGCCGAAGAGGCCAACCTCGCTCGCGCCGCTCAGCGCGCGCACCTCGGAGACGGCGTCGGTCACGCTGTCGATCCACGCGCGCACGCGGCCCGGATCGCTGTCGAGCCCGCCCGAGTCGCCCGTGCCGTCATAGTCGAAGCGCAGCACCGCGAAGCCCGACTGCGAGAGGCGCTCCGCGAACGTCCGCAACGCCGGAAACGCGCAGATCCCTTCGTATCCGAGCGGCGGGCAGAGCACGACCGCGCGGCGGTTGCTCTTCTTCCCGATCGGCGGGTGATACCAGCCGAAGAGGGCGTGGCCCTCGCTCGCGTGCGAGCCGAAGAAGATCGGACGTGCGCTCTCGTCCAGGGCCCGCGCGATACGCGGCGTGCGCCCTTTGATGCTCGACATGTCGGAAGCGCCTTCGGAGGTGGAAGCATCCTGCGTGCGCGTCGCGTCGATGCGGCTCTTCACGTAGGCGCGAGCACGTCGTGCCTGGCCCTTGGCTTGCTCGCTCGCGCGACGCGCGGACTCGACGAGCGAGGGTCGTGCGGCGCGCAGCGTGACGAGCGGCCGGGTGCTCGATGCGAGGGCCATCTTGTACTGCGCGGCGCCACCGAGGAAATCGTACTCCCGCATCCCACTCGCGATGGCGTCCCTGATGAGGAGCGCGTGCATCGTGACCCCCACGCGTACGTCCTCTGGGATGTCGAGCTTGCGACCGGCCTGGTAGTGGAGGACGCGCCCGTCGTAGCGAAAGTTGTAGAATGCAGCTACCGGCTCACCGCGCACGCTCATCCACCCGAGGTCGAGCGCGCCGATCGCGAGCAGGCGGGGCATCAGGCGATCCTGGAAGGCGCGATAGCGCGGCGACGCGAAGACCCCTTCGCCGACGCCGCCCGGCCCGCCGGCCGCCCAGCGCTCGCGATGAAGCGCGAGCAGGATGTCCCTGCCCTTCGCGAGCTGGTCCAGCGAGCGCACGCGCTCGATCACCGGCGGCCCTCCCGCCCAGGCGTCGAGCGCGCGAAGAGATTTCTTGAGCTGGCTGCGCTTGCTCTGCTTCAGCTGGCCCAGGTACTCGTCCCACGTCTTCGGCAGCGTGACGTACGGGCACGTCGACACCTCGTCGAGCGTCGTGAGGAGCCCGGTACGCGCGAGCTCGTCCTTCAGCATCGAGGGCATCGGGCTGTCGCCGTTCATCGAGGGAATGACGAGCTCGTCCCACGCCCCGA
>JANXVA010000533.1 GCA_025351875.1 Myxococcales bacterium | reverse complement strand
GCGCGCCCCGCAGTCGACGCGCACCTCGTGCCCCCGGAAGCAGCCGACTGCGGTCCTCCCCTCGCAGCGTGTGCTGCCTTCCTGACAGCTCGCGGCCGGCGTCGCGCACTTGGGGCCGTCGGCAGAGGGGGTGCACCGGAGCCCGAACGCCCCGCAGTCGAGGCTGAGCAGCTTGCCCTTCTTGCACTCGAGGACGCGCGTCCCCGAGGCTGAGCACGCGGGCGCCGCTTCCTTCTCACACGTGCCGAGCGCGCAGACCGCGTGACCCTCGCGGACGACGCACTGCTCGCCGCCACGCGGGCAGTCACGCACGAGTGTCACGCGCTCCGCGTTGCACGTGATCGCTCGACCGTCGCTGTCGCACATGTCGACCGGTCCGGCCTTGCCTCGACCGGTACAGACGTCGGCCTTCGCGCCGCGCAGCGCGCAGGAGCGCAGCTCTCCGCACGAGCTCGCGCGGAGCCCGCACTCGCGAAGCGTGAGCGAGAACGTCACCGCCGCGGGAGACGCGAGCTCGGCATGGAGCGCCCGCGTGCAGCCGACGAAATCGGGCGGCACGAGGCCGGACGGCAAGGGGAGCCGGTCGCAGGCCGTGAGCAGGGCGCACATGTGCTCGACATCCTCGAGGTCGGCCGGAACGACCTGACCACCGACCGCGGTCGCAGTCCGACCACCGGTAGGCGCAGAGCGACCGGATCGGTCGTCGTTTCCTGCGTCACGCTCGTCGGCAGCCGACGTTCCGGCCCCCGCGATGAGCGCCAGGAGGCCCACGACGAGCGCTGCGCCGACGGCTCTGGCCGGTCCGCGGTGGTTCGTGCCGAGGGGTCCCATCCGATTGCCGCAAGGATAGACGGGTTGAGGCAATGAGCTATTCGGGGTTTGTGCCTTCCGGTTGCGGAGGAGTGCAGGTAAGGTTCGCGCTGAAGTCCCCCTCAGTAGCCGCCCCGGAGCACGCGCATGCTCGACGACGTCCACAAAGAGTTGCAGTCCGCGATCGCCAAGGCCCACGACGTGCTCAAGCGCGACCTGGCCAAGCTGCGCGCGGGACGCGCGAACGCGAACCTGCTCGACGGTATCCGTGTCGATTACTACGGCACGATGACCCCCCTCGCTCAGATGGCGAACATCGCCGTCCCCGAGCCCCGCCTCATCACCGTGAAGCCGTGGGACAAGAGCGTCATCAAGCAGGTCGAGAAGGCCCTCCGCGAGAACGACATGGGCCTGAACCCCATGACCGACGGCGACCTCATCCGTCTCCCGATGCCGCCGCTGACCGAGGAGCGCCGCAAGGAGTTCCAGAAGATCGCGCGGAAGTACGGCGAGGAGTGCAAGGTGACGATCCGCAAGGCCCGCCACGAGGCCCTTGATATGTTCAAGGAAATCGACGACGGCGGCGACGCGAGCACGGATGACGTCGACCGCGCCAAGCGCAAGGCCGAGGAGATCGTGGCGGAAGGCGGCAAGACCGTGGACGGCATCATCGCGCAAAAAGAGAAGGATATCATGGAGGTATGAGAACCTCTTCCCCTTCTCCCCTGTCCGGGTGGCCGACCGCTCGGAAAAGCGACGTGCGCACCGTCGATTTGCGGCCGCGAAATGCGGTGGTGCGATTGGCGTGCTTGACACCCCTCGCCTTCGCGGGCGAGCCTATTTCTGTATCGAAGCGCGAGGATTGGTCGATCTGATGCGGGCAATCGCAGCTGGTGTGAGCGATGTCGGTCTCCAGCGAGAGCACAACGAAGATTCCTTCGTAGTGCTTAAGGAGTACGACCTTTTTGTCGTCGCCGACGGCATGGGCGGGCACCGCGCGGGCGATGTCGCATCGAAGCTCGCCACCGAGACGATCAGCGAGTTCTTCAAGTCGACGGCCAACGACGACGTGACCTGGCCGTTCCACTTCGACACGAACCTGTCGGAGGAGGAGAACCGCCTCCTCACCGGCATCCGCGTGGCAAACCGCCAGATCTTCGAGCGCTCGACCCGCTCGCGTGAGCACCACGGCATGGGCACGACGGTCGTGGGGGCGATGTTCAGCCCTCGCAAGAACCGCATGTACATCGGGCACGTCGGC
>JANXVA010000529.1 GCA_025351875.1 Myxococcales bacterium | reverse complement strand
GCGAAGGCTCCGGCAGCAAAGGTTGCTCCGGCAGCGAAGGCTCCGGCAGCGAAGGCCGTGGCAGCGAAGGCCCCGGCCTCGGCGCCGAGGCCGGCTGCGAAGAAGACCGCGCGCCGCAAGTAACGGCTCGCAGCTCGACCCGTCCTGGCAACGGCGAGACGTGTCCACGTCTCGCCGTTTCCCGTTTGTGCTCTGCCGTCGGCTTGCCGGCCGTAAACCGAGCTGCTAACCCCCCAGCCCTGATGGATCCCTCTCTCGAGCGTCGCCTCACGCGTGCCATGTCGCGCGCCGTGATGGACTTTCAGATGCTCGCCGAAGGCGACCGCGTGATGGTCTGCGTCAGCGGCGGCAAGGACAGCTACACGATGCTGCACATGCTGCGCGAGCTGCAGCGTCGCGCGCCGATTCGCTTCGAGCTCGTCGTCGTCAACATCGATCAGGGCCACCCCGGATACCCCGCCGATCGACTGCGCAAGTACATGCGTGACGAGAGCTACGACTTCACCATGATCGAGGAGGACACGTACTCGATCGTCACGGACAAGATCCCCGAAGGAAAGACGTACTGCTCGCTCTGCTCGCGCCTTCGTCGCGGCATCCTGTACCGGGTCGCGAAGGAGATGCGTTGCACGAAGATCGCGCTCGGCCACCACCGTGACGACATCCTCCAGACGCTCTTGCTCAATCTCTTCTTCGCCGGCCAACTCGCCGCCATGCCGCCCAAGCTGATGGCGCAGGACGGCCACGTCGTCATCCGCCCGCTCGCCTACTGCGCCGAGGAGGACATCGTTCTTTATGCGAAGGAAAAGGCGTTCCCGATCCTTCCGTGCGATCTCTGCGGATCGCAGGACAACCTCCAGCGCAAGATCGTCGGCCAGATGATCAACGACCTCGAGGCGAAGCACCCGGACATCAAGGCCGTCATGCTCGCGGCGACACAGAACGTCCGTCCCAGCCACCTGCTCGACAAGGGGCTCTGGCAGAAGCTCGGGCTCGAGGCCGCGCGTGAGGAAGAGAGCAACGGCCTCGTCGGCGCTTCTCGTCTCGTCCGCGATGGGCGTACCGCGCTGGGTAGCGCCGAGGGATGACGAACCGGCCCGGCCCGGCTGCAGGCACGGACCCGGCTGCCCCCGCCTCCGTGCGCTCTCGGTCGCGAAGGAACGTCGTCCTCAGCCGGCTCTCCGAGCTCGGCGCCTCGGCACAGGCAGCGATCCCCGGGCTGTACGCATGGTCGATCACGGTCGCTCCGGCGGCCTGGTCGCGCGGCGCGCCCACCGTCGCGAAGGTCGCCGCGATCGCCGGAGTCATCGCGCTGACGACGGCGCCGCTCGTCGAAGGTGCGGGGTTTCGCCGCTCGCCCCCGGCCGAGGCGAACGAGGCGAGCGCCGCGGCTGCACCTCCGCAGCCGAAGGGGCTCGCCGTGCTCAGCGCGTGGACCGGACCGACGTGGGCGCGCATCTGGTCGGTGTGGGGCTTCGTCCTGTCGAGCGCGATCGTCTGGACGCTTGCGCCGTCGGCACTCTCCTCGGCGCGTCTCGACGGCGTGCGCGGTGCGCTCGGGGTCGTCGGTTGGGCGCTCTTCGCGTTCGCGTCGGCAGGGCCTTCGCTTCGTGCCGACCCCGAGGCCGCGGGCCGGATCATTGCCGGCAGCTCGCTGAAGCCGCGCTCCGAGCTCCCACGTGGCGATGGCGTGTACGTCGCCGCGGGAGTCGTCCTTGCGCTGGCGATGCAGGGCGTTGGCTGGGGGGTCGCGGCGCCCGAGCGCGCCGTGCTCGTGCGCCTCGTCACGGTCGTGTGCGGCGTCGCCGTGCTCGGCGCGACGACCAGCATCGCGCTCGCGCGCCACGTGACGAGGTTTCCGGCCTCGCGGCGCCTGCGCTTGCGCCGTTCGCTCCCGTGGATCGCGATCCTCGCCCTCTTCCTCGCCTCGGGCCTGTTCTTGATTTCGCGGTGACCGCTGACGCGGGGCGCGCGCGGAGGTATCCTCGGGCCGCCATGCAGCTGCTCGATCTGCTCGCCGCTGCCCTCGTTCTCGGCGCCGCAGCCGCCTTCACCTTCGGAGCGCTCGCGCTCGCGCGCGCGAACGACGTCGAAGCCATCTATTTCCTGGTGGTGGGTGTCGTCGCGCTGCGCGCCGGCGTGCAGCTCGTTCGCCCAGGAGCGAATGCATGAACGTCCGTCGCGCGCGCGTGGCGCTTCTCGTCATGGCTTCCGGTCTCTCCTGCGGCGGAGAGAAGACGTCGACAGCGCCTCAGGCAGAGCAGGCTGCCCTCGGTGGCGAGGTAGCCGCACGTGTCGGCTCGGACGTCATTCCGATGTCGCTCGTCGTGAGGGTGGCGACCGCCCAGCACATCACGCCCCGGGAGGCGTTGCGCCGCCTCGTCGATGATGCCGTGACGGCGAATGCCGCCCGCGCACGGGGCCTCGACAAACAGCTGCCCACGTCGTGGCGTCTCACGGCCGCTCGCGGTCGCATCACGGCCGACCGCATTCTTGCCGACGCCAAGCAGGCCGGACCGCCGAACGATCAGGAGCTTCCCCAGCTCACGGCGCGGTACTGGCGTGAGGTCGATCGACCGCCGGCAGTTCGCGTCGTCCACTTCGTGGCGAAGCGCGCGACGAAGTCCGACCCCGCTGCCGATGCGGCCGCCCGCGCATTCGCGGAGCGAGCCCGCGAAGCCGTGCTTTCCGCCAAGAACAGCGAGGAATTCCAGCAAAAGGCAAAAGCGCTCCCGCATCCGGGCGTCGACGTCGTCGCGGAGCAACTCTCCGCGTTTGCGCAGGACACCCGGTCGACGGAAGGCGGCGAAGGCACCATCGACGAGGCGTTCGTCAAGGCGGCCTTTGCCCTCCAAGACATAGGCGCCACCAGCCCGGTCATCGAGTCGAGCTTCGGCTGGCACGTGATCCGGCTGGAAGAGCGTGTTCCGGAGCAGCGAATGCCCGTCGACGCTCGACGGATCGCCTTCAGCGACGAGGTCTATACACTCCGCGCCAGCGCCGTGAGCAACGCGCGGCTGTCGGCGCTGAGGGCTGCCACGCCCATCGAGGTCGCGCCATCTGCAGAGCTGCTCATGCGCTCGCTCGTGGACACGACAGGACGCGGGCCGACCCCGTGACGGCGCGCCGGCCCAGAGCCGGGCAGCCAACAGAGAAGCGCCCCGTGCGTCCGTCGCGGCGCGCACCGGCACGCGACATGGAGGCCACCAGCTTCGCGCGGATCCTCCACGATCTCATCGCGCGGCTTCCAGGGGCGTACGCGTGCGCGCTCGTCGACCTGGGAGGCGAGACGGTCGACTACGCGGGTGTCGTCAATCCATTCGACGTGAAGGTCGCCGCAGCGCACATGCGGATCATCCTGAACGACCTCGACGAGTTCGGCGCCATCGGCAAGCCGCGCTGGCTCGTGCTCCGCGGGGAACGTCGCAGCTTCGTCGCGCGCCAGCTCCCCGAGGGCTACGCCCTGGTGGTGATGCTGCGCCGGCGTGCCGGCTTCACGGCGTCGGCGCGTGCCTACGCAGCCTGCGAGCGTGCGCTCGCCGCCGAGGCGGGCTGGAGCCCGCCGGACGACGGCGCGTCGTGGTTTGCGGTCGGGGTCCAGGTCGATCGTCGCGGGCGGCCCATTCTCGTGGATGCGGGGCCGACGGCCCGTGCGGTCCCGGTCGAGGTCTTCGGCGCCGTGGTCGGACTTCCTCGTAATGAGATGGGTTTTCGCGCTCGAACGGCCGCGGGTGGAGAGCTGACTCTGGTGCGCGAGGCCGGAAACAACTGGTACGCGGACGAGGACCTCGAGGCGCTCGACCCCGCCAAGCCGGGGCCTTCTTGACGGCGTCGCCCCCTCGGGCGCAAAACCGCCACGGTTTGTGTGCGTGGTACACGCTAAAATCACGCGCGATCCCGTGCCATTGAGACAAAAGCGCACATCGCCTCCTTATTTCGGTTTGACACCGAGGCGTCCCTGACTATTTTCCGCGGCCCTCCTGCAGGTCGCCGTCAGCGACCGCCGCTCTCGAGCGGTACGTCAACGCCGCTCGGCCTGCTGGGGATTGCCTGTGGAGAACCTGGTTTTCCCCAGGGCTTCGGAGCTCCCAAGCCCCGAAGCTCATGGACCAAAGCCAGGATCTCTCCCCCGACCCTCCACATGTGGATAACAAGTGGCGGTTCGAGGGCTCACCGCCCGAGCTCCATGATCTCTGATCTGGAACCTTGGACTCCACCGCTAAGCGGTTGAGTTCGGTGAGAAAAAAGCAGCTTGGTCCTTGACGGACGAGAGGCGGCAAACTACTACTGGCTCCACGTTCGGACCGGCTCCTGCGGTTCAGACGAAACCCCCGGGGGGATTCGAAATCGGGTAGCGCAAGCCGCTCGGTTCGAGTACGAGGGGGTCCCGCTCAGCCAGCTGCGCAAGCAGCGAACTCAGCGGGAGTTACTGCGGGAGCGAGCTGAAGGGCCCGCTCGACTGGAAGCGCCCCTGAAAAGGCTCGGAAAGTCGCCGAAGAAAGAAATCTTCTTCGGTCCAAAAGAAAATAGTTGACCGGCCAGACGCGGCGACTATGATTCGCGACCCCGACGCAGCCAACCGAAAGGTTCTGGCTGCAGCAAGTTGGGGGCCTCGGTCCTTGAAAACTGAATCGTACGTTCGCTTTAGACGAATCTAGAGTGGGCTCCCGGAAGGCGCGATGCCGTCCCGTCAGGCTCTCTTCATAACGAAGAGGCTCAGGCGGCGCCGAGCAGAAGCGACCTTCCTAAGTCGGACCTCGAGTCCGACCGATGAGAAACGATCTCTCCGAGTCAGCAATGACGACCGAGAGAGGCGAGCTCATCATCTCCAAGGATCTAGGTCCTTTGCTCACGACGCAAAACGAAAGTTAGCGTCGGACCGAAGGAACCAAAAATTCAACTGGAGAGTTTGATCCTGGCTCAGAACGAACGTTAGCGGCGCGCCTAACACATGCAAGTCGCACGAGAAAGGGCTTCGGCCCCGGTACAGTGGCGCACGGGTGAGTAACACGTGGGTAATCTGCCTTCGAGTTGGGGATAACATTCCGAAAGGAGTGCTAATACCGAATAAGACCACGCCCTCGAAAGAGGAAGCGGTCAAAGCTGGCCTCTATACATAAGCTAGCGCTTGAAAATGAGCCCGCGGAGCATCAGCTAGTTGGTGAGGTAATGGCTCACCAAGGCTTAGACGCTTAGCTGGTCTGAGAGGATGATCAGCCACACTGGAACTGAGACACGGTCCAGACTCCTACGGGAGGCAGCAGTGGGGAATCTTGCGCAATGGGCGAAAGCCTGACGCAGCGACGCCGCGTGAGTGATGAAGGCCTTCGGGTT
>JANXVA010000527.1 GCA_025351875.1 Myxococcales bacterium | reverse complement strand
CGAAGACCGAGGGGAGATCACCTCGAAACTCGCCCGATCGGTTCATGACCGAGGAAAAAAAGGCTCGATCACCTTGTAGGAACTGCGGCGTTTGGTAATCAATCGCCCATGGATTCGCCGCGCTATGCGATCGACCGCAAGATCGCGTCCGGCGGGATGGCCACAGTTCACTTCGGGAGGCTCATCGGGCCGGTAGGATTTTCGCGCACGGTAGCCATCAAGCGACTGCACGCGCAGTTCGCGGCGGACCCCGAGTTCGTCTCCATGTTCCTCGACGAGGCTCGCCTCGCCGCGCGCATCCGACATCCCAACGTCGTCCCCACGCTCGACGTCGTCGCGACGGGCGGCGAGCTGTTCCTCGTCATGGAGTACGTCCCCGGCGAGTCGATCGCGCGACTCGCGCGGACGCTTCGCGAGAACCACGAGGCGCTCCCGACGCGCATCCTCTCCGCGATCATGGCCGGCGTCCTGCACGGCCTCCACGCGGCGCACGAAGCGAAGGACGAGCGCGGCGCTCCGCTCGGTATCGTCCACCGCGACATGTCCCCCCAGAACGTCCTCGTCGGGACGGATGGCGTCGCGCGCGTGCTCGACTTCGGCGTCGCCAAGGCCGCCGGCCGCATGCAGACGACGCGCGAGGGACAGATCAAGGGCAAGCTCGCGTACATGCCGCCGGAGCAGCTCCGCGGCGCGGAGGTCGGGCGGCAATCGGACATCTATGCCGCCGGCGTCATGCTCTGGGAGCTCGTGACCGGGCGGCGGCTCTTCGCCGGAGACAACGAGGGCGCGATCGTCGCGAAGATCCTCGACGGCCGCGTCGAGGCGCCGAGCAAGGTGCTGATGCAGGGCATGAGCGGGCACGCCACCATCGCCGACGGCACCTTCCTCACGCTCCAGACCCTCGACGCGACGATCCTGCGCGCCCTCGCGATGGACCCCGCGGACCGCTTCTCCACGGCGCGCGAGATGGCCCTCGAGATCGAGCGCAAGCTCGTTCCCGCGACGGGCTCCGAGGTCGCGGACTGGGTCGAGCACATCGCCAGCGACGTGCTGATCACCCGCGCCACGATGGTCGCCGAGATCGAGAGCAGCACGTCGCTGAGCGCGGCCGAGGCTCGCGACAGCAGCCACGTCCAGAACGTGATGCGGGCGAAGTCGACGCTCATCGGGCAGACGGTCGGGTCGCATCAGCACCCGCCGAGCGTCGCCACGCGCCTCGAGCGACACAGCAACGCGCAGCAGCCGCAGGCGCATCCGCTCAAGCAGACGATGGCGATGAGCCCCGGGGCTCAGGCTCAGCCCCATCGGCCGATGGTTCCGTCGCTCATCGAGGGGCCGCCGGTCACGCAACCGTCGTCGATCTCCGTCGCGAGCCACGCCCAGCTGAAGCCGTACGACGGCGAACGCCACAGCGGGAATCGCACGGCCATCGCCGCGGTCGCCGGCGTGCTGCTCGGTGCGAGCGTCCTCGCGAGCGCCCTCGTCTATCGAAACATGCAGAGCAAGGGCAAGCTCGGCTCACCGGTGGTCGCGACGGGCGAACCGACGGCAGCATCCGCCGTCCCCGCGACCCCGGTGACGCCCCTCCCCGCAGCCGTCGAAGCTGCCGACGCAGGCGCCGTCGCGACGACGACCGACCCGACGACGCCGGTCACGCCCTCCTCCGCGACCCCGAAGGCCACCTCCACCGCGAAGCAGCCGCGCCCGCCCGTCTTCGTAAAGCCCGCCGCGGTCGCCGAGCCCAAGGCGGCGCCGACGGTCAGCGCCGATTGCACGACGCCAGTGTGGTTCGACGCCCAGGGCGTCAAGCACTACAAGCCGCAGTGCCTCGACAAATGAAGTAGCATGAGCCGATGAGGTCGCTCGCTCCGCCGCGTGCGCACGCGTGCGTTGGCCGTGTGCTCCTGGCGGCGGCGACGCTGCTCGCCGTCGTCCCGCTCGCGTCCCGGGCGAGCGCCGACGACAAGCAGGCGTGCGTCGCCGCTTCCGAGAAGGCCCAGCAGCTGAGGAGCGCGGGCAAGCTCGGTGACGCCCGCGAGCAGCTGAACATCTGCGGGCGCACCGAGTGTCCGAAGCTCGTGCAGCAGGACTGCACGCAGTGGATGAGCGAGCTGCTGGCGAGCCTTCCGTCGGTCGTTCCGGGTGCGAAGGATCGTAAGGGCCGCGACGTCGTCGACGCGCGCGTGACCGTCGACGGGAAGGTCGTGACCGAGGTGCTCGACGGCAAGGCGATCGTGATCGATCCCGGCGTCCATACCTTCGTGTTCGAGAGCAAGGGCTTGCCCTCCGTCAAGGAGCAGGTCGTCGTGAAACCCGGTGAGAAGAACCGCATCGTCACCGTGACCTTCGCCACCCCCGACGAGGCACCAGGCCCCGCCGTCGGCGCAGGCTCCGAAAATGCGGGTGGCGGCGCGGGCTCGTCGAACGACTCGTCGGCGCCGGTCGCCGCGTATGTCCTCGGCGGCATCGGAATCGCGGCGCTCGGTGCGGCGCTCTACTTCGACCTCGCCGCGAGCAGCGACGCTCACGATCTTCGCTCCGGCTGCTCGCCGAACTGCGCCCAGTCGGACGTCGACGACGTCAAGACGAAGTACACCATCGCTGGTGTGACCGCGGGCATCGGTGGCGCGCTCCTCGTCACGGGGATCGTCCTCTTCTTCGTGCACGGAAAGGGCAGCTCGAAGACGGGGATCAATCTGTTGCACCCGTCGCCGGGTTCCTCGCCCCTGGCTGCCGCCCCGCTCCTCCGTTTCTGAGATGGCTCTCGTGCGCCTCTCTCTGGCCGGCTCGCTGCTTCTCGTGTCGACCCTGGCGTCAGGGGTCGCGAGCGCCGACGTGCAGGCTTGCCTGGGCGCATCCGAGAAGGGCCAGCGCGCGAGGTCCGCCGGAAAGCTCCGTGAAGCGCGCGAACAGTTCCTCTCGTGCAGCAGCGACGTTTGCCCCGCGATGGTCCGCCGCGACTGCGCGCAGTGGCAGGGCGAGGTCATCGCGACGCTTCCGAGCATCGTGCTGGGCGCGAAGGATCGGGCAGGCCGCGACCTCTTCGACGTGACCGTCTCGGTCGACGGCGAGACGCTCGTGAGGAAGCTCGACGGCAAGTCGCTCCCCATCGATCCGGGACCGCACACGTTCAAGTTCGAGATGGCCGGCGCGCCTCCGGTCACCGAGCGTGCGCTGGTGAAGGAAGGCGAGAAGACGCGCGTGATCGCCGTCACGTTCGCGATCGGAGGGGCGACGAGCGACGCCTCTGCAACTCCGCCGCCCGGCCTCGACCCTGCCGACAAATCGGCCCCCGGACCCGAGCGCCACCACACGGTGTTCCCGTGGATCGTCGTCGGGCTCGGTGTCGTGACGATGGGCGCAGGCCTGGTCGTCATCTTCACGTCGCCCGCGCTCCCCGATGGTTGCTCGCCGTCCAGCAAGACGTGCGTACGACTCACCAACGAGAGCGCGACTGCCTTCGCGAAGCGTCAGGAGGACGCGGGACGCTCGGAGTCGCAACCGACCGAAGGCGTGATCGTCACCGGCATCGGTCTCGGTGTCACGGCGGCCGGGCTGATCTGGCACTTCCTCGAGCCCACGGGTCCCGAGCGCACCGGCGCCCTGCGCTTCACGCCATGGGCCGCTCGCGGCGCCGCCGGCGGCTCACTCGGCGCCTCGTTCTGAGCTGCATCCGCACGCTCACGCGAAGCGACGTCGCAGCAGCAGCAGGAACAGCGGTCCGCCGATCAGCGCGGTGACGGCTCCGACCGGCGGCTCGACGTGCAGCCATCGAAACGACCCGCGGCTCACGAGGTCACAAAGAACGAGCGCGGCGCCGCCCAACCCGAGTGACGCCGGCATGAGCACACGCGTATCGGCGCCGAGGAGGCGCCGGAGGACGTGCGGCACGATGAGCCCTACGAAGCCGATGAGCCCCGTGACGCTCACGATCGCTCCGACGACGAGAGAGCTCGCGAGCATGGTGCGGATCTCGACCGCGCGGACGCGCACGCCGAGGTGCTCCGCCGCCTCGTCGCCGAGCGAGAGGATGTTGAGGCGGGCGGCGTCGTAGAGGAGGATCGAGCTCCCGATCGCCATGTAGACGGCGAGCGCGACGAGCGAGGCCCGCGAGGGCACGTCGAGAAAGCCCATGAGCCAGAACAGGAGCTCCTGGGCCTTGGCGGGCACGACGAGCGTCTTCAAGAACGTGATGGCGGCCGAGGCGATCGCATTCACCACGATCCCCGAGAGCAGCACGCTGGTTCCACGCGACTCGTTGGCGGCGGACGCGAACGCGTGCACCAGGACCGTCGCCCCGACCCCGCCCGCCAGCGCCGCGATGGGAACGAGCGACGCCCCGAGCACCGTGGCCCCGGTGAGGCCGAAGAGGATCGCGAGGGTCGCGCCGAACGCCGAACCGCCCGAGACCCCCAGCACGAACGGCTCGGCCAGCGGATTGCGCAGCAGCGCCTGGAGCGCGACGCCCACGATCGAGAGCCCGGCGCCCGCGAGCGCCGCGAGCAGCACACGCGGGAGGCGCACCTCGAAGACGATGTCGTGATCGCGAGACGCCGGGTCGAGGACGGCCGTCACCACCGAGACGGGGTCCGTGCCGAAGCTCACGCCGAGAGCGATCGCGGCGAGGAGCGCGAAGACGCAGCCGACGAGGACGGCGCCGGGCTTCTTGCTCATCCCAGATTGCGTTCGTAGAGGATGCGCAGGCCGGTGAGCGTGAGGTCCTCGTCGACCTCCTTGATCGAGCGGGAGAGCGGGGCGATCAGGCGCGCGAGGCCGCCGGTCGCCACGACGGAGCACGGAAACCCGAGCTCTTCGATGAGGCGTTCGACGAGGCCGTCGACGAGGCCAACGTACCCGTAGACGATGCCGGACTGCATCGAGTGTTGCGTGTTTCGACCGACCACGCGCGGCGGCTTGGCGATCTCGACACGTGGAAGCTTGGCGGCTCTGGCGAAGAGCGCATCGGCGCTGATCTGGATGCCTGGCGCGATGACGCCACCGAGGTACTCGCCCTTGGGCGAGACGCAGTCGAAGGTGGTCGCGGTGCCGAAGTCGACGACGACCACGCCGCCACGGAAGCGCTCGTAGGCGGCGACGCCGTTGACGATGCGGTCGGCGCCGACCTCGCGCGGGTTCTCGTAGAGGATCGCCATGCCGGTGCGGATGCCCGGGCCGACGACCAGCGCCTCGAGCGCGAACGCGCGCCGAACGAGGTCGAGCATCGGCTCGGTGAGCGCGGGGACGACGCTCGCGATGATGGCCGCCGTCACGTCCGACGCCTTCACGTCGCGCATGGCGAGGAGCTGCCGCAAGATGACGGCGTACTCGTCCGCCGTGCGCCCCCGGCTCGTCTCGACGCGGAACTGGTGAACCAGTGCCTGGCTGTCGAAGAGGCCGTAGACGATGTTCGTGTTTCCGACGTCGATGGCGAGCAGCATCGTGCCGCTCACCTTATCGCGAACTCGGGCCTCCGCTCACTGCTTCTCGAAGCGATAGAGGCCTTCGCCGGTCCCGTACGGCAGCCGCATGACGAGCTCCTGCTTGCCGGCGACGACGAGCGAGAGGTACGGCACCGCCACCGCAGGCTGCGCCGGGCACGTCGACGCAGCCTGGAGCGGCGACTGATTCGCTCCGCTCGGTGTCAGCGTCGTCGTACGACGACGGGCGCCGCCGCCGCCGATACTCGTGTGCGTGTCCGCGGTGCCGACGCCCTGCGCGTCGACGGTGAGCGAGAGCGTCTCCTTGAAGCCCGTCGGAACGAACTTCATCGAGCAGAAGTTGGGCGTCGCGAGCACGGAGACCTTGGTGAGGAAGTAGGTTCCGGCGACGAGAGCGCCGCCACCCAGGACGGGCGCGGCCGAGACGCACGCAGACGTGATCGGCGGTGCATCGTTCGCGAGCATGTTGCATGCGCCTCCGTCGGGGCCGGCGTCGAGACCTTCACCCGCGTCGGGATCGATGTTCGAGCCGCCGTCGGAGATCACCTCGCCACCGTCGCCGGGCTCACCGCCCTCGCCCGAGCTCGTCTCGATGCCCGTGCCCGCCTCGGACTGGGGCATGTCACCCAGTCCGTCCGACGAGCCCCCGCAAGCCTGACTCGCCCCGAGGGCGAGAGCGAGAGTCCCGACTGCAACCAAGCTACGTCGCGCCATGAACAGATGACGAGCAAGTGCGATGCCGTACTCCGCGAAGCAGCGTTCGGCGGTTTTTTCCGCCTTCCGGCCTCCTGCGCCCGATGTAGCCCTGGACGCGGTGGCGTCCAGGAGACCGCACGCGAGTCCCCTACTCGACCACCTTCGCGTCGACGATCACGTCGCCCTGCGCGAGCGACGCCCAGGCCCCCTCGGCACGTCCGACGCGCGCGTACTCGCCGTCGAGATGCGGGGTGCGCGAGAGCGTGACGAAGACCTGACTCGAGCCGGTGTCGCGGCCTGCGAGCGCCATTCCGACGTCGAGCGGGGCGAACGGCACAGGCGACGTCTCGCAGCGAAGCGACGTACCCGAGCCGCCGTACCCGTCGCCCTCCGGGTCGCCGAACTGGACGACGAAGCCGGGCGCGACGCGATGGACGACGATGCCTTTGTAGAAACCGGACCGCGCCAGCGCGCTGAGGCGCGTCACGGTGATCGGCGACAGCTCGGGCTCGAGCACGAACGTGAGCGGCCCGATCGCGGCGTCGCTGGTGAACGCAATCTTCTGGGTGGTTCGCGCCGTGCTTCCCAGCTCGGAGGCAGGGGTCGCCTGGCGATCGGGCGCATCGCACGCGGTGACGGCCTCGCCGAGCGTGCGAAGAGCCTTCTGCGCGCGCTCGCGAACGACGATGTTGGGGTCGTTGCAGCCCGCGGTGGCGACCGCCTTCGCCTGCGGATGGCGCACTGCGGCCGCGGCTTCGATGAGGGCTACGCGCGTCTCGAAGCGATCCTCCGGCCACTTCTCGGCCAGCGCCGCGGCCAGCGCCTTAGACAGCTCGCGCGAGAGCTCGGTAGGCGGATCCGTGCTCGGCGGCCCAGCGCGCGGGTCGAGCGCAGCGCGCTTCTCGCTCTCGGCGAGGACCATCGCGCGCTCGGGATGTTGATCGATCACGTCGGCTGCCGTGGCCACGAGGCCAGCCTTCTTCGAGAGAAGCGCCTCGGCGAGGATCGTCGCCGCCATGTCGCCGAGCTCGCGATGCTGGCCGATCGCCTCGACCGCCATCTCGCGGATGCGAAGGTGCTCGCTCTTCGTGAAGGAACGAAACGCGGCCTTGCGGTCGCCCGCGAGCGGACGGCGCAAGAGCGATGTGAGCCGCACGCGCTGCGAGATCTCCGAGGACTCGGCGTCGCACTTGCGAAGAATCTCCGCGTCATGAGCGCCGCGCGCGAGCCCGAGCGCAGCGGCGCAGCGCAGCTCGGCAAGACGTCGCGCGAGCGCAGGCTTCGGCTCCGCGGGCGCGGTCATCGCGGCGAGCGCGCGCAGAACGGGCTCGGCCTTCTTGGGCGGCTCCGCTCCCAACGAGCCAATCAAGGTGTACAGTACATGAAATTCGGGCCCGAGCAGCCCCTGGATGGCCACGGCATCCTTGTCGGGGGCGAGCCTCCCGAGCGCCTCGGCGGCCGCGAGCTGTCCCGGCTCGTACAGCGCGCCGAGCGAACGCGCGGCCTCTGCGCGCTCGGCCGCTGTCGCGCTCGTGTCGACGACGACGACGAGCAGCGCGGGCGCGGCGGCGCGCGCGAGGTCCTTACCCGCGCGGCCGATGGTCTTGATGGCGAGGATCCGGGCGTCGCCCGGGCGCGCGAGCGCGAGGATGGCCACGTCGAGGACGCGCTTGTCGAAGGCCTCACCGGCCTCGGCACGCGAGAGCGCGTAGAACGCCATGTCGGCGCTCCCCGCGCGCGCCCCCGCGTCGCTGACGGGCGCTGCGAGTGCCTCGAGGAGCGCGGTCATCGAGTCGGCGCTGACCTGCTTCCGCGTGCGCGCGAGATCCCCGAGCCCGAGCAGCGCAGGCTCCCGCCACGCGCCTCCTGCCTTGAGGAGCGAGACGAGCGCCTGCTCGGCGAGGCTGCCGCCACAGCGACCCTCGGCGCGAGCGAGCGCGGTGCGCGGCTCGACCTCCGCGGAGCCGCGGACGCCCGAGCGCACGCCAGCGCCGGTGTCGCCCGCGAACGATGCGGCGCGCGCGGCGAGCATCTTGACCGTCGCGTCCTCCCGCCCCTTGCACGCATGGCCGAGGCCGTAGGCGGCCCACGCGACCACCTCGGGATCCTCGTCCGCGAGATGGTTGACGAGACCGTCCACGCTCGCCGCGTCGGCGATGCGCGCGAGCGCGCGCGCGCTGCGCCGGCGGACGACCACGTCGTGGCTCGTCCGTGCCTCGGGTGCGACGTCCTTCGGGTGACGCAGGTCCTCGGCGCGTGCCACCGCGAGGGCGTCGAACGTGGCGCCCTCACCCGAGCTCGAAGGCGACGTGGTCTCCGTGGCGGCGGCACCCGAGTCGCTGCCGACGGGCGGCGCCTTCGAACATCCACCGAGGCTCAGAAGCACCGCGAGCGCGGTCCACGAGGTCGCCGATCGCCACACGGCGGGCATGATGCACGTCAACAGACGCCGCGTCACACGAACCTCATCTTGCGCCGCGCGTCGTTCCACGACGAGAGACGCTCGCGCTCGCTCCGATAGAGCCGCTGTAGCCAGCTCGACGGCGGCGGCTCGACGCCGACCCCTTCGACCTCGAGGCCGGCGGCCCGGAAGGCTCGCGCCGCACGGGGCAGGTGCCAGCTGCAGGTCACGAGGACGACGCGGGAGAGACCTCGGCGACGGAGCAGGGCGGCCGCGAAGCGGGCATTGTCGCGAGTATCGAGGGAGCATCGCTCCCGCACGATGGACGCCTGGGGAACGCCCCCCGCAACCAGCCTCCGTGAGAGCTCGTCGGCCTCGACGATCCCGTCCCACGAGCGGCCCCCGCAGGCGAGAGCGAGGGTCGCACCCCGGGCGCGGTAGGTAGCCAGAGCGGCCTCGGCACGCCTTGAAAGGGCGGCGCTCCCCGACCGGCATCCAAGGACGCACACCGCGGCCGTAGGCCTCTCATCGTCGGTGCCCACGCCGCTTCTTCATAGCGAAACCGGCCGGAGAGGGCGAGCCTCCCAAGGATTCCTCCTCCCAAACGACCCAGGCGCTTGTTTTTCGATGGATCCCGCGTCCGAATCCGTCGATTCTGAGGAGTGAACGGGGCCTCGAAGGCTTCGAGGAGCGCAATGCGGATCACCTTTTGGGGCGTCCGGGGCAGCATCCCGAGCCCGGGACCAGACACTGTCGGAGTCGGCGGCAACACCAGCTGCGTCGAGGTGCGTGCAGGAAAGCTCCTGCTCGTCTTCGACGGAGGCACCGGCCTCCGCCTGCTCGGCAAGACGCTCCTGAAGGAGATGCCCATCACGGCGCACCTCTTCTTCAGCCACGTGCACTGGGACCACATCCAGGGCTTCCCGTTCTTCGACCCGGCCTTCGTGCCCGGCAACGTCATCAACCTCTACGGCGGCAACAACGTCTCGCGCACCCTCGAGGAGACGCTCGCCGGCCAGATGGACCATCCGAGCTTCCCCGTCCACCTGACGGACATGGGCGCGAAGATGCATTTCCACGACGTCATCGAGGATCACCCGCTCGAGCTCGACGCGGGTGACGGGACGAAGGCGATCATCAGCTCGGCGCGTGGCAACCACCCGAACGGCGTGTGGGCCTACCGCGTCGATCACGGCGGGCACTCCGTCATGTACGCGACGGACACCGAGCACTACGCGGTCGTCGACCCGCGCCTCTCGAAGCTCGCGGCGGGCGTCGATCTGCTGATCTACGACTCGCAGTACACGCCCGAGGAGTACTCCGGTACGGCCGGCTCCGGCGGCTCCAAGGTGGGCTGGGGACACAGCACCTTCGACGAGGCGGTCAAGCTGACGAAGGCCGCCGCTGCGAAGCGGCTCATCCTCTACCACCACGATCCGATGCAGAACGACGCCGCCGTCGCCGAGAAGGAGCGCCGCGCACGCGAGCTGTTCCCGAACTGCGAAGCCGCCCGCGAAGGCCTCAAGATCGAGCTGTAGAGTCGGACTGGCGCCAGAACGCGAAAGCGTTGCGCACCCATTCCGACGGCTCGCACGCGATTGCGCGCAACCCGTTCGTGACCGTGCAAATTGCGCGTGAATTCGCATCGTGATTTCTGGCATCGCGCATGCACTCGCTCGCGTGCCGAGAGGAGGTTCTGGTTCGTACTCGAACCGGAGCCTGGAGCCCTGAGCCCGGAGCCTCTCCCAGCTGGAAGTCGCGGTCATCCGTCGCTCACGCGTCGGGATCGCGACGAGAGGATACTGCCATGTCGACGTCGGACGGCGGAGCGCTTCGGGCCTATCGGGACAGCCTCTCGGGTCTTCACGCGCTGGCTCGGGAGGAAGAGCGAGAGCTCGTCAGGCGCTGGAGCGCGGGCGATCAACTTGCGGGGTCGAAGCTCGTCGAAGCATGTCTCCCGTTCGTCGTCTCGATCGCGCTCGAGTATCGACGGTGGGGTGTTCCGCTGGAGGACATCATCCAGCAGGGAAACCTCGGGCTCCTGAAGGCTGCCGAGAAGTTCGACCTCAAGCGCGAGTGTCGGCTCGCGACGTACGCCGCCTACTGGATCCGCGCCGAGATTCGGGAGTACGTCGTCCGCGCGTTCCGCGTGGTGCGCCTCGGTACGACGAAGGGCGAGCGGCGCGCGCTCCGCGCCTACCGCCGCTCGAAGACCACCGATCCCGCGGCGCTCGCGGAGATCTCTGGGCTCAGCGAGGAGCGTGTTCGCCTTCTGCTTCCGCTCTTCGCGGGGCGCGAGGTCAGTCTCGATGCGAGCACTACCGACATGCCCGCGGCGGTCGATCGCTTGCCCACGAACGACCCCTCGCCCGAGGACGATGCGTCGCGCCAGGAGATCACCGAACAGGCGGGTCGCGCCGTCCGAGCGGCCGTCGGTGAGCTCGACGAGCGCGAGCAGATGATCATCAAGGCCCGGCTCATGACCGAGGACCCGCCGACGCTCCAGGAGCTGGGAAACAGGCTCGGCGTGAGCAAGGAGCGCGTTCGCCAGCTCGAGGAGCGCGCGCGCCTCAAGCTCCGCGGAGAGCTCTCGGCATTCGCCGACCTCGTGGCCTGAAGGTCGCCCGCGAGGAGACGCGTTTTTCGCGGGTTCCCCGACCACCTGCTACCCTTCGAGCTCCGGATGCGAACGAAACGCTGGCTGGCCGTTGGCGTGGTGCCGATCGTTGCTGCGGCAGCGTGGCTGGCGCTCCATCCGCTGAAGGCTGCGGCTCCGCATGAGCCGGCCTTTGCTGCGACCGCCGACGCAGGCGCGACTGCTGTGCCCGATGCGGCGCTCGCGAAGATGGACCCGACGGACGACAGCCATGACGACGAGCGGTCGTATGTCTTCCGCATCCCGTCCGGCGAGCCGACCGCGCTCTCCTGCGAGGAGGCGCGCACGATCATCGAGCAGGTGCGCGCCGGGCTCGCGTACGCGCCCGAGGGCGTGCCTGTCGGGCAGTTCGCGACGTCGGCCGCCGACTGGCTCGATCCGCACGGGCTCCTCAGCCTCGCAAAGGACGCGCCGACCGCGCGCGCGATCGCGAGAGCGGCGCCCGAGCTCATCGCCGACATCGAGGGCAAGCGGCGGCGCTCGTGCGAGTCGGCGCTCGCGCCTGGTGCGACGCTCGAGCAGTGGTCGAACGAGCTGCGCGACGCGTTCGATCGCGGGCGTCTGGCGCCCGGCGGCCTCGACGTGAAGGTCGCCTCGCTCGAGCCGCTGCCCCCGACCGGCATAGCGCGCGAGGTTGCGTTCGAGATCGGTCGTCGCGTCGGTTCCTTCGAGGCCGTCCACGGCGCCGAGGGCAAGGCGTTCGCGGACGAGGCGCGCCGTCGCTTCTTCCCGCCGCTCGACAAGGCTGGCTGGGCGAAGGTCGTGCTCGCCTCGGCGGTGCGCGCGTACGTGCCGCTCGTCGATCCGCACGGTGAATGGGCACCTTTCGACGAGGAGAGCCGCATTTACGAGGTGGATCTCGCCTCGCGACCTCCCTCGCGGCTCTGGGGTCGCGCCGTGCCGACCGCCATTGGCGTTCGCGTGACGGACGGCGCAGCGGCGCCGCTCGCGGTCGATGACGTCGTGCTCTCGGTCTCGCGCGTCGCGACGGCAGGGCTCCCTCTCGAGCAGGTCGACCAGCTCGGGTTCGCCACGAGCGATGCAAAGACACCGCTGTCGGCGGTCGTCCTTCGCGCCGGGAAGATTCTCACCGTCGAGCTCGGCAAGTCCGAGGATGCGGGGGCTCCGGCACACGCCGCCGCGGAGCTGCCGAACGAGCGCATCGCGTTCGGCGACGGCGATGTCCTGATCATCGAGATCAAGGACGTGCGTGACGACCTCGGTGACGAGCTCGCGACGCTCATCAACACGGAGCGTGAGCGCGGAACGCGGAAGCTC
Source organism: Myxococcales bacterium (assembly GCA_025351875.1). Taxonomy (GTDB): domain Bacteria; phylum Myxococcota_A; class Polyangia; order Polyangiales; family Polyangiaceae; genus Labilithrix. The sequence goes on along the minus strand of JANXVA010000527.1, from coordinate 15,911 downwards.
AGCGGAGTCGTCCTCGATCTTCGCGGCAACGGCGGCGGCTCGACGGACGGCGCGCTCGGGGCGCTCTCTTTGTTCTTGCCGGGCGCGCCTCTGTTCGCGATGAAGCGTCGCGACGGGACGGTCGAGATCGATCGCGCGCCGGTCCCGCGCGAGCGCGATCTGTGGAGCGGGCCGATCGCTACGTTCGTCGACGGTACGACCGCGAGCGCCGCGGAGATGATCGCGGGCGCGCTCGCGACCTACAAAAGGGGCCCGACGCTGGGCAGCGCGACGTTCGGTAAGGGCTGCGCGCAGGAGTACGTCGACGACGACGCGCACGCGGGCGTCCTGCGGTTGACGACGCTCGTGTACGCGCTGCCCGATGGGACGCCGGTGCAGCGGGTCGGATTGGTCCCGCAGATCCGTTTTCCGTTTGCTCCTCATGGCGACAGTTCTTCGAATGAGCGCGAGGCCAAGCTCCCGCACTCGGCACCCGCGTGGCGCGGGCCTGATCTCCGCGACCCCGGGGCGCCGAAGACGACCGAGACGCCGTGGCCCGCGCATGGCGGCGCCGTTGGGCCCTGTCACGACGGGGAAGTTTGTCGCGCGCTTCGGCTGCTCGGTGGGCCGAAGCGGGCGGCGGTCGCGAAGCACTGATCGCGAGGCGGGGAGGACGCGACGGAGGGGTGCGGGTCCGTCCCGCGCCCAGGCCGCTGTCTTGCCTTGCTGGGGAGGGATCCCGGCACGGCCTGCCCCACGCGCCAGGGACGCGGAGTATCGAGGCAGGGGTTAGTGGGGCCCCTGCGGCCGTGCTTGCTGGCGTGGTCCCACCTGGGGAGTTGGCGCTGCTACATGGGCGCGGGACGGACCCGCACCCCTCCGTCGCTCCGCGTGGCTTCGCGGGTTGGGTTGGTTGGGTTGGGTGGGTTGGGTGGGTTGGGTGGGGAGGCGCCGCCTCGCGCGGCTCACCCGTATCGGGCGCGCCGGCCTCGCGCCCCCTCCGCGGTGTCCAACGGCCTTCGGATCACCCTCTCGAAGGACTGCGCGTCGAAGGCTCGGCCCTTCCGGAGGAAGACGTCCACCTTCAGCATCGTCGCGAGGTGAACGACCACCGTTCGACTCATCGATCGCGTCAGCTGAGCGCGCCGTTCGAGCCCGCGCTTGCGCAGGAGCTCGAGCTGAACCCTCGCGGCCACGTCGGAGTCCCCCGGTGGGGAGGTGAGTCAGTCGTGGCCGGTGAGGCAGCCGTTCGAGACGCGGCGGGCGTAGTGGCCGTTGTCGCCGGTTTGTGCGGTCTTGGAGAGGGCGAGGCCGGTCTTCTTCCAGCCGAGATCGGGGTGGTCGAGGCAGGAGTGGAAGAGGGTGCCAAGGAAGCCGGTGTCGGGCTGCGGCTTGCCGTCGACGCACGGGAGGACCTCGGAATCGATCGACCTGTCGTTGGCGTCCGCGAGGAAGGTGATGACCTCGGGATGAGCGCAGACGCGTGAGGCGAGGCCGGCGCGAAGGATGGCGAGGTGAGGCGCGAGGAGCCTTGCCGCGTGGGCTCGTCGCTCCGCTCCTGCCTCGAGGTCCCCCGGTGGGGACTTGATCGGCAGCTGCTTGATCTGGTCATCGATGGCTCTGATCGCGGCGCGCGATACGCTGTCGTTCGGTGATGACGTCGAGCGGGCCATCATCGCGAGCGCGGTGCCAGGTGGCATTTGAGAGAGAGCGTTCAGGACCAGGATGCGGTCCTCGTCCGTCGTGACGAGCTCCGCGCGTGCGGCGGTCGCCTTGACGATCGCCGGGTCGCGGAGATACGGAAACGGGCGCGGCGCATGCTCCTGGAGCTGGTTCGGGAGGTAGCCGAGCGCCCAGCGCGCGGAGCGCTCATCGCCCTCGAGCGCGCGTGCGAGCGCCGGCTCGCGCGGCTCACCCGGATCGGGCGCGCCGGCCTCGAGATACGCCTCGAGCGCAGTCCAGCGCGCCTTGCGATTCGACGGCAGGTTCTTCGCTGCGTAGTTCCGGACCGTAGGGAGGAGCGCCTGCACGATCGCCGGCCGCTCCCTCTTCAGATCGCGAACTACCCACAGGGCGTTGCCCGTGAGACCGAGGTCGAGCGGGATGCGCGCGAACGGGGCGCCGAGCCAGACCCACGTTCGTGCCTTGGGATCCTGGGATGTCGCATCGGCGGCAACGAGCAGCTCGAAATCGAGACCGGCGCGTTCCGGCCAGCTCTTCAACGTTTCGTGCATGAAGATCTCCGCGCGTTCCAGCTCGCCGTCGATCGAGTTGAAGTTGTCCTCGACGCATGGGCCGTAGTGCACGATGAGCGCGCGCCTCAGCCGCGCATTCTCCGGGAACGCCGCGAGGAAGAGCGGCGCGCTCTCACACGCGCGGTTGCCGAGCGTGGCGACCTCGTGAAGGAGCGCCGTGGTGGTGAGCGAAGAAGACACCGGAGACGAGGCGTCCGGCACACGCTCGCGCACCGCCTCGAGCTTGTCACGCTCGGGGCTCGAGGCGTCGCGGCGGAACAGCCGACTCACGGTATCCTCCGCGATGCTACGCATGCGCCCTGCCGGCAGCGCGACCGCCACGTGCGTCCAGAGCTTCCGGACGCACGCGGTCTCGGCCTCGCTCGGGATCGGCCCGTGGCCATAGTTGTTCGCCTGCCCGATGGCCTCGAGCGCGAGCGCCTCCTCGAGCGTGCTCTCGACTCGCTCGGTCCATGCGGCGAGCGCCGGATCGCTCGGCAGCGGTCCTTGCGGATGCGCAGGGGGTGCCTTCGCGAGGACCTCGCAGAGCGTTCCCTCGAGCGACGGGTAGACCTCGAGCTCGCGCCTCGCCGGGCCGGTCTTTCCGCACGCGCGAGAGCCAGCCGCCGCTCCTGCGAGCAGCACCACGACGAGGAGCGCACCGCCCAGATTTCTCGAGCGCATGGGGCCGCTAGTCGAATAGCCCGCGCGCGGTCGCCATGTCGAGGGCACTCTTCAGTGACTCGTAACCCGCGACGAGGCCTTCGTGCAGCTGGTCACCGTTGAAGAGCTCACGCAGCACGGCGCGCGTCTTTTCCTCCGAGCACGCCGCACGCAGCGCGCCGAGCAGCTTCTCGCGCCCCTCCTCGGGGAAGCCCTTACGCACGCCGATCACGTCCGGTGGGATCGCGCCGAACGTCGCAAGCACACGGACCGCGGCGCCCTCGATCTCGCTCCATGCGCCGGCGTTCACGATGCCCTCGGCGTCCGCTTGCGCGTACGTCCCGGCGACGTCGCAGGCGCCTTCGGCGAGGGCAGTCATCGCCGCGCGGTGCGACCCATGGAAGCGCTCGCTGCGGAACGCGGTGCGCGGATCGATGCCGAGGAGCGCGAGCTTCACGCGCGGGAGCACGAAGCCGGCGGCGCTCCACGGGTCGACCCAGCCCGCGCGGGTGCCGCGCAGCCCGTCGATGGTGCGGATCTTCGAGTCACTCCGCACGACGAGCGCGGCCTCGTAGGCGCTCTTGCCGTCGCGGATGATGCTGCCGATCGGCGTGACCGCGTCGGCCAGGCGAACGAAGACGATCGGCGGCAGCCACGCGACGTCGACCCGCCCCTCGCGGACCTCGGTGGCGAGCGCCTCGTAGTTCGGCGCGTCGAAGCGCGTGACCTCGGTGCCGGTGTGCTCACCGACCATCTTCGTGAGGCGATCGACGCGGGCGGGAAGCTCACTACCAGGCGTGTTGACCACCAACCCGAACACGATGCGCGAGGCCGACACTCCAGAGATTCTAGCGTCAGCGGCGGACAAGGTCCCAGCCGATCTTCAGGACGAGCGCACCCACCACGACGAGCACGACCACACGGACGAACCGATCGCCTCGTTTGACGGCCAGCCTCGCGCCGACGAACGCCCCGGTCGCGTTGGCGGCGGCCATCGGCAGCGCGATCTTCCAGAGGACGGTGCCGCGCGCGGCGAAGAGACCTAGCGCGGCGAGGTTCGACGCGAGGTTGACCACCTTCGCATTGCCGGACGCGCGCGTGAGCGTGTCACCGAAGAGCAGCACGAAGGCGACGATCAGCATCGACCCCACGCCGGGACCGAAGAAGCCGTCGTAGAAGCCGAGCGAGAGCGCCACAGGTGGCAGGGCGATCATTGCCCAATCATGAGGCTTGCCTTCGCTCGGCTTGCGCGGCCACGCCACGAAAGCTGCGGCGAGGATGAGCAGGACGAGCACGACAGGCTTCAGCGGCTCCGGCTTGACCAGCAAGAGCACCTGCGCACCGGCGAGCGAGCCCGTGAACCCGCAGAGGAAGCCGAGCGGGGCGCGCTTGCGATCGATCCCGTCTCGCAACCAGAACGAGGTGAAGGAGCTCACTGCTCCGAACGAGGCCTGACCCTTGTTCGTCGCGAGGGCGATCTGCGGGGGGAGGCCCGCCGCGAGCAGCGCAGGAAGCGTGATGAGGCCGCCGCCGCCTGCGATGGCGTCGACGACTCCGGCCGCGAACGAAGCGAGCGCGAGGAGCAGAACGACGTGGAGCGCCTCCATCCTGCGAGCGACCTACGACCTAGGCGTCGGCCGTCTCGGTAGCCATCGCCGGCGACGAGGCCTTCGGCTTCGGCGGCGGCGGCGGACGCAGCTCCATGACCTTCGCGAGATCGAGCGGCGTGATGTACGCCCCTTCGTGCGAGAGGCCCATTTCGGCGCGGACCGCGTGGTACGGGATGGCGTTCACGTTGAACTCGGCAGACGTGCCCATCTTGGCGTTCGTCTCCGGGAAGAGCGCCTCGATGACCTCGGCGATCTTCACGCCGCCGTCGCCCATGATCGCGACGTCAGCGAGGAGCGGGATGAAATCTCCCGCGACCTGCGCCTCGTCGAGGAACGCGCTCGCGCGCGCGTCACCGACCGACAGGCCGCGCAAGAAGCGCTTCACGTCGACGGCCTTCGCGAGCCCGCGCTCGAAGCGACGAACCACCTTGATTTCCGGGGTCGCGAGGACGCGCTCGACCTCGGCGCGGAGCCGAGCCTCACCGCCCATGGCAGCGAGCGCCTTCTTCGGGATCGCGACCGCATAGCGCGCGCCGTCGATCACCTTGGCGATGCTCGGGTCGTGCATGCGGAGCGCGAGCCCGCGCTTGAACACGAGCCCCGGCGGCGACACGCGCGAGAGCTCCCGCGCGAGCTCGTCGGCGTCGAGCCCGTCATCGACGATGAGCTTCACGTCGAGGACCTCGGAGAGGCTCGCGACGCCGAGCGACAGCGCCGGAGAGAAGATGAAGTCGGGCTTCGGGTGAAAGCCCGACGAGTAGTAAATCGACATGTCGATCCGACGGAACGAGCGCGGGAGCGCCCGGATCAGATCGAGGTGCGAGAGGAAGGCCATCGGCCCGACCTTCGCGAAGAGGAAGCGGAAGCGCTTTCCTTCGCCCTGGATCGTCTTCGGCGGGCGGACGCGCATGAGCTTGCCCTCGGCGTCGACCTGAGGCGGCTCCTTCTCCTTCGCGATGCGCTTGGTCTTGGCGCCGAGCTTCACGAGGTAGCCCATGCGCTCGGTGCGCATGGCGGACAGATCGCACGCGACGCCGCAGTCGTAGCAAACGAGCTTGCGCGTCTCCTTCGCGGCGTCCTCGATGTTCGACTCGTGGATGAACGCACCGGCGACCTTGCCGCACGGCGGCGAGAGCCGGCTCTTCACGGCCTTGCGATACTCGCGGAGCAAGAAGCCGTCCTCGAGACCGACATCGATGTGATCCCACGGCAAGCGCGCGCTCACCGGGAGCGTCCCGAGGTAGGTGCCCGGCTCGATGCCCTCGGCGTCGAAGGCGTCCGACCAGACCTTGATCTGGATCTGGTCCTCCCACGAGTCGAAGCGACAGCCGGCGAGGTATGCGCGCTCGAGCACGCGACCGAGCTTGCGATCACCGCGCGCGAACACGCCCTCGAGCCAGCTCGTGCGCGAGTCGTGCATGCGCAGGTCGACGCCGCTGTTCTTGATTTCCTCGCGGAGCCAGCCCTGCTTCGTGAGGACGCTCTCCTCGCGATCCATCGCGCACCACTGGAACGGCGTGTGCGGCTTGGGAACGTGCGTCGAGACGCTGACGGTCACCTTGGGAGGTCCGCCCTGGTTCGACTCCTTGCGGACCTTCTTGCCCACGTCACGCGCGCGCTTTCCGACGCGCACGATCTCGCGGACGTCGGACTCCTCCTCGGTGGGGAGGCCGATCATGAAGTAGAGCTTCATGCCGTCCCAGCCGCGCGAGAAGACGCGCTCGGCCGTCGTCATCAGCTGCTCTTCGGTGACGTTCTTGTTCACGACGTCACGCATGCGCTGGCTGCCGGCCTCTGGCGCGAACGTGATTCCGCTCGCGCGCACGCGGCGAATGTCGTCGAGGACCGTCTCCTCGAGGCCGTACGCACGCAGCGAGGACACGCCGAGCGACACCTTCTCGGGCGCGAGCCGCGCCGTGACCTTCTCGATGAGGGGCGCGATGCACGAGTAGTCGGCCGTGGAGAGCGACGTGAGGCTCACCTCGTCGTAGCCGCTCTTCTTCACGGCGCGAGCGACGGTCTCGACGATCTGCTCGGGATCGCGCTCGCGCACGGGCCGGTAGATCATCCCGGCCTGACAGAACCGACAGCCCTCCGTGCAGCCGCGCGCGATCTCGATCGACATGCGATCGAAGATGGCCTCGGGGCCGCCGACGGGGCCGTCGTCCGGGAACGGGAACTTGTTGAGGTCCTCGACGAGGTTGCGCTTCACCGGGAGCGGGAGCCCAGGTTCGAGCGCGCGATCGACGACCTCGATGCCGGTGTCGGCATCGACGACGACCTCGTAGAGCGACGGGACGTACACGCCGCGCAGCTTCGCGAGCGCGACGAGGCGCTCGCGACGCGGAACGCCCTTCGCCTTGAGATCGGTCCAGAGGAGCGCGAGCTCCGTCGTGCGCTCCTCGCCGTCGCCGATGCACACGGCATCGAGGAAGAGCGTGAGCGGCTCGGGATGGGTCGCTGTGGGACCACCGGCCACGACGAGCGGATCGTCCTCGCCGCGATCGGCGGCGCGGAGCGGGATGCCGCCGAGGTCGAGCATCGTGAGCACGTTCGTGTACGTGAGCTCGAACTGGAGCGAGAAGCCGACGACGTCGAAGTCCTTCAGCGGCCGCGCAGCCTCGAGCGACACGAGCGGCAGCTTCCGCGCGCGAAGCTCGCGCTCCATGTCGTTCCACGGGGCGTACGCGCGGTCGGCGAGCGTGCGCGGGTCGTCGTTCAGGATCTTGTAGAGGATCTTGAAGCCGAGGTGGCTCATCCCGATGTCGTAGACATCCGGGAACGCGAGACACACGCGCGCCTGCGGAGCGCTCCACTCCTTGCGCGAGGCGCCGTACTCACCACCGAGGTAGCGAGCGGGCTTCTCGACGCGGTGAACGAAGTCCGCGTACGGATGAGGCGAGAGAGCGGAGGAGGCCATAGGGGCGCATCCTTAGCGTGGATCGCCCCATGGAGCGACCTCCGGTCACCCGTTCAGTATGGCGCGGCCGGCCGAACGCAACGAGCCCCGAATTTCCCGTACTGGAACGTCGCGGGGAGCGTGCTCAGCTTGTTCGTCTTGCCGTACTGGTGGCCTTCCCACGTCGAGCCGATCATGCCGATCTGCGGGATGCCGTTGTAGAGCGTTCCTGGCCCCTTCGTCGAAACGGGCGGCCCCGGGTCTTTGCGCGTGCACGTGGGCTGCCCCGCGACGGGTCCCGCGGAGAGGTCGCAGAACGTCGAGAGCGTCGCGTCGGTGTTCGTCGCGAAGTCACCTGTGTACTCGGCAAGGTTCGCGAAGAGGTCGAACCAGGACTCGCCGCCGCTCTTCAGCGCGGAGGCGTCGGCCTGAAAGCGGCCTGGTGCCGCGATGAGCGGTTCGTTGTCCTTCGCCCGGTCGGTGCCCGCGGGGAACTCGTAGAACACTCCCGCGCCGCTCAGGCCGTTGAACCCACCGGCTGGGCAGTTCGCGTTCGGCGAGGGGCCGATGTTGTTCGGCCCTGGCCCGAAGAGCGGCGCGCCCGCCGCGTCGCCCGTGTGGTTCGTGTTGTCACACTGGCACTTGAAGCCGCCGTTCAGGTACGTGCCTCCACACCAGTTGTAGTTCGGACGCTTCAAGTCCGTCGCGCCCCACGGGTACGCTTGCGTCCAGACGTCGAGGTAGTCGTCGTACTTCGCCATCTCGGCGCCGTCCCACGCGCAGAACGCCGCGAGCATGATGGGCATCTGGCAGTTCAGCGATTTCTCGTCGGAGAACGAGCGCGCCAGAGGGCGCTTGGGGAGCCCGAAGTCGAGCGGGTCGTAGTCGAGCCAGTACGTGTTGGCGCTGTACGAGCCGTTGTAGTTCGCGCAGCCGCGGACGCCGCCGTAGTTGTCGATGTCGAGCGACAGGTGAGCCGTGAGGCTCAGGTTGTCGAAGCGCGCCGCTGCCGGATAGAGGTTCGCGAGAACCGGGTAGCTCGCGATCATCGTCGCGAGCTGAGAGGTCGGGTTCGCGGCGATGTACGTCTGGACCCACTTCCGGACGTTGGCGGTCGGGCCGATGCTCGTGATGAAGCTGCGGTAGCGGCCGGCGGTGATCTCGTACTTGTCGAGGCGCCTCGTCGTGCGCGTCGGGAGCACGAGCGACTTGCAGCAGTTCTCGTGCACCGCGCCGGCCTGGCCCGTCTCGCTCGCTCCGCAGGAATTGATGCCTGCCGTCTCCGCGGTCGCGCAGGACGGAAGGGAGCACTTGCCTCCGAGGCCGAGCGAGCAGAAGCCGCTCGCGCAGTCGGTGCCGACCTTGCACCCCTCGTTCTTGCTGATCAGGCAGCGCGGAGCGTTCGTGGGGGCGCCGCCGCCGCAGTCGATGTCGGACTCGGTGCCGTTCTTGAGCCCGTCGGTCGGAGTCGGCGGGTCGCACACCTTCGTCGTGGCGTTGCAGATGACGGCGGCGCAGTCGCTCGTCATGACGCACGCCTCGCCCGTCGGACAGCGCGTCACGTCGGCCGTCGGCCCGCCACAATCGATGCCGGTCTCGTCGAGGTTCTTGATGCCGTCATCGTGGGCCGGGGGAAGGCACTTCTTGTTGACGGTGTCGCACTTGACGGCGTCGCAGTCGCTCGTCGCGAGACAGCCCTGGCCGACGGGACACTTCGGCGCCTTCGTGCCGCCGCAATCGAGCCCGGTCTCGTCGCCGTTCCGGACGCCGTCCGTCGGTGAAGGCACCTGGCAGACGCCGATCTTGCACACGCTGCTCGTGCAGTCTGCACCGATGATGCATCCCTTGTTGTCGGGGCACGCCGGCGCCTTGGTGCCGCCGCAGTCGACGTCGGTCTCGTCGTTGTTCTTCGCGCCGTCGGCGGGAACGATGTCGTTACACTTGCCGTCGCGGCACAGGCCCGAAGCGCAGTCGGGCGCGCCCTCGCACATGCCGCCCGCCTTGCACGGCGTCGTCAGGCGACCGCACGGCGGTCCGAGCTCGAGGGCATCCGCGCCCGCGTCGTCAGTCCCCGGATCGGACTCGGACGTGGTCGGACAACCGACGACGAGCGCGCCGAGCGCGACGAAGACGATGCCGCCGAGCTGAGAGCGAAAGGGCATAGCCATCCTGGTCTTCGATCCTAGCTTCCCAGCGGCAGATCACGACGCGGAAAGGCACGCACGCCATCGCACGCGCACATGTCGCAGCGGTGCGCCGAGTCAGCTCACGGAAGGTCGTAAGCGCAACGCCCGCCGGCCTTGCCGTACTTCGTCAGGACATCGAGATCGTAGCCACCGCGGTTGTTGGGCGTGTGCCCCTCGAACGAGCCGCCGACCCACGACACGCCCGGCAGCGGATTACCGTTCGAGTCGAGGTGAAAGCCGACGGGGTCATTCGGATCGCCGGCGTTTCCCGTATCGCTCGAGGTCACCGTACCGGTCATCTCGATCAGGTTCGCAGCGACGTCGTAGAAGCCGTCGGTCGCGCCGGGGCCCACCGAACGGAAATCGTTTCGCATGCGACCGGGGGCCGCGACCGCATAGGCCTGATCGTTCGTGGCCGTGTCGGCCGGGACGGGATAGACGTAGCGCGCGTTGAAGACCCCGGGCGAAGAGGGGAACGGATTGAAGTTCGTCGTGTTCACGGTCGCGGCCGCGGGGTTGTAGCCACCCGCCGCCGTCAGCATCGGGACGAGGAAGCACGAGTTACCCGGACACGTGCCATCCTGGTTGAACGGATAGACGATTCGCCCCGCCTCGTTGCCCGCGACCGTGTCGCGGAACGACGTCGAGCTCCCTCCCCACGGCATCCCTCCGGGTCCCCAGGCGCCGTTGACGCCACCGAGCTCGGCCTGCGTCGGAAGCCTTCCGCCATCCCACGCGCAGAACGCCGCGAGCAGCACCTGCGTCACGCAGTTCTGACTCTTGACGTCGAGCTCTGCCTGCGTGGCGACCTTCGCGCCGGCGCCCCATTCCGTCGACTGCGTCGCGGCATCGAACCAGTAGGTCGTGTGACCGTTCTGTCCCGCTCCGGTGTTGAACCAGCAGCCCTGCCCGCAATTGCGGCACGGACGGTCGGGGAAGATCGTCGTGCTTCCGAGGTGTGTGTACACGCCGAAGTCGCGCGTGACGGGCGCGCAGACCCACTGGTTGAGGTTGTTCCTCTGGCACGAGGGATACGTGCGGATGGGCAGCTTGTCCGCCTGCGGGAGGAACGCGAGGACGCCGTCGGAGATCTGCGTGGTCTTGGCGCGGTTCGCGTCGACCCACCCGCGGACGTTGCCGCCCGTCTGCTTGATGAACTCGCGAACGCGACCGGAGGTGATCTCGTACTTGCCGATGGCGACGCTCGCGTTCGCGGGCAGCGGTAGTCGCGCACAACACGACTCGTGTGCCGCGCCAACCTGGCCGACCTCGCCCTTGCCGCACGTGTCGCCGCCGAAGTGGGGCGTGCACGAGGGCGACTCGACGCACTTCTTCGCGTAGTTGCAGGTCGTCGACGCGCAGTCCGACGCGACGAGACACGACAGGCCGAGGGCACATGCGCCTGCGTTGGTCGGCCCGCCGCCACCGCAATCGACATCGGTCTCGGTGCCGTTCTGGATCAGGTCGGTCTTCGACGGCGGGTCGCACACGAGCGTTCCCGCGTTGCACTTGGCCTTCGTGCAGTCGGCCGTCACGGCGCAGCCCACGCCGACGCCGCACGTCAGCGGGAGCGCGGCGCCGCCGCAGTCGATGCCGGTCTCGCCGAGGTTCAGGATGCCGTCGGTGTGGCTCGCCGCGAGACAGAGCTTCGTCCCCGCGACGTCGCAGAGCACCTTGTTGCAGTCGGTCGTGGCGAGGCAGCCCTGGCCCGTCGCGCACTTCGTCGGCGCCGCGCCGCCGCAGTCGACGCCGGTCTCGCCGAGGTTCACGATGCCGTCGGTGTGCGTGGCCGCGAGACAGAGCTTCGTCCCCGCGGCGTCGCACGCGACCGCGTTGCAGTCGGCATTCGACGCGCAGCCCTCGCCCGTCGCGCACTTCGTCGGCGACGGGCCACCGCAGTCGACGCCGGTCTCGCCATCGTTCTTGAGGCCGTCACTGTGGGACGCGGACGCGCACTTCTTCTGCACGGTGTCGCACTTCACGTTCGCGCAGTCCCCGTCCACCAGGCAGCCCGTCCCCGTCGGACACTTCGGAGCGCCGGTGCTCGTGCCGCCGCAGTCCACGCCCGTCTCGTTGCCGTTCTGCACCCCGTCGGTCGACGTCGGTGCCTGACAGATCTTGTTCGTGCACACGCCGCTCTTGCAGTCGCTCGCGAGCGCGCAGCCCTTGGTGTCCACGCACGCCGGTGCCTTCGTGCCGCCACAGTCGACGTCCGTCTCGTCGCCGTTCTTCACGCCGTCGGCAGGAGCGACCGCAGCGCATGCGCCGCCCGTGCAGAGCTGCGACGTGCAGTCAGCCGAGCCCGCGCACGCACCACCGACATCGCACGGCGTCGTCAGTCGCCCGCACGCCACCGGAACGGCGCCGTCGGGCAACGTCCCTCCCTCGCCGACGCCGCCGTCAGCCTCGGGGGTGGGGTCGGTGACGTCGGAGCCGGTCGGGCAGCCAGCGAGGATGGCCGCACAAGCAGCCACCGTGAGCGCGTTACGAAGAGAGTGCGAGCGAAGCGACATGCGTGACGACCCCTCAACCGGAAGGCCACGTAAGCAGCCGTAAATGGGAACACTTTGGCGTAGCATGCGAGACGCCCATGCACCACGGCGTTCGGGCGTGCTCATGCGCTGCTCACCCGGAGCTCACCGGGCTCCCCGCGGCGGCCTACCGCACGATGCGAAAGGCCGATGTGTACGACGCTCGTGCGGGAGACGCGAACGTCCCGTCGCGCCCCACCATCGTGGTCGTCTCGCGGCCGCGCGCCTCGACGAGCTCGTGATGAGCGACGTGGGCCCCGACCGCGACGACGAGACGGCCCGTCCCTGGTTCGCGAACGATCATCACCGCCGGCTCGATCGCGCCGGTCGCCGTCGAGAGCAACCGATGCCCGGAGGCATCCACGAACACCTCCGCGACGACCGGACCGCCGGGCGCGACCCCGTCGTCACCTGGCTCCTCGAGGCTCGCGAGCCGAGCCGGGAGCGAGGCGAGCGCGGCGAGGTCCTCCGCGGGTAGCACCTCGTCGCTCGCCGTGCGCGTCGCGACACGGAGGGCGACGCGCAAGATGTCCTCGACCTCCGCGAGTGTGCCCATCGCCTTCGAGTCTGCGCCCAGCGCGCCGAGGCCGGCGAGCCCGCGCTTCATCTGACCGACCGTCGCAACGAGCCGCGCGATCACGTCAGGCGCCGCCTCGACGAACGCGGGCAGCGTGGCGCCGCTCACCTGGAGCTCGCGAGCGACGTGCGACGTCCGCGCGGGCCGCGGACGCGAGAGTGCCTGCCCGTCGTGGCGCGCGTAGGTCCACGAAACGAGCGCCGACTCGATGGCCGCCCGCTGAGCCGCGGCGGAGGTGAGAGGACGCGGCGAATCGTCTCGAGGAGCGAGCCAGGTCATCACGGCGTCGAGCTGCGAGCCATGGACCGAGGCGTGACGCGACGCTGCGCCGTCGACGGGACGAGCCTTGACGGCTCGTGCCAGGACGTCCTCGTAGACCGAGGACGTATCGCCGCCACCTTCGTGCAGCGCCGCACGCGCCTCCGGAGCCTCGAGCCAGACGGCGAGATCGAGGGCCTGTGGCATCGCGCTCTCGTGCCCACCCGCGAACGACGCAAGCGCGATCGAGTCGGCCGGTGCGTGACCGCCGAAGATGCGCAGCGACACGCCCGCCGGACCTCGTGAGCCCGTGCCGTCGTAGACGAGCGGCGCGCGCACCCCAGCGGCTCGACGCCTGAGGCGATCGACGGAGATCACGTTCGCGACGAACTTCGGGTCCTCGAGGTTGACGCCGACCGCGGTCGCCGCGTCGTCGAGCTCGCGGAACGAGAGATCGTCGGACGGGCCCCACACGAACGTGAGGAGGCGCGAGATCCGCGACCACGACGCGAAGATGCCGGCGTCGACGTCTCGGTCCGTGATGCGCGCGAGGACCATGGCGGTGCGCGCGTGCAACCTCGAGCCCGCGACGCCGAGAGTGGCACCGCGCACCTCGCTCCTTGCGACGAGGACGAGCGGAGCGGACGCGAGCCACGCAAGCGCGCGAAACGACCCCGGTCGCGCAGCGCCGGGCGGGACGACGAAGCGCCCGTAGTCGATGGGAACCCCGAGAAGCGCACTCGGAGAGCGACCCGTGTGCGCGACGACGCGGGCGATCTCCTGGGCGATGGCGGGGCCCAGCTCGCCTCCGACCTGCGCGGCCGCGGCCGGCGGCTCGCTCGCGAGGCCGCGCGCGACGAGGACGATCGCGCGCGCCAGCTGGAGCGCTTCACCGACCTCGACCCCGGCGCCCTTCTGCTCGGCGGCGAGGCGCACATCGAGCTTGCTGAGCAGTGAATCGAGCTCCGGCGCGAGGACCGTGTCGTCGACCTCCGCGAGCGCGCGCTCGAAGGCGAGATGCATCGCGTACGCGAGCGCGTCGAGCGTGACGACGTAGGGAACGCGCTGCTGGCGTTCATCCATGTAAAATGCACCCATCCGCAGGCGCGTCGCTGGCGGCCGTGCGCCTGCGGCATCCGCGCTCCCGAGGACCAGCAGACCATCACGCCGGAGGCGGTCGCGCCCCTCGGCGCCGAGCTCGTCCCACACGCGGGTCGCACCTTCGATGCGGACCAGCGACGCCTCTGGTACGGGGAGGTCGATCCCTTTGGGCGAACCTGTGATCTCCGGCTCGACCGACTCCCAGTACCACTCGGGCAGCGGCACGAACCGCGCGGAGCGCCGCTGCTCGGGGAGCGAGGGCGCAGGGCCTATCGCCTTGCCGCGGCCCTGCCCCGTGGAGCATGCGACGAGCGCGAGCCCCACGCAGAGCGCGCGCGCCGTCGCTCGAATCCCCCCCGATGCCATGACCAACGCGCCGGATCATAGCGGCGACCGGGCGGTCGTGCCGCGTTCTCGGCGTCAGCGCGCGGTCGGCTTCTTCGTGCACGACGCCTTGAGCTCATCGAGCTCGCGACGGAGCTTCGCCATCTCCGTCGCCTGCGTCTGCAGCGCGGCGACCGCCATCGTCTGGTAGCCGTACATGTCGACGCGCTCTCCGCTCTGGAGAACGGCAGCGCTCGGCGCCACGTCGTCGATGATGAAGCCGAGATGCTCGCGCTCCGAGGGAGCCTCGGACTTGTAGCGGTAGGTCGCGAGACGGAAGCTCATGAGCTCGTCGTTGAGCCGCTGGCGATCGGTCTCGGAGAGGTACGCGATGTCCTTCTTGTGCTGGCGCTGCGAGATGGGGCACTGCATCCCGTCGACGCACGTAGGCGTCGGGAACGGCACGCCCGAGCAGCAGGTCTGCCCCTTCTGGCAAACGTTCGCTCCGCACTCGAGCTCCGGGGGGACCGGCGGGCAGCTCGTGATCTTCCAGCCGCACGCGCCGCCGGTGTCCGAGCAGGTCGGTCCTGCCGTCGATCCGTCCCAGCAGATCTGCGAAGGCGCCCCCGGCATCGGACCCGGGCAGGCGCCCTTCGCCGAGCAATCGAGCTTCGGCGGTACCGGCGCGGGCGTCGGCGGTCCGGGTGCGGGCGTCGGCGCCGGGCAGGAGCGGATCTCCCAGTGGCACGTGGTGCCCTTGGTCTTGATGCAGCGTCCCGTGTTGCCGCCGGTGGAGCCGTCGGAGCAGAGGACGGCCGCCAGGCCGGGCGCCGGACCGCAGTCGCCGGCCGCGCAGACCTTCAGCTCCGACGCGTCCGTGTCCGTCGGACTGTCGGTCAGATCATTTCCGCCGGATGTGCCCGAGCACGCGGCAACGCCGGCGGCGAGGGGAGCGAGAGCGAGCAGTGCGAAGCAAAGGGTGCGTGCATTCATTGGCGTGGCCTCCGTCTGATACGCAATGGGTGCACGTCGCACTCGCGATCACGAAATCGACGAGGGCCGTCCGATGACGGGCTATACCGTCGACATGCTGCGGGGGCTCGCCATCGGAGGGTGCGCAGCGATCCTGACGATCGCTGGCACGACGCACGCGCAAGAGGCACCCGAGCCGCTCTCCGTCGCGTACGAGGCGCCGGCCGGTTGCCCGACGTCAGACGCCTTCTTCCGCGAGATCGCCGCGCGGACGACGAGAGCCCGGGCAGCAAAGCCGAACGAGCGCGCGCGCGTGATGCACGTCGTCGTCACCAAGAGCGGCGAGCAGCACGTCGGGAGGCTCTGGATCGAGGAGGCGAACGCATCGAGCACTGCGCGCTCGGTCTCGGGCAAGACGTGCAGCGAGGTCGTCGGCGCGCTCGCGCTCGTCGGCGCGCTCGCGGTGGATCCGCGTGCGTCGACCGCACCGATCGCCGCCGCACCGATCGCGACGGAGCCCGCGAGCGAAGCGCCGCCTCCGCCGCCACCTCCCGAGAAGCCCGCCGAGGCGAGTCCA
>JANXVA010000496.1 GCA_025351875.1 Myxococcales bacterium | reverse complement strand
AGCCAGGTGACGCCGCCGCCCGAAGGTGGGGCGCCGCAGCTCGGTCCCGGCCCCGCGGGGCCTCCGCAGCTCGGTCCGGGTCCCGGCAAGGTCGTCTGAGCGATGGCGAAGGGCGAACGCGACCCCCAGCCGCTCTGCGATCGGCTCTTCTCGACGTTCCTCGCGCCGCTCGTCCTCGGCGGCGCGATGCGGCCGATCAAGGCGTTCGGCGGGAAGAACGCGCTCTCCATCGGCGAGCGGACGCCGAGCGACGTCGACGCGCTCTCGCGCACGCAGCTCGCGCGCGTGCGGATCGCCCGGAAGCTAGCGCCCGTCGACCGCTTCGAGCCTGCGCCGAGCGAGCACGAGTGGGCGATCGCGGCGATGCTCCACGACCTCGTCCAGGCGACGCATCCCGGTTTCAACGCAACGTTCCGGCGGAGTGGCCCGCTGCGCATCATGAACGTGATCGAGAAGACGCTCGACCGCGTGCCGCCCCCGCGGACCGCCGGCGAGGCACTCTCCCGACACACGTGGATGTCGCGAATGTTCGAGCTCGCGCGCACCGACATCGAGGTGAAGTGGTGGACGGGCTCCGAGACCTTCCTCGGCGAGGACCCACCGGCGCGCCTCACGGCGTGGCCCGAGCTGCGACGCGTCCAGCAGACGCGCACGCCGCGTCCGCTGATGGATCTGCCGATGGCGGGCGGAGCGGTCGACGCGGCGCGCTTCACCTCGGTGGTCGAGGCGCTGCTCTCGCGGACGCCCCTCACCGATTTCGTCACCATCGATCGTGCTGCGCCGACCTTCACCTGGCGCCACGAGACGCTGACTCTGTGCGCCACCAACGCGGGGCGAACGATGGTCCTGCGCGCCCTTGCGCAGCTCCCGGACCGCCAGGTCGACGCGGCGCTCGGGCGCGCGACGCGCCAGCTCTTTGCGGCGAAGGCGCTGCGCGCGGTATCCCTCGCGGTCGACCTGCTGCGCGAACGTGCGCTCATGGCCGCCGAGGCTCGTATCGGGATCGATCGCGAGCCCGACCCACTGACGCTCGGCCCCGAGACCACCGACGCGGCGTTCGCGGTGAGCGCAGGTGCGCTGGCGGCGAGCCACTGGATCGCCCAGACGGGCGGCGGGTTCGCGGAGAACGAGCGAAAGCTCCTCTTGCGTGTGCTCGCTCCGGCCGCCAACTCGGCGGCCGCCGGCGAAGTGAAGGCACTTCTGGCTCCCCACTAAAGGCTCTCCCGGCTGACGGCGCGAGGAAGTATTCTCGCGGACCAGGGGTAAAACGTACGATGGCAAAGCAGCAAGCCGCCTCCACGAAGGGCGCGATCAGAACAGGCGTGGCCGTGCTCGCGCTCTCGGTGGTGGCCGTGGCGTGTGGCGGTGGACATCCGGCAACGCCGAAGACGGCGGCGGATCCGCACGCGAAGACCGCGGCCACGGAGGTGCACGAGCGCATCGCTCCCCACACGTGCGGGACGCGCACCAAGCTCGCGGCGCTGCTGGGTCAGACCGCGCCCGCGCCGATGCAGCCGACGGAGCAGATCGCCGAGTCGGCGCCCCCGCCCGCCACGAGCGTCACGGCCACCTCGAAGCTCGCCGGCAACCAGGCCTATCGCCTCGTCGCTCCTGGAACGGTGCTGATCCGCTCCGAGCACGGCATGGGCACCGGCGTCGTGATCGACCCGCGCGGCTACATCCTGACGAACAACCACGTCATCGCAGACGGTCAAACGAAGGACTTCATCGTCACGGTCAGCGTCAACTTCGGCGACCTCACGCCGACCGGCCGCATGAGCCGGCAGGAGAAGAGCTACGACGCCGTCGTCGTGAAGGCGGACCCGGTCCGCGATCTCGCCATCATCAAGGTCAAGGACGCCCCGGCCAAGCTCACCACCGTGAAGCTCGCGAAGAACGCGCCGCAGGTCGCGGAGCCGGTCATCGCGGTGGGTCACGCAGGCATCGGCTTTCTCTGGGCGGCGAAGACCTGCAGCGTCGCGAGCGTCGGCGAGCGTCAACAAGACGCGAGCATCCTGGCGGGCCTCGACTGCTCGCACTCCGACCCGGCGAACAGCGCCGACGCGGCCGCGAAGCAAAAGAAGAACTGCGAAGAGCAGAAGATGATGATGGCCGACTCGTTCCTCGCGCGGACGCAGGGCCTCGCGGTGCAGACCGACTGCGCCATCACCCACGGCGACAGCGGCGGGCCGCTCGTCAACGCCGCCGGAGAGCTCGTCGGCCTCAACCAGAGCATCTCCGCCGATCTCGCGACGGCCTCGTTCCACGTGCACCTCGACGAGATCCGCGATTTTACCGCTGCTTTCGGTGAGGAGCCTGTCGCCATTCTCCCCGACCCCTACTGCGACGGCGGGCTCAACCCCACGCTGGAGGACCTCGACCTCGACGGCGTGCCCGACACGCTCGTGATGCGCGGCGGAAACATGGGGATGTTCGGCGGCTTCGACCGCATGGCCCTCCTCATCGATCTCGACCAGGATCACTTCACGCGGAAACGTGACCCGCTCGAGCCGTACGACTCGGAGATCGCCCTCCTGACGATCCGCGACACGGCGTACATCTGGTACGACACCGACAGCGACGCGCGCTTCGACCTTCTCCTCGTCGACAAGGGCAACGACGGCGTGCCCGACCAGGCGTTCCGCATCGACGGCAAGGGCGGCATCAAGGAAGACAAGGAGGCGCTGCCGAAGAACGACCTCTCGGCGAAGCTGATCGCCAATCCCGCGCTGCACGCGCGCCTCGGGAAGATCGCGACTGCGATGGGCGGGTCGCGCTACGCGTCGAAGAAGGCGCTCGAGGCGGCCGCGGCATCCGTCACGGTCCCCGATCCGGCGCTCGCCGCCGGCACCGAGGGGCGCCTCGTCGACACCGACGGGAACGGCAAGCCCGACATGGTGTTCGTGCGCGGCGCGTTCAGCCGCGGGCTCCTGATCGACGCCGACGAGGACAGCATCGGCACGTTCAAGGACGGCGACTCCGCCGACGAGCTCCTCAAGGCCAAGAAGGTCGACGCCGAGATCGCCGTGATCGTGCAGGGCAACACGATGTGGGCCATCTACGACACGGACAACGACTCGAAGTTCGATCTCGCGCTCATGACCACGGGTGCGACGGACCCGGCGTGGCTGTTCACGACCAACGCGTGGAGGCTCGGCGCCGGCGGAGAGATGAAGCCTGCCCCCGACCAGATCGGACGGAAGCTCCTGCGGCCTGGCCTCGTCGCGCTCCCGCGTGCCGCGAGGGCCCTCAAGATCTCGGGCTACGACATCGCGACGGACGACGGCGCGGGATCCCTCCCCGACCCGCTCTACCCGCGCGGTAGCTTCGCGTTCCGCGAGGTGAAGGGCTTCCCCAAGGGGAGCGTCATCGAGGCGGGGGGCTACGCGACGAGCACGATGCTCGTCGACGTCGATCACGACACCAAGCTCGACGCGAAGGATCCGAAGGCCGATCCCGGCAAGGTCGTCAGGGACGGGAAGTTCGACGCCGAGGTGGCCATCGTTCATCGCGGCGGGGCCGAGTGGGTCTATTACGATACCGACGGCGACAACAAGTTCGACCTCGTGCTGTTCGCGCCGACGGCGGGCGAGAACCCCACGCAGGCTTACCGACTCACCAAGAGCGCGAGCGGTGGTCCGATGGCCATCGAGGTCGACGCCAAGTCGATCGCGGGCAGGCCCATGCGGCACAAGTCCGTCTTCAAGGACAAGGCGATGGGCCCGAGGTGGAAGAAGCTCGCGGGCGCGCTCTTCAAGACCTCGCTCGTCGAGGAGTAGCCTGAACGAGCGCGGCGCGCGCGACGAGCCGCGCGCGCGCTCGACTCAGCTCACCTCGCGGTGCTGGCCGGGTTCTTGAACGACGCCTTCTCGGGCGCGGGCTCGACGACTTCGACCTTCTCGTACGTGATGACGCCGTTGACCGGGTCGGAGACGAGGCCCGTCGACGACTTCGAGAACGTGAAGCCGTACTTGCCCGTGACCTTCACCTTCGCTCCGACGGCGGGGATCGGGAACGGAACGTCGACGCTCCAGATGTCGTCCTTGAAGAGATCCTTGGCGGGGTCCTTGATCTCCTTGAGCTTGTTGTACTTCTCCATCGCCTCGTAGACGGTGGCGACGTTCTTCGCCCAGCCGAGCACGCGGATGCGCGGGGCATCCTTGCCGGCGCCCTTCGTGTCGGCGATCCAGAACGAGGGGATCTCGATCGGCGGCGAGCCCGCAGGCGGGCAGTCGTCCGGGTCCTTCTTGCCGATCTTGTGGATCGCGCAGGAGGGCGCGGTCGAGTAGCTCTCCTCGACGATGTAGCCCGTGATCGGGATCGAGGCCTTCGTGACCTCGGTGTTGTGCATGCGGCTGCGGAGATGGTGGGACGCGCCGACGATCGTGTACGCGTCGCCGACCTTCACCGGGGCCGAGTTGATCTGCGGGGGCGACGGGAGGTTCGGCGAGCGGCCGGACCACGCCGGGGCGGGCTTGTAGGGCTCGTCTGCGCTTCCGCAAGCGCCGCTCGTGCAGGCGAGAGCGAGGACCGTGAAAGCCAGGGCGCCGGAGCGCAGCGGGGAACGCATGGGGCGTCAGGAATACCACGGACGAAATCGGCTCGACAAGCACGCTGCAAGTGACCGCGATTCTGCACGAATTCCAGGCCTTGGCCTCAGCGGTAGACGGTCATGAGCTCGAGGACGTCGGCCGACATCACCACGTTGTGCTTCCCTGGCTGGGTCAGGTTGATGGCGAGCTTGGGGCGGCTCGAGACGAGCTCGAAGCCCCGC
>JANXVA010000495.1 GCA_025351875.1 Myxococcales bacterium | reverse complement strand
TCTTCGTCGCGCAGATCGGCTACGCCACCTACGTCGGCGGCGACGCGTGGGAGTGGATGCTCTACGCGAACCGCTACATGTGCGTCGGCATGCCGGCGCTCATCGTCCTCGTGGCGGTGGTGCTCGCGCGCGTGGTCGAGGGCACGAGCGACCCGCGCAACGCGCTCTTCGTCCGTCGCCTCTCGCTGGGGATGATGACGTGCGGTGCCGTCCTCCTCGCGCTCAACGTCTACGCGCGGAAGTTCCCGGAGCCCGGCATCGCCGCGACCGTCACGTTCAGCAAGGTCGCGTTCGCGATGGGCGGCGCCTGGGTGTTCGTCGGCCTCCTCCTCCGCATGAAGGATCTCCGCGAGGGCGTGGCCGAGGGGGTCGCCGCGCTGCGCCGGCGCTTCGCGAGCCAGCGCACGGTCGCCGTCGCGGCCCTCGTGCTCACGGCGCTCGTCTGGGCGCCGTCGCACCTCCTGCCGCTCGGCCGCTGGGCCGCGCAGAACGCCGCGCAGTACAAGGACGAGGCGAACTACACGCGCCTCGGCATCCTCATCCGCGAGACGACTCCGCCCGAGCTCCGCATGGCCGTCGCCGCCGCGGGTGCGACGCCGTACTTCGCGCAGCGCCCCACCGAGGACCTCCTCGGCAAGAACGATCGCCACATCGCGAAGCTCGCTCCGCGCGGCGTGTTCTCGCCCGGCCACGACAAGTGGGACTACGAGTACAGCCTCGGCGAGCGAAACTCCGATCTCATCGTCGAGACCGTCGACGTGAACGAGAAGGACGAGGCCTACATCGAGAGCCTCGGCTTCGAGAAGCTCGAGAACGGGATGCGTCTCCGTGGGAGCGCGCCCGTCGTCCGCCGCGATCTCATCGGGCGCGAGATGATCGACGGCAACGCGCTCCTCGCTGCGCTCGACGAGCTCCATGTGACGTTGCCACCCGGCTACGTCACGACCGACCTCCTGATGGTCCTCGCGTTCGGGCTCGTCATCGCGCTCGGGTTCAGGAAGGTCGTGAAGGACGGCGAGCCGCTCTCTCTGCTCTCTCCTGACGCGCCCCCGGAGGAGGCCGAGCCGAGCGAGTCCGCAGCTGCCGCCTTGAAGGGCGCCGACGCTCGCGCCATCCCGACGCTCGACGGCATGCGCGGGATCGCCGTGATCCTCGTCTTGGTGTTCCACTTCGCGTGGACGTTCCCCGGCGACGACCCGACCACCGCCGTGACGTTCGCCGAGAAGGTCGCGGTGCGCGTGCACGCCCTCCTCTGGTCGGGCTGGACGGGCGTAGACCTCTTCTTCGTCCTCTCCGGCTATCTCATCACCCGCGGCCTCGTCGCGCCGTCGAAGCGCGCGACCGGCTCACGCCTGAAGATGTTCTGGATGCGCCGCGTGCTGCGCATCTTCCCGCTCTACTACGCGTTCATCATCGTCGGAACGATCGTGGCGTTCGCCGTCGCGGGCGGCTCCGCCTGGGTCCCTGGTGCGTCGTACTGGATCTACATGCAGAACTACGCCCTCGCGTTCGACGACGAGGTCCTGCGCTGGACGGCGCACTTCTGGTCGCTCGCGATCGAGGAGCAGTTCTACTTCGTCTGGCCGATCGTCGCGGTCCTCGTGTCGCGCCGCCGGCTCATCCCGACGATCCTCGTGCTCGTGCCCGCGGTCGTCATGCTCCGCGGCCTCATGGTCTTCAAGGGCGCGCAGATCCCGCTCTTCCAGCATCTCCTCCATGACCAGGAGGGCATCGCGAAGTTCGTCTACCGCGCGACGTTCACGCGCGCCGACGGCCTGCTCCTCGGGGCGTTCGTCGCCGTCACGCAGCGCGAGGTCTCCCATCCGGTGTCGGTCGCGTGGCGTCGCCTGCGCTTCCCGATCTGGGTCTCCACGTCGCTCGCGCTGGCGGGGCTCTACGTCCTCGCCAACGGGCTCAACGACTACGACCGTCGCATCATGGCGATCGGCTACGTGATCCTCGCGGTCTTCTTCGCGGCCTCGATCTCGATGTGCGCGGACGCCGTGATCAGCGAGCGGACGCGCCGCTTCCTCTCGTGGCGGCCGCTCGTCGCGTGCGGGAAGGTGAGCTACGGCATGTACATCTTCCACTGGGTGCTCGTGATCTTGCTCGTCCCGCGGCTCGTGCCGATGCAGAAAGGCATGGACGCCGCGACGCAGATGGCGCTGGTCACGGGCGTCATCGTCGGCGGCATCGCGATCGTGTACGTCCTCGCAGAGGTGAGCTTCCGGTTCTTCGAGACCCCGTTTTTGAAGCTGAAAAAGCATTTCCACGACTGATGGCCGACAAACGCGTTCTTCTCCTCGGTGCGGATTACTACGGCACGCTGGCGGCGGCGCGCTGCTACGGCAAGCACGGCATCGCCGTCACGATGGCCGACGAGAGCAGGCGGGCTCGCGCGCTCTTCTCGCGTCACGTCGGCGACAAGCTCGTCCACCCTCCGCTCTCTCGACCGGATGCGCTCGTCGACTGGCTCGTCGCGTGGGGTGAGAAGAACCCGGGCTCCCTGCTCTATCCGCCCAACGACCACCTCTCGTGGCTCTTTGCGCTGCATCGCGAGCGGCTGTCGAGGGCTTTCGTCATGTACTCGCCGAACGAGGGGGCGATCATCACGCTCCTCGACAAGAAGCTCCTCCACGAGGCGTGCGAGCACCCCGACGTCGGCATCGAGGTCCCCGTCACGCACGCGCTGGGCGATGCCGGCGCCGATCACCCGCTCGCCGCGGAGCTCCGCTATCCGGTGCTGCTCAAGCCGCGCACGCAGGTCTTCCTCGAGAGCGGCATCAAGGGCTTCATCGTCCCCGATCGCGCGACGCTCGCGGCCGAGCTCGCGCGCTTCCGGTCGCTCGTCGCCTTCAACCGCGTGCTCACCGATCGCCACCCCGACATCGCAGAGCCGATGGTCCAGGAGTACCTCACCGCCGCGGAGACGAGCATCTTCAGCGTCTCCGGCTTCGTCGCCGAGGACGGCACGATCGTCGCGCGCGCCGCGATGAAGGTGCTCCAGCGCCCGCGCAAGGTGGGCATCGGCCTCTGCTTCGAGGGGCGCGAGCTCGAGCCCGTGCTGGTCGAGAAGCTCTCCAAGCTGTGCAAGAAGATCGGCTACCACGGCACGTTCGAGTCCGAGTTCATCGTCGACGGCGACCGCCGCCTGCTCATCGACTTCAACCCTCGCTTCTACAGCCAGATGGGCTTCGACGTGGCGCGCGGCGTCGCGCTGCCCATGATGGTGTGGCACGCAGCGCGCGGGGAACGCTCGGAGCTCGACCGCGAGCTCGCGAGCGCGCGCGCGTGGAAGGCAACCGGGCGCGAGGTCTACTGCCACAAGACGATGCTCGACCTCGTCCTCACGCTGCAGGGCATGTCCGGGCAGATGTCGCGAGACGACGTCCGCCACTGGCGCCGCTGGTACGCCGACCATCGCGCCACGGCGACCGACGCCGTTCGCGACCCCGACGACCGAATGCCCGCCGTCATCGACGCCGCGTCGTGGGTCCAGCACTTCGCGAAGCACCCGCGCAGCTTCGTCCGAAGCTTCGTCCTGAACCGCTGATAAGCTCGGAGACGCGATGGGTGCTCTCGAGGACAGGTTCGGAAGTGACGGGCTGTGGGTCAGCGTCGTCATCGCGACGTTCAACCGGCACGAGCTCCTGCGCCGTCTGCTCGAGCAGCTCGACGCGCAGACGATCGATCCGAAGCGCTACGAGGTCATCGCGGTCGACGACGGCTCGAAGGAGGACACGCGCGACAAGCTTGCGGGTCTCGTCACGAAGTACGCGCTGCGGATCGAGCGCCAGGAGAACGCGGGCGCCGCCGTTGCCCGGCAGCGCGGGGTCGACCTCGCGTCGGGGCGCATCATCGTCGTCGTCGACGACGACATGCAGGTAAAGCCCGACTTTCTCGCGAAGCACCTCGCGAAGCACGCGGACGACAACACCGTCGTCCTAGGGAGGCTGCGGCCGGACGCGAAGCTCGCGGACATGCCGCTCTTCGAGCGCTTCTACGCGCGCGTCCTCGCGCAGAAGGCCGAGGCATTCGCCGCAGGGAATGCGAAGGTCCGGGGACACGACGTGTACACGGGCAACGTCTCCTTCCCGCGCAAGCTGTTCCTCGACGCGGGTGGCTTCGATGCGCAGTTCCGCGCGCTCGAGGACGAGGAGCTCGGTATCCGCCTCGAGAAGGCAGGCGCGACGTTCGCGTTCGCCAACGAGGCGGAGAGCATCCACGGCTCCGACTGGACGTCGATGAAGAAGTGGATGGAGCGCGCCTATCGCGACGGCGTCTACCAGGCCAAGGTCTCGCGCAAGCATCCGGACCACCCCGAGTCGAGCCCGTGGCGCCACCTTCCGAACCTGAATCCGGTGTCGCGTCCGTTCATGGCGCTCAGCCTGGCGGCGCCCGCGGCCACGAGCTTCCTCGCCGGAGCTGCGATCCGGACCGCTGCCGCGTTCGACAAGGTCGGGCTCGAGCCCGTCGCGATCGCGGGGGCCACGTTCGTCTACGGCATCCAGTACTACCGTGGCGTCCGGCACGAGACGGGCGGCATCGGCGATGTCGCGCGCGAGTACCGCGAGTTCAAGCGCGGGGTGGCGCTGTTGAGGAGCGGGGAGAAGGGCGACGCCTCGGCGTGGAGGACGCTCACGGAAGGGGTGAAGGAGGATCACCGGATGATCCGCTTTTATGCCGAGAAGTACGACGCGCGGGAGAGGGAGGAGGAATCGGGCACGGGCACGGGCACGGGCACGTCGGAGTCGAGGCTGTCGCTCGCTTCGGATGCGGTGAAGAAGATCGGGTTCCAGCTCATGATCGCGTACCGCGTCATGAGGTTCTTCAGGCAGGCGGGGCCGGGGCTCGGCGCGCAGTTCATGTCGCGGAGCATCCGGCACGCGTTTGCGTCGGACATTCACTGGGACGCCGAGCTCGAGCCGGGGATCGTCATCGTGCATGGGTTCGGGCTGGCAGTGAGCTACGCCGCCAAGGTGCGTGCAGGTTGCATCCTTTTCCAGAACGTCACCCTCGGGTACGGCAACGATCCCGAGACGAAGCTGGCCGGGGCCCCCCTCCTCGAGCGGAACGTCCACGTGGGCATCGGGGCGACCCTCTATGGCCCCATCGTCGTCGGCGAAGCCTCGAAAATCATGGCCGGATGCGTGCTGAGCCGCAGCGTCCCGGCCCGCTCCATCGTCGAAGCCCCCGTGCCGCAGGTGGGCGCTCGCGCCCCCGTGCGCCCGCGGAACGGTGTATGATGGCTCCCGAAATGGTCGCACGTCGCTTTGCTCGGAATGCACTGGTTGCCGTGGTCATGGCTCTCGTCCTCCTCGCGTGTGGCGGCACCGGCCCCTACGTCTGGGTGGACAGCCTGCCGTCCTCCGCGAGCGGCGGAGGTGACGTCCTCATCGCCGACGGCGACACGCTCAACATCCGCGTGTTCAACCAGGAGCCGCTCTCCACGAAGGAGCGCGTCCGTGCGGACGGCCGCATCTCGATCCCGGTCATCGGCGAGGTCGCTGCTCGCGGGAAGCGCCCCGCGCAGCTCGCCGCCGAGATCCAGGATCGCCTCAAGGACATCGTGAAGGTCCCGTCGGTCATGGTGAGCTTCGAGGCCGGCGCCGAGCTCAAGGTGTCTGTCGTGGGCGAGGTCCGTAACGCGGGTGTCTTCCCGCTCGACCACGGAGCGAATGTCCTCCACGCGCTGGCCGCTGCGGGCGGCCTCACCGACTACGCCGACGGCGACAAGGTCTTCGTCGTGCGCAAGTCGCTCCCGCAGCGCGTTCGCTTCCGCTACACCGACCTACGCTCGGCCGATGCGAAGAGCATCGCGTTCCAGCTGGCCGCCGGCGACGTCGTCGTCGTCGAGTAGCCGCGCGATCGCGTACAACGTGTAGCGATGCGTCTCTCTCGGCTCGAAGCAGTTCTCTCCTTCCAGACCCTGGCTGTGCTGGCCGGCTGCGGGGCCCTGGCCCTCGCCGCGTGCAGCGACTCGGACGACGGCGGTTTCGTGGGCGTCGTCGCGGACGGCGGCGACCCGGCCGTCGATGAAGGCGGCACGTCGAGCGAGGCTGGTCCGCCCGATCCCACGCCGGGCTGCGGCGCGACCGGCGTGAAGACTGGCTCATCGACGCAGAGGCTGATGGCCGACGGCGCGAAGCGCTCCTACGAGCTCTTCGTTCCGGACACCTACGACAACAAGAAGTCGTTCCCGCTCGTCCTCGTCTTCCACGGCGACGGCGGCGACGGCGCCAACATCCGCGGGTCGTTCAAGCTCGAGGCCGAGGCGGCGGGCGGCGCGATCTTCGTCTATCCGGATGGCGAGAACCAGACCTGGGACATCGACACCGCCTCCGGTCTCGGCCACGACATCGCCTTCATCGACGCGATCGTCACCAGCCTGTCCGGCACGCATTGCGTCGACAAGAAGCGCGTCGTCCCCGTCGGCTTTTCGAAGGGCGCGTACTTCGTCAACCAGCTCGCGTGCCTCGCGAAGACCCCCTTCGCGGGCGTGGTCGCGCATAGCGGCGGCGGGCCGTTCGGCGTCGACGGCTCGGGCACCGACTTCGACGGCAACGGCAACCTCATCTGCCCACGCCCACCAGTGGCCGCGATGCAGATCATCGGCGACGCCGACGGTCTCCTCGACGACGCGAAGAAGGCCCGCGACTACTGGACGCGCGTCAACACGTGCAAGGCGACGACGACGCCCTTCGCGCCGAGCCCCTGCGTCGCGTACGCCGGCTGCAACGCCGCGCGACCGGAGATCTACTGCGAGATCCCCGGCATGGGCCACAGCATCTGGTCGAGCGCGCCGAAGGCCACCTGGACGTTCATCAAGTCCAGGTGAGCTTCGGGGTGATGCGAGGCTCTGGCCGGAGCGCTACTCGAGCAGACCGGCGAACTTCACCTTCACCGTCATGAGGCCGTTCGGATCGGTGGTCATGTAGAGCGTCTTGCTGTCCGCATCGCCAAAGGCGAGGCCGTTGACCGGCTTCGCCGTCTGGATGTGACCCCACTTCGTTCCGTCCGCCTTGAACACGTCGACGCCCGTCTTCACGGCGACGTAGACGTTGCCCTTCGTGTCGACGACGACACCGTCGGCCAGCGCGTCCGCGGCGACCGTTCCGAAGGGAACGCCGGCACCGAGAGCGCCGCCCGCGGCCACGGGGTACTTCACGACCTTCGCCGCGGGAACGCCGCCGGGCTCGCCCGTGAACGTGACGTAGACGGAGAGCTGGTCGACC
The DNA here is from genome assembly GCA_025351875.1 of Myxococcales bacterium. Lineage (GTDB taxonomy): Bacteria > Myxococcota_A > Polyangia > Polyangiales > Polyangiaceae > Labilithrix. The sequence goes on along the minus strand of JANXVA010000495.1, from coordinate 685 downwards.
GCGAAGGCGATGCCGTTGGGCCTTCCGTCGACGAGCGTCGGACGCTCGTCGAAGACCTCGCCGGTCGTCGGCTTGATGCGCCAGATGTGATTGTTCACGATCTGGGCCGCCGGGTCGGTCTGGTACCCCGGGTCCGTGATGTAGAGCATGCCGTCGGAGTGACGCGCGGCGATGTTCTTCGGCGAGTCGAAGGCAGGCGCGCCGCCGCCGTCCACGGTGAGCACGATCGCGGTTCCGGTCGTGCCTCCGACGGCCGTGCGGACGATCTGTCCACCGTGGGCAGTACCCACGCCGACGACCGCGTTGGCGGCGACCTCACAGCTGACGAAGTTGGCCGCCTTCTCGTCGTAGGTCGTGCCGAGCGTCTCGTTGCCCGCGGTGACCGGCCCGCGGATGATCGCCGTCGTCCCGGGCGGCGTGAGCTTGATCAGCTTTCCGTCCTTCACGAGCTCCGCATAGAAGAGGCCGTCACCGTGCCACTGCGGGCCGACCACGACGACGCCGTTCAGCGCCGCGACCGCGGCAGGCGCCGCGATGCCGTCAATCGGGTTGTCGTTCGGCCCCGAGTCGGGCGTCGCGCCGTCGGGCGTCGTCCCGTCCGGACCCGTGCTCGTGTCCGGGTCGCCGGTGCTCGTCTCCGGCTGCGAGCCACCCTCGGGGACAGGCGTGGGGGCCGGGGTGTCAC
>JANXVA010000480.1 GCA_025351875.1 Myxococcales bacterium | reverse complement strand
GAGACCGACGTCGACTGCGGAGGCAATGTCGCCGCGCCGGGCTTCAAGAAGTGCGCAGAGGACAAGACCTGCCTCGTCGACACCGACTGCAGCGGAGCTTGCAAGGACTTCGCAGGAACCAAGAAGTGCATCGACGCCCCGAGCTGCAAGCCGCATATCGGCGGTGACACGTGCGGTACGAACGAGGTCGGGACCGGAGCCGAGAGCCACCTCGGACCTGGTGGCGTCGTCGTGGCGGGTCACGAGAGCTGCTGCAAGTCGCTTCCGGTCGCGGGCTACTCCGCGGGCGCGCCGGCCGGCAAGAGCGTCTATGTCGACAAGTACGAGATCACCGCGGGTCGCATGCGCGCGTTCCTCGAGGCCGTGGGCGGCGGCGTCGACGGCCTCGGCAACGCGAAGTCCGCCAACGTGAAAGCGTGGATGGCTGCGCATCGGCCGGCCGCCACCCAGTGGAACGCCGCTTGGGAAGAAGCGCTCCCGAGCGCCAATTCCGGCTCCGCGCTCACGTACTCGATCAAGAACGCGACGATCAATCTGCACTACCCCGGCCAGGACCAGTTCCTGATCAACCACCCCACGCAGGCGTCGAATGGGTGGTGGATTGGCAATGCGGCCGGTGCCTACGGGCCCGGCACGAGCTTCGACTTCACGGTCGACAATGGCGTCTTCTTCGCGCTCGGCGCGAACCACTTCTTCCCGGAGTACTACGCGAACTGGGTGGAGGGGACGAACTACGCAGCGGCGCATGCGTTGAACTGCATCAACACCGGGGCCTCACTTGGGGCGCCCGATCAGTCGTACGGGTACTCGACGTACTGGTTCGACAAGGCCACCATCGTCGCCTCGACGGCCGCCGGCCCCACGGCCACCGTCCGCGGCAAGTACTTCTCGAAGGAGCAGCTCGACGAGAAGGCGCTCAACTGCGCGCCCAACGCGCTCTTCGCGGCGTTCTGCGCCTGGGACGGCGGCCAGCTCGCGACCGCCGAGGTCATGGACAACATCAGCGGCAACACACTCTCGCCGATCTATGACGCCGGCACGTGTGGCGGCGGCGCAGCCTGCCAAGGCGGCAAGCTTGCGATCGGTAGGACGTGTTGCGGCACGGGCGCCCAAGGAGCCTCGTGCCCCGGCGCTCCTGCGGCGGGGCATTCGCTCATCACCTATCCCGACGGTGGAGGCGTGCCCTGCGCGGACGTCTACTACTACCCGAACGACATGGGCAACGACTACTACGACGGGTCCTCGCGCATCGCGTCTCCGGGCCGCGTCGCCGCCGACCAGATTTCGAAGAGCGCGGCGGACGAGCCGTGGATGGACATGATCGGCAATCTCCAGGAGGTCGTGCTGAAGAAGGGAGAAGTGTCCCGCTTCGACTATCGCGGCTACGGCACCGAGTGGAGCAGCATCATTCACCACCACAACCAGCAGACGACGCCACGCAACAAGGGGGGCGCTCTCGGCGCCCGCTGCATGCGCTTCAAGTGACCCCTCGCTAGAGCCCGCTTGGTCTCGGATGTGCACTCCGATATGGTCGTGCAGTCCCGATAGCCGCGCGCGATGGCCCTTTCCCAACCAGAGCTCGAAGAAGAGGCGCCCAAGAGCGCGAGCGCAGGCGCTGCGCCACGCGTGAAAAAGGTGCCTTTTTCCATGGTGCGCACGTTCGTGCTCGCCGACCTCATCACGCTCGGGAACGCCTTCTGCGGCACCGGCGCCGTTCTCGCCAGCATGAGCTACGTCGCCAGCAGCGACCGCGGCTCGGTCTGGGCGGCTCTCGTGCTCCTTCCGCTCGCGCTCGTCTGCGACGCGCTCGACGGAGCTGTGGCGCGATGGCGCCGCCGTTCGTCGCCCCTCGGAGCCGACCTCGATTCGCTCGCCGACATCGTCTCGTTCGGCGTCGCGCCGGCGGCCCTCGGCTTCGCGCTCGGCCTCCGCGGAGGCTGGGACAGCGTCGCGCTCTGCTTCTTCGTCGCCTGCGGGATCAGCCGGCTCGCGCGGTACAACGTGACCGCGGCCGCCCTCTCCGACGAGAGCGGCAAGGTGAAGTACTACGAGGGCACGCCCATCCCGACGAGCCTCGCACTCGTCCTGGTGCTGGGCATCGCGTTCGCGCAGGGCGCCGTGGGAGACGCGCTGTGGCTCGGCCACATGACGCTGGGCCCCTTCGACTTCCACCCGCTCACGCTGATGTACGTCGCGAGCGGCGCGCTCATGGTCAGCACGTTCCGCATTCCCAAGCCGTAGCGCGGGCTGCTGCGATGTTGTCCGCCGACGAGCTCGAGGTACGTCGCGTCGCCCTTCAAGCGGAGCTCGGCGAAGCCATCACGGTCGACGGGCTCACCGCGCGCTATCGGATCTTCCAGCGCAAGAAGGGCCATCGTCACTCGACAGACGATCTCCTCACGGCGTGGTACGCGCTCGAGAAGACGGCGGGCGCGG
>JANXVA010000468.1 GCA_025351875.1 Myxococcales bacterium | reverse complement strand
GAGAGGCGCGCGAGGATGACGGCGCCGAGTTGGCGCCCCTGGTTCCTCTGCGCGGCGTTCGTGCTTGCAGCGTTGGCTGCACCCGTGTTCCTGCGCCGTTGGCGCGGGAATCCCTGAGCGCTCCGAGCACGTGTGACGGGGGCGAGGAGTGACGGCGCCTCGCTCCTGCGTGCCAGGCGCCGACGGGGGTCGATTCTGCCGGCACTCAGCGAGAAATCGACCTTAAATGTAGGCACTTCGTTCGCGTTCCGGCGCCGCAACGCCACGGCCATCCTGGTCACGAAGGCGGCGCAGTGCTCAGTCCGGCGCGCCCACGTCGTACTCGATGCTCTCTATCGCGAACTCACCATACACGTATCCGTCTTGCGCCCCGCCGTACCGCGTCTCCCCGTGTGACGCGAGGCGGAATGGCCCGAACGCGCGATACCCGCTCAGCGGCGTCGACCAGCGGTGCCGCGTGAATGTCGTCCCGTTGCTGTCCAGCGAAGGTCGATCGTCGGAGAAGAAGTCTGCGAGGCGGCCCTCGTTGTCGAAGAGTAGGGTCGCGGTGACGGTGTGGCCCGCCGCCGTGAACGACGCGCGGCACTGCGCGCTGTCGATCGGTTCCCAGCGGATGGCCGGGTCGATCAGCGTCGCCGGCGCCATCACGCCCATGTCGTTGAAGAGCGTGACCGTCTCGGCGGACGTGAACGCGGGGCCGCGCGCGTCGACCATCGGCACCAGTGAAACGACCTTCACCCGCATCGAGGCCTGATCGTCGACGTAGGCGTGCAGCGCCTCGACCGGCAGCAGCGACCTTCGCGCCTGCATGAAGAAGAGTCGCGTGGGCCGATCGAAGAGGCTGTACTGCTCGGCGACCAGGGGCATCCAGGCCGCGGCCGCCCCGCTCCGGATCCGCCCCGTGAACCGTACCCGCATGTTCTGCACGCGAGGGTGCCCCACGACGCCGACGTAGCGCAGGTAGCGCTGCACGGGTGAAGGTAGCGCCGCGAGATCCCGCTCGCTCACGAGCTCCTGTGAGCTTGACCGCGCGAGACCTCGATCACGCCCAGGAGCACCAGCGCGTTGGCTGCCGTGCCGAACCGCGCGTCGCGCCACGAGGAGAAGATCACCGCCTGCGAGGCCACGATCGCGACTGCGCCGAGGATCCAAAAGCCTCGCGGCCAGGCGGGCAGCGCGATCGCCGCGCCGAGCATCGCGCCGCCCGCGATCAGCCAGAGAACCCCTAACGATCGCGAGATGGGAAACGTGAGCTGAGGCAGCTGCGCCAGTCGTCCGTGTCGATCACTCGACGATTCGCTACGCCATGCACCGGGCGGATACCCGCCACCGCCTTTTGATTCCTCTTACGAAGGTTCGAATCCTTCCGTCGGAAACCCGCGTGATCCTCATGCGCCGCCCCTCGCGTGCGCCGACCGCTGCGCTATGCTGAGGGGTGATGGGCCACCCCGCGCGGAAGCCTGCGACCTATGCGGACCTCGAGGCGCTGCCCGAGCACCTGGTCGGGGAGATCGTCGACGGCGAGCTCTACGCAAACCCGCGTCCCGCCATCCCGCACGCGCGAGCAACGTCGCGTCTCGGGGCTCGGCTCGGTCGCGCTTTCGACGACGACGACGGTGATGGGCCTGGTGGTTGGATCCTCCTCGACGAGCCCGAGCTTCATTTCGGCGCGGACGTCGTCGTCCCGGACGTCGCCGGGTGGAGGCGCGCTCGGATGCCCGAGCTGCCGACGACGGCCTTCCTGACGCTCGCGCCGGACTGGGTATGCGAGACGTTGTCGACCTCGACCGAAGCCCTCGATCGAGGTCGAAAGCGCCGCGTCTACGGCCGTGAGGGAGTTGGCCACCTCTGGTTCATCAACCCGACCGTGAAGACACTCGAAGTGCATCGGCTCGACGGCGAGACGTACCGCGTGATCGCAACACACTCCGGCGAGGATGTCGTTCGTGCCGAGCCGTTCGATGCCATCGAGCTTCCACTCGGAAGACTCTGGGAGCGCTGAAGAGGGCCTCGAGGCACGGTGCTCCCACCGGGCATGGCGAGGTGCGGCGCCCGCGAGCCGCTGGTCCCACCGCTGCAGGTGACGGACCCGCACGAAAGTCGGCCAGCCGTCCCCGACGTCATCGCTTCGTGATCATCGGTGGCCTGGCGTTCGCGATTGTCGTGGTGATGCTGCTCGCCGGCCCGCGCTGACTCTCTGTCCAGCCGGACGGAGCGCATGGCACGTGCCTGATGCGGGCTGGTCTGCAGGGCGGCCCGACCTGCTCTTGGCCGAAACCAGAGCGTTGGACGTCGCCATCGACGCGACCAGCGTTTACTGGACCGATCGCGACGGGAGCGAGAAGAAGCTCCCATCGTCGGAGCGCGGTCCTGCTGATGCGCCGCGCCCTGCACGACCACCAGGTGGCGGAGAGTAGTCCTTGTTAGGGTATATCGGAGGGGAGCGTCGCGCGGGTCGGGTCCGGGGGTGGGCAGATTTCCATGGCGGCTGGAAACGCTGCGGTTCGGGGCGTGCGCGAGGCGCGGCTGCGCCAAGGCGCGAGGTGTCAC
>JANXVA010000467.1 GCA_025351875.1 Myxococcales bacterium | reverse complement strand
GTGACACCTCGCGCCTTGGCGCAGCCGCGCCTCGCGCACGCCCCGAACCGCAGCGTTTCCAGCCGCCTTGGAAATCCGCCCACCCCCGGACCCGACCCGCGCGACGCTCCCCTCCGATATACCCTAACAAGGACTACTCTCTCGGCGCGCCAGCGCACCAGCTACATGGATGACACGCAGGTCCTCCTCCACGACGGGGGGCTCTTCATCTTCAACATCACGGTCGACACCGGCAAGCTCCCCGCGCACATGCGCGATGCCACGGGCGCGGCGTGGGCCGACCACTACGGGCAATACACGCCGATCCCGAAAGCCGGCGTGCTGTACGACCAGGTGGCGGCGGCCTTCCGCATCCTCTACGTCACCCAGCGCTACGACGGCCTGTTCAACTTCGTGTGCCAGAAGAAGTGATCAGAGCAGCGAACCGCCGAGGATCACGCTGGCCACGCTGAAGTAGATGATGAGGCCCGTCACGTCGACCAGGGTGGCGACGAACGGCGCCGACGCGCTCGCCGGGTCGAAGCCGAGACGGCGCAAGATGAACGGAAGCATCGAGCCGGCCAGCGTCCCGAAGGTCACGACGCCGACCAGGCTCACGCCGACCGTGAGCGCGATCACCACCGCATGCGCGCCGTAGGTGTGGAAGAGCGCCTGCCACGTGAGGATGCGGAGGATGCCGATGGTCCCCAGCGTCAGGCCCAGCACCACGCCGGCCATGACCTCGCGATGGGCGACGCGCCACCAGTCGCGGAGGCGAACCTCGCCGAGCGCCATCGCGCGGATGACGAGGGTGGTCGCCTGCGAGCCGGAGTTGCCTCCGCTGCTGATGATGAGCGGCACGAAGAGCGCGAGGACGACCGCCTTCGCGATCTCGTTCTCGAAGTAGCCCATGGCGGTGGCGGTGAGCATCTCGCCGAGGAAGAGCGCCGAGAGCCAGCCGGCGCGCTTCTTCACCATGCCGAGGAACGCGATCTTCATGTAGGGCGCGCCGAGTACCTCGGTACCGCCGAGCTTTTGGATGTCCTCGGTGGCCTCTTCCTCGGCGACGTGGGCGGCGTCGTCGATGGTGATGATGCCGATGACGTGCTGCTCCCTGTCGACGACGGGCACGGCGAGCAGGTGATGCCGCGCGAAGAGCTTCGAGACCTCCTCCTGATCGGTGTGCTCGTCGACGCGAACGATGTCGGTCTTCATGACCTCGCGCACCGTCTTGTCGGGCGCCGCCTCGAAGAGCTCGCGGAGCGAGACGGCGCCGAGGAGATGCTGCTCCTGGTCGAGCACGTAGACGCTGTAGATGGTGACGGTGCGCTCGCGGGTCTGCTTGCGCACGTAGCTGATGGCCTCGTCGACCGTCATCTCCGGCCGCACGCGCGCGAACCGCGGGTTCATGAGCCCGCCGGCGGCGTCCTCGGCGTAGGCGAGCAGGACATTGACCTCCTGACGCGTCGGCTCGTCGAGCGCGTGGAGGAACGCGGTGCGGTGGCCCGGAGGCGCGCACTGGATGAGGTCGGCGGCGTCGTCGGGCGGCAGCACGCGCATCCAGATGCGGCGGTCGTCGGCGGGGAGCGCGCACAGGAGCTCCGATTGATCCGAGGTCGTCAGGTCGTGGAAGAACCGCTCGGCGTCGGTGTGCGAGAGGAGCTTGAACCCCTCGGCGCGCTCCGCGGCGTCGAGCGCGGGCCAGGCATCGCTCAGGTCGCGAGCGGAGAACGGCGCTTCCGACGGCGGCGGCACCGAGGGGGTCGTGGTCATGCCCTCTTGTGTATCCACGCCACGCCACGGTGGCGAAGCAATTGCGCCATGGGGCCGAGCCGGCGCGGAGGCGCTAGCCTGGAGATCGCCGCCCATGTCTCTCTCTTCGGCCGCCAACCAGACCGCCAGGCGAGCTTCGCTGCGGCGCGCTGCGGGGGCCGTGCTCGTCGCGTGGACGACCGCGGCGACGACGTTGGGCGTCGCGTGCGCATCGCCTTCGTCCTCGCCGCCCGGCGCGCCGCAAGAAGGAGGGGCAACCACTTCGCCGACGCTCGGGGGAGGCGGAGACCCGTTCCCGGAGGACGCGTCGATCGGCGCCAGGGCGCGCTACGTGCTCGGCGGGTGCACGGGCGGCCCGGAGTCGGCCTGCCACGGCCTCGGCACCGCCGGGATGGTGCTCCCGGACCGCGTGCCTTCCAACCTCGTCGACGTGCCGTCGAGCGAGGAGCCGTCGCTCCTCCGCATCAAGCGCTTCGATCCGGAAGGGAGCTATCTCTACCGCAAGATCGTGGGTGGGCCGGACATCGACGGCGGACGCATGCCGCTCGATCTGCCGCCGCTCGACGAGCGCTCGACGAGGACGATCGCGTCGTGGATCGAGGCCGGCGCTCCGGCCCCGTGAGCGAGAGGTTCAGGTCTCCGCTTCGGGCGCGGCCAGCTTGTAGCCGTAGCCGTAGACGGTGAGGATGTGCGCCGGCTTGTCGGGGTGCTTCTCGAGCTTCTTGCGGAGCTTCACGATGAAGTTGTCGACGGTGCGGTTGGTGGGCGCGGCCTCGAGGCCCCAGATCTTCTGGAGGATCTCGTCACGGCTCACAGGCTGGCCGATGCGCTCGACGAGCAGCCGGAGCAGCTCCACCTCGTAGAACGAGAGCGCGTGCTCCACGCCTGCCACCTTCATGGTGTGCGCGGAGAAGTTCACCTTGCCCTCGCCGATCTCGACCACCTCCGGGGCGGCGCTCGGACGCGACACGCGGCGGAAGATGGCGCGCATGCGGGCAATGAGCTCGTTCACGCTGAACGGCTTCGTGACGTAGTCGTCGGCGCCGGCGTCGAGGCCGCGGATCTTGTCGGTCTCCTGCGAGCGCGCCGTCAGCATGATGATGGGCATGAACGGCGAGATGCGACGGAGCTCCTCGCACACGGCGTAGCCGTTCACGTCGGGCAGCATCAGATCGAGGATGACCGCGTCCGGGTTCTCGGCGCGCGCGAGCTGGATGCCGTCCTTGCCCTTGCCGGCGGACATGACGCCGAAGCCCTCGAACTCGAGCGCGTCGCGGAGACCCATCACGATGTGGGGCTCGTCCTCGATGATGAGGATCGTCTTCTTCGGACCTGCCATGGGCGCGCTCTCGAGAGGAGCAGAAAAAGCCGAGGCCCGCTGCGGTTCCGACGCGATGTCGACCGAGCGGGCCTCGAGCTGGCTACGTGAGCTACGTGACGGGGACGAGTCGGTTACCCGCCGTCGCCTGCGGCCTGACCCGGGTTGAACTGCTGGATGCACTGCAGGCTGAACTTCGCGCCTGCGAGAGCGCCCGTAGCCGTCGAGAAGATGAGCGCCTGCGGACAGCGACCGGCCGGGCTCGCGTTCGAGGAGTTCTCGACGTAGCACCAGCCCTCCTTCGTGTCGCCCGCGCACGACGCGCCGGCCGCGACGGTGATCTGCGGGAGCTGACAGACGGGGAGCTTCGAGAGGTCGACGCCGCCGTCCTTGGGATCGCCCGACGCCGCCTTCTGGGCGTCGAGGAACTTCGACTTGATCGCCGGGTCCGGCTCGGGGAGGCCGGCCTTCGCGCACGAGTCGGTCTCCTGGCCGAGCTGCGCGAGGACGAGGCAGGGCACCTCGTTGGTCATCGTGTCACGCGTCAGCTTCTGGGGCAGGCACTGCGTGGTGAGCGCGTTCTTGAGGCGGTCGACGATGGCCTTGACGGCCGGATTGTAGCCGTAGGTCGGGTCCTGCTTGTCGACCTTGAGGCTGATCGGGCAGAGGGAAGCGATGACGCCCTGATCGCCGAGGGCACGGCCGGCCATGAACTCGCGGACGGTCGGGTACGCCTTGGCGCGGACCTGCTGGCCGAGGGTGGCGCCGCAGAGCGGCGGGTTGGTGCCCATCGCCGCGCAGTCGCACGAGGTGTCCTGCGCGGTGCACGTGCGCGGGGTGGGGAGGTCGAACGTGCAGGCGTGCTGCAAGTCGTTGCCTGCGGTGTCCCACTCGCGGCCGTTGACCGGGTCGGTGCCGAGGTCGCCGCGCGTGGCGCTGGGCGGCGGAAGGCCGGCGCGCGCGCCCTTCGACTCGATCATGTGGGAGTCGAGGTTCGTGTAGTTGTAGTGCGCGGGATCCTGGCCGAGGATCTTGTTCCAGTCGTCGTTGGTGATGCGGCTCTTCTCCGGATCGGCCGGATCGAAGTGGAGAAGGGTGTTCGGCACGCCGCCGACGACGGCGAAGAAGACGAGGTCCGGCGTCCGCGTGCCCGGGCGGAGGTTACAGAAGTCCTCACCCGGGCGCGGGAGCTTGGCGGCGAAGAGCGGGTTCGTGCACTTGCCGGTGCCGAGGTAGCCGCCGATGTCGCGGGTCTTGCCGTCCGCGCTGGTCTTGATGACGTGCTCGGTGGTGCGGTCCGGGACCTTGGTCTTGGAGAGACCGTCCGTGTAGCGCGAGATCGGGTACTGGGGATCGATGCCGTAGTTGCGCTTCACGAGCTGCTGGCTGAAGCGCGAGTTGAGCTGATCCTCCGCGGCGCCGTAGTAGCCGCCGTTCTTGGCGCACTCCGGGTCGGCCTTGATCTTCTGGCAGGCCGGGTCGGACGCATTGCACGTCGCCGCGAAGCCGCAGGAGGTGCAGTCCGGCGAGCCGGGGTCCTTGTCGCAGGCGCTGGTCCCGCGCGGCGCGGTCGTGCTCTTGCCGTCGGCGCGGAAGTTCGGCGAGCCGGGGAACTGGTTGGACATGAAGGCCCAGCCCTGGCCGCCGACCGAGAGCGGGTCGACCGACGAGTCGTCCTCGTCGGTGAGGACGATGACGGCCACGAGCGAGTCGGGACGGAGGAAGTCGGCGCGCTGCGTGAGGAGGTCGACGTCGACGTCGCCGGGTCCACCGAGGTCGGCCTTGTTGTTCCCGTCGACGGTGACCTTCACCCACGGATCGGGCTGGACGAGGAAGTGGTACCAGCTCTCCATCTGGGCCTCGAGACCGCAGCCGGTCTGGCCGATACCGGTGACGAGCTTGCCGAACGCGGTCGAGAGCGTCGGCACGTCGCCGAAGGGCGTGGTCGGCGGATCCGGG
>JANXVA010000457.1 GCA_025351875.1 Myxococcales bacterium | reverse complement strand
TGTAGCTGTCGCAGAGCAGCTTGTCGGCGTCGTTCTTGACCTCTTGGTAACGCATGGCAAGCGCGGTGTCGTCGGGCGCAAACCTCGTGGCGATGTGGAGCGAGCTGGCGGCCGCGACGAGGTCGTTCTTGGTGAGGGCAGTCTCCGCCGCCTGAACGTACTTGCGCGACTGCGCGAGCGTCGCGTTCTCCACCCGCTCCTCGTACCGACGCTTGAGCGCGTCGACGGCGTCGCCAGAGTTCGCGTATTTGAGCGGGTTCGGCACCTCGACGGGCGGGGTGGTCGGGGCCGAGGGACGGACGGACTGGCCGCCGAGGAGGCGCTTCGCAAGCGCCTCGCGCCGGGCCTGGAGCTCTTGTGCCGAAGGACCCGACGGGCTGACTGGCCCAGGGCTCGACACGGCGCGGGGCACGGGGACCGAGTCCCGCGCGAGCGCCACGCCGTTGAGGGCCGCGGCGTTGGCGGCCTTGCGCGACTCGTCGAGCGCGCGCTCGAACATCGCCTCCATGCCCTTGGTCGTCGCGACCTCGTCGAGGTACGCGTCGTAGTCGAGCCGCAACGCGGCATCGACGAGCGTGTCGTGGGCCTCGGTGACGCGCCCGAAGAGCGCTTCCATCTTCGACTTGAAGGAACCGAGCTTCTTCTTGAAGTAACGGTCGGGGTGCATCAGCGACGCGAGCTCGAAGTACGAGCGCTTGACCGTCTTCTTGTCGGCGTCTTTCCCGACGCCGAGCAAGGTGTAGTGGTCGAGGTCGTCGAGCCGATAGAACATGTCGAGGACGCGCTTCTTCTGGTCCGCCGAGAGGTCGACTTCCTCGTCGAGCTCCTTCGGGTCGTACTTCGGCGCGCTGCCCTCGATCGAGGTGAACTCCGGGAGCTGCATCCGGTCGCGTGTCGGCGCAGGGAGTGCGTTCACGGCGGGCGCGCTGGGATCGATGAGCTCGACGACGCCGAGCTTCTCGAGCTTCTCGACGGTCTTGTCGATCTGGAACTCGGGGAGGCCCGTCTCCTGCGCGAGCTGCTTCTTCGTGAGGCGGCCGTCGATGCGGGTCAGCAGAAAGCCGTCCATCGCGTCGAGCTTGAACTTGTGGACGTCGACAGTCGCGACGAGCCGCGGGACCTTCTCCGCCATCGGAAGCCGAGCATATCAGGAGCTGTCGTCAGACGGCTTCTTCCATGACATCCGAAGGTTGGCCCTGGTACGGGCCTACAGTGTGGTCGCCGGCGCCGTGCGCGCATCCGCGAGCCCGGCCCATCGTGGATGCATCCACACCCAGGCCTCGGGGAGCGCTCGGATGCTGGCGGAAAGCACGTCATTGATCCGCGCTGTCAGGGCTCGTTCGCCTTCGGGCGTGGCCTCCAGGTCGTGCGTCTCTATCCGCGTGACCGTCAGCTCGAGCGTCTCTGGCGCGACCGGGCTCGACCGACCGATTGGCGCGGGAACGCCGACGACCACCGCCGCGCCGGTGCGGAGCGCGAGCCGCGCAGGGCCTACCGGCGTCGGCGCGACGCGACCGAGGAACGGGACGTCGATGCTCGGGACACGCGACGCGAGGTCCATCGGAATGCCGAGGACGTTGCCGCGCCGGAGCGTTCGCAGAAGCGCCGCGCCGGCGCCCGCGGCGCCTCGATAGATCGTCGGCAGGCCGCGCCCTCCGCGCAGCCGGTCGTAGAGCCGCGTGAGGCGAGGGTCGTAGGCCTCGCGTGCGACGGCGGTGAACGGCACCTCGCAGGCGATCAAGGTCGCCGCGACACGCTCCCACGGACCGAGATGCGCCGACGCGAACAGGACGCCGCGTCGTTCGGCGATCGCGGCGTCGAGGGTCTCGCGCGCGCCCGCCGCGAACGGAAGCGACGCGACGGGCCGCGACGGGTCGAGCATCGCGACCGCGTCGCCGAGGTAGCCGCCCAGCGTTCGATACGCGCGGGCCACCAGTTGGCGCCGCGCCTGGAGGTCGAGCTCGGGAAACGCGACAGCGACGTTGGCTACCGCAAGACGGCGCGCCGTCGGGATCAGCCGATGCGCCAGTCCCCCGAGCGCGACGCCCGCGGCGTGCAAGGCGCGCGGCGACAGCCGGGACGTCGCGGCGATCGCCACCGACGCCAGCAGCCAGAGAAGATCGTTCTTCGCGCGCTGCGCGAGCGTCCAGCGTCCGCCCTCCCTCACGTCGACGCTGCCTGCCTCGCCCACGCGCGGCACTGTAGAGGACTCAGCGCAGCGAGGGAATCGGCGCGGCGCGGTCGACGCTCGGGCCGTTCGGGCAGCTACCGCAGCTCGTTCGCACGCGGTCGCGTGCAGAGTACACGCGTTGCTTTGCGTCGCCGCAGCGATTTCCTTCGTCTGCGCCTTGCGACAGCTCGCAGAGGCGGCCGGCGGCACGATCCATCGAGCCGAGCGCACGGCATGCGTTGCGACAGTCGCTCCCTGCGATGTCGAGCTCCCGCTGCGACGATTCGACGTCGTTCGACGCCGCACGCAGCGCCAGCGATCGGTCGGAGGGCGGAGCGGTGCCGCTCGGCATGGCGGGGCTTGCCGGCGTCGCGGGCGCGGCTTCCGCGCGCGGCGGTGGCGGCGGCGCGTACCCTGGTTGGGACTGAGGCGCGGCTCCCGGCGGGTACGCGCCCTGAGCGTACGCGTAGCCTTGCGGACCGGACGGCTCGGTGGGTGGCGCTTGCTTTGCGGCCGCGCAACCCGACGCGAGCGCGAGCGCG
>JANXVA010000413.1 GCA_025351875.1 Myxococcales bacterium | reverse complement strand
TGGCTTCGTGTTCACGCCCGCGCGCCAGGGCGGCAAGCCGATCCGCTCGTCCGTGCAGTTTACATACGAATTTCGACTCCCGCCCGAGCCCGTCGCGCCGCCACCGCCTCCGCCGCCGCCGCCGCCTGTCGGCCCGCCCGAGATCCGCCAGACCGGCGCCGACCAGTCCTCCCTCATCCTCGCGCAGCGACCCATCAGCGCCGCGTCGTCCTTCGCGGTGCGCGATCGCGAGTTCCAGCTTCGCCCGATCGGCAGCGTGCAGGACATCCTCCGCGTCACCCCGGGGCTCGTGCTCGTTCAGCACTCCGGCGGCGGGAAGGCGAACCAGTACTTCTTGCGCGGCTTCGACGCCGATCACGGAACGGACCTCGCGCTCTCGATCGACGGCATCCCGATCAACATGGTCGGTCACGCACACGGTCAGGGCTTCGCGGACACCAACTTCATCATCCCCGAGGTGGTCGAGCGCGTCGAGATCACGAAGGGCCCCTATTTCGCCTACCAGGGCGACTTCGCGACCGCGGGCGCGGTGAACATGGTCTCGCGCGACGACTTCGAGCACAGCTCGATCGGTCTCGGCGTGTCGGGCTCTCCGGGCCACGGCTCCGCGGGCTTTCGCGGATTGCTCATCGCCTCGCCGAAGTTCGAGAGCGGGCTCAAGGCGACCTTCGCCGCGGAGGTCGGTCGCCAGAACGGCCCCTTCGACAACCCGGAGAACTGGGACAAGTACAAGCTGTTCAACAAGCTCACGTACCCGATCAGCCCAACCTCCTCGATCACGCTCGGCGAGATGAGCTACGGCGGCGCGTGGCACGGCTCGGGTCAGCTCCCCGCGCGCGCGGTCGAGCAGGGCACAGTCTCGCGCTTCGGGTCGATCGACCCGGACGAAGGCGGCTACACCAGCCGCCACCAGCTCTTCGTCCAGTACAAGCTTCGCCCGAGCGAGACGAGCGAGATCAAGGCGCTCGCGTACCTCGGGTCGTATCGCTTCAACCTGTTCTCGAACTTCTCGCTCTTCATCCGCGACCCCGACAACGGTGACGAGATCGAGCAGCGCGACCGGCGCACGTTCTACGGCGGCCGCGTGAGCTATCGCGTCGTCCACGAGCTCGAGAAGGTCCGCTTCGACACCACGATGGGCGGCGACCTCCGGCAGGACGACATCCACGAGGAGCTGTGGAACAGCGTCCATCGCAAGGAGGTCTTGCAGCTCCGCAACAACAACGTCCACGAGACGATGATCGGCGCCTGGGCGAACGAGGAGATCACGCCGGTCAAATGGCTGCGCCTCAATGCCGGCGGTCGCGCAGACTCGATCGCCTTCTCGGTCGACAACAAGGCCGGCGCCGGCCCTGACGGCGCTGCGCCGTCGAGCGGCGTCGACAGCGCGCACCAGCTGAGCCCGAAGACGAGCCTCGTCGTATCGCCGCTCCAGGAGGACCCGGCGCAGATCGACCTCTACGTGAACTACGGTCACGGCTTCCACTCGAACGACGTGCGCGGCGCCTTCGCGAAGCCGGCGGTCACGCCGCTCACGCGCGCGATCGGCGAGGAGGTCGGCACGCGCGGTCGCTTCTTCGATCGCTGGGACGTCGCGGCATCGTTCTGGCAGCTCGATCTCGCGAGCGAGACGGTGTGGATCGGCGACGAAGGCACGACGGAGGTCGGCGGCTCGACGCGCCGGCAAGGCATCGAGCTCGAGACGCGTTACGAGGTCACCAAGTGGCTCGCCGCAGATCTCGACGTCACGTTCACGAAGTCGGAGTTCAAGGCCAACGCCGGCAACGGCAGTGGCCTCGCGCTCGCGCCGAAGCAGACCTACTCGGGCGGCCTCTCCGCGAGACACGAGCTTGGCCCCGGCGTCGTTCGAGGCGGCCTCCGCTTCTATGGCATCACGGATCGGCCCGCCAACGACGAGGGTGACATCATCGCGAAGGGCTTCACGCTCTTCGATCTCCACGCCGGGTATCGGCTCCGGCGCTTCGACCTCGCGGTCGACGTCGAGAACCTCTTCAACCAGGACTCGCGCGCCGCGCAGTTCGACACCACCGGCCGCCTGCGCACCGAGCCCGCGCTCGGAGCGCCCATTCCTGTCGGCTTCAACTGCGGCTCGGGCGGAAAGCTCGCGACCGGGGGCGCCCCCGGGAGCTTCCAGGGCTGCGAGGACGTTCACTTCACCCCTCAGTACCCGCTCACGCTCCGCGTGATGGCGACCGTCTACCTGGACTAGCCCCATGAACCTCCATCGCTCCCTGGTCATGACGCTGCTCTGCGGTGCGCTCCTCGCCGCCGCATGCGAGACACCGGATCCCACGAAGGCCGTCGTCGACAATGCCTATGCTCCGCCTTCCCAGGTGGTCGTCTACAGGGCGTGGTGGGCGGCGACGCTCTTCAAAGAGCCCGTCGCTCCTGGCACCTCGTCCGACGAGGAGCGGAGCGTCCCCGAGAGCGACTTCGTCTACGCGCTCCTCGCGCCAGGCTGGGATCCCGAGTCCGGCTCGCCGCCCACGAAGCTGGTGGCGGTACGCTCGAAGGAAAAGGTCGTCGCGGCGCGCGGCGACACGCTCCGTATCGTCGTGTCCGACGCCACGTTCTTCGGCAACTGTGACGCGAAGCAGGCGCTCTCCCAGGAGGACGCCGACTTCGTCACGCAGCGCATCTTCCCGGGCGACTTCGCGAACATGATCTACGACGCGAAGACCTGCACGTCGACGCCCGCCCCCGACGCGGATGCGTCCGCCGCGGCTGACGCCGACGCGGACCCGGGCTGATCGAGGACGCTCACGTTCGAATGCGCGCCGCCGAACGAGCGGCCCGCCGCGGAGGCGGCCGGCACGTGCTCTCACTACGTCGCGAAGGCGCCGTGGCTCCAGGTCGGCCATGCGCTTCGCGTCGACACTTCACTCGCCGTGGGCGATCGCACGGTCCCGATGGTCTGGCGCGACTTCGAGCCGAAGAAATACGCTCACCACGAGGAGTGAGCGAGCCCGTCAGTGTCGGACCGGCCATTCTCCAGCGTCGCCGCGCGTCAGATCCCGAGAGGAAGCGTTGCGTTCTTGAAGTTTCCGGTGACAGTGACGGTCGTCCCGCCCGCCGTTCGCTCCTTCATCGTCGCCTCGAGGGTCGCTTCATAAGTGTAGTATACATTGGTCGGATTCAGCGTGCTGGCCTTCAGCGTGGCGCTCACGAACGTCACGGTCGCGGTGCCGTCGGCGCTCGCCGTGCTCGCCGACCAGATGGTAGCGCTCCCGCCCTTCACCTCATCGACCTCACAATTCCCGCCAGACCCCGTGGTGAGCGTCCACTTGGCGCCGGCCACCGGTGCGGTGGGGGAACTGAGCGTGCAGGCCACGGTCACGGATCCACCCGCTATCGCGAATCCGCCCCCGAGGGTGAGCGTGTATTCGCCCTGGCCCTGCTGCTGAGAGACGACGTCGTGCCCGCAGCCGTCCACCGAGCTCGTCGGCGGGACCGTGCGTCCGCCACTCAACCCGAACGCACACGGTCCAACCGCGCCGCCGTCCGACGCGCCGGCCTCCTGTCCCGTGGAGGCATCGGCGGCCCGGCCGTCGGAGTCGAGCCCGGCGTCGCTCGGGGTTGCTGGCGAGTCGGAGCCTCCCGAGCAGCCGCCGATCAGCACGACGAGAAACGGTACAGAGGCTGCGAGGGGCGTGAGCGTTGTCATCGTTCATCATTCTCAGGTACGCCCACCACGTCAAGGACGGGCCCAACAATCGGGGCTCACGATCAAGCGCGACCTTAGGGAGTCGCCGGAGCCGGCGCCGACGCAGCGGGCGCGGTCGGGCACGGGAGCATCGCCGAGGCGCGCGCCGTGACCGCGACGTACGCGCGCAGGTACGTGCCGTGCGAGTGCGCCGAGAGCAACTCGATCTTGTCGACGCTTCCCTTGAAGCACGCCGCCGGACCGCCGAACGTCAGCTCGGTCGAGAGCTTCTCGCGCACGGCCTTCAGTCGGTCGCTGAGATCGAGGCGCAGCGAGGCCCGCGCTTGATCGCGGATCTTCTGGCCATCGGTGAGCGCCTTGAGCGAGAGGAAGAAGTTCTTCGTCTCGATCGTCTGCTCGAGGTCGGGGATCTGGAGCTCGTTGTCGGAGACGGTGAGGTGCCCGCTGAAGAAGACATCGCCCTCGAGGTCGACGTCGATCCCGAACTTGTGCACCGGCCCCTTGAGGTGGACCTTGAGGACGACGAGCCCCTGCGACTCGTAGACCTCGGGATTCTCGAGGTAGAGGTTCGGGAACTCGGTCGAGAAGAAGTACTTGCCGTCGGTGAAGACCGTGGTCATCGCCTTTGCGAGCTCGTCGTAGCGCGCGGCGATCGGCACGGTGATCGTGAACGGCCCAGGCGGCACGAGCGCGACGTTCGCGAAGGGAGGCAGGGGAGGGGGCGCAGAGGCCGCACACGGGAGCGTCACCTCGGGCGCGACGACGAGCGCCAGATCCTTCTCGAGCCCGTCCGCGATGATGGTGGGGCCGGCCTCGATGGCGAGCACCTTCAGCGTCGCGCAGCCGCGCGCGTCCCCGATCGGCAGCTCGATTGGCTTCGAGAGACGCGCGTAGGCCTCCTCGAGGCTCGGCCGCACGTCGTACGTGAAGTCCTTGAGCTTGGCGTTGAGCTCGGCCGTGATCGTGTCGAAGACGCCGGCGACGTGATCCGCCACGCGGAGCCGGCGATCGGCAGAGGCGACCTTCACCTCGGTGCCCTGGAGCTTCACCTTGTACTCGGTGCTCACGACGGGCTCGGCCACCACACGCACGTCGAGCGGGAAGTCCAGGCTTCCGACGGGCATGTCGACATTCGCGTGAACGCTCGTGGTGAGGATGACGCGTCCTTGCGCGAAGCTCACCGCGAAGGGCTTCCGGTCCCATTTGTATTTCCGCTGCGTGCCGACGAGCGCGAACGAGCCTTCGCCGGTGCGCGGAACCGCATCGTCGATCGCGCTACGCAGGCCGGCGCTCGTGACCGAGACGTGAGCCACGACGCGCGACGGCATCGGATCGGCGGTGGGCGCCCCCGAGGCCGACGGCGGACGGGGCGGATAGACCGCGCCGAACGTGGAGCACGACGCGAGCGCCACGAGCGCGAGGAAGAGGAAGGAGCTTCGCACGGGGGCATTGTGTCACGGACGGGCCCATGGCGATCACTCGAGACCAGCTCGGAGCTCCCCGGAGCGCTATGGTTCCCTCCGATGCCGCTGCTCCGCTTTCTCGGGTTTCTGCTGGACCTCCTCCTCTATCCGCTCCGCGCGCTTCGGCGCGGCAAGCTGGTCGCCGAGGGGACGTATCTCACGCTCGAGATTGACGGCGCAGTCGTGGACGTCCTCGCACGGCCGCGCTTCTGGGAGCTGCGCGCGCAGAAGGCGACCTCGCTTCATGACGTCCGGGAGCTCGTCGATCACGCGATCGCCGACCCGCACGTCCGTGGGCTCTTGATCACGATCAAGTCCCTCGCGGCCGGCATGGCGACGTCGATGTCGCTCCGGCATCTGCTCGCGCACGCGCGCGCCGCTGGCAAGGAGGTGGTGGTCCACCTCCCGCTCGGCGGCGGGACGAAGGAGGTCATCGTCGCCAGCGCCGGCAGCAAGGTACTGCTCGGCCCTGCGGCTCAGCTCTCCCCGCTCGGGTTCGCGAGTCGCACGCGCTACTTCAAGCACGCGTTCGACAAGGCTGGCGTCGTGCCCGAGGTGTACGCGGTCGGCGAGTACAAGTCCGCCGGCGAGTCGCTCGTCCGCGACTCGATGAGCGACGCTCAGCGCGAGCAGGTCGGCAAGCTCCTCGACCGCTTCGACGCCGCGTTGCTCGACGCGAT
Source organism: Myxococcales bacterium (assembly GCA_025351875.1). GTDB lineage: Bacteria > Myxococcota_A > Polyangia > Polyangiales > Polyangiaceae > Labilithrix. The sequence continues at coordinate 4,034 of JANXVA010000413.1, read as the reverse complement.
CGCCGAAGGTCGCAGCGTGTCGCGCGAGCGGGCTCGCTCGATCGTCGACGGCGGACCGTACTTCGGTGAAGCCGCGATCGAGGTGGGGCTCGCGGACGCCGTCGCGTATGACGACGAGATCCCCGCGCTCCTCGGGCTCGGGAAGAGCAAGGGGCCGGGGCTCGCCACCGAGGGGATGGTGGCGGCCGCCGCGTACCTGCTCGCGCGAAGGCGGCCGAACCTGCGCAGGCTCACGCGCGCTCCGGTCGTCGCCGTCATCCCGGTCCACGGAATGATCGCGCACGCGTCTTCGCAGTTCGCGAACTTCGCGACCGACGACAAGCTCGCACGAATGGTGCGCATCGCCCGTCTCGACAAGCGCGTGAAGGGCGTCATCCTGCATGTCGACTCCCCTGGCGGGAGCGCGCTGGCCTCCGACCGCATGCATCACGAGATCGTGCAGCTCGCGCGCGAGAAGCCCGTCGTCGCGTGCATGGCGAACGTCGCCGCGAGCGGTGGGTACTACGTCGCCGCGCCGGCCCACAAGATCGTGTGCGAGGCCGTGACCGTCACGGGCTCGATCGGCGTCGTAGGCACCAGGCTGACGCTCGAGCCGCTCATGCACAAGCTGGGGATCACGACCGAGACGCTGCAGCGTGGCGCGCGAGCTGGCCTCCTCTCGGGCGGCGCGCCGCTCTCCGAGGACGAGCGGACGGCGCTCATGCGCGATCTCGAGGCCGTCTACCGGACCTTCGTTCGTGTCGTGGCGCAGGGTCGCAAGATGAAGGTCGACGAGGTCGAGCCGCTGGCGCGCGGCCGCGTCTACACGGGCGAGGATGCCAAGGCCGCGGGGCTCGTCGACGTGCTCGGCGGCTTCGACGTGGCGCTCCGCGAGGTCCGCGCGATGCTCCCGGCTTCGATCCGCGATTCGGTCGAGCCCCACGTCATCCGCGCTCCGCGCAACGCCGTCCCGCTGGTGCGACCGCCGACGGAAGGCGAGGCGGGCCGCCGCGCGGCGTCTGCGCTGCTGTCGCTCCTTCTCCCCGGACCCGAGCGGGCGATGGTGGAGCTCGGATGGTCCGGCGAGCGCGTCCTCGCCCTGTGGATGGGCGGAGAGGTCTGAGCACCGAGGGGTCTTTTCATCGTCGCGGGGCGGTCCGGTAGGGTGACAGTCTTCAGCGTCGCCTCGCCATGACGAAGGCGGCAGAGGTGTCGAACGCGAAGAGGAAGCCGCCCTGCGCGAGGACGCCGCCGCCCGTGCCGCGCACGAAGTCCGTCTTGCCGAGGGCGAGCAAGAGCGCACCCGTCGTGCCGTCGAGCGCGCCCCACGCCAGGTTCTGGACGCCGGCGGCGCGGATCTCGGGCTGGCTCGACGCGAGCATCGCGCCGCCCACAGCCATGCTGCTCAACGAGTAGACGCCGAGGACCGTCATCAGGTTTCTCTGGTCGTGCACGAACGCGTCGCGCGCCTCCTCCGGCGTATCGTCGGCGAGGGCCGAGGCAGGCCCGAAGGCTGCGAGCGCGAACGCGGCGAGAGCGGCTAACGACGGGGCCCGAAGGCGCATCGCAACATCGTACCTCTCGCCATCCGGGTTGCACGATCTCGCAGTGGGTCTCTCGCCACCGGCCAAGGCACAGACGACGTGCGCGCCGAGCCAAACCGCGAGCGACGGCCTATTCGGCCTTGCGGACGCCGACGATGAAGTACTGGGTGTCGCCGAAGCAGCTCAGCGGGACGCCGCGGTGCTCTGCGTACGTGAGGGCGACCTTGTGGCCGGCGAGCTCGTCGATCTGCTTGACGAGCTTGTCGTCTCTCACCGTGAAGGTGAACTTCTCGGCAGGCTGACCCGGCATGTTCACCATCGAGAGCTCGCCCTCGTTGGTCTTGCAGACCCAGCCACGGCTCGACAGCTTCTGCACGAAACCGACGCGCTCTCCGTTGGAGTACGAGTAGTTCAGGGCGCCGAACGTGTAGAGCAGCGGCCCCACCACGCCGAGGGCGACCACGGCCACCGCCACGCGAATCGTGATTTTCCTGAGGCGGGTGGTGTCCATCACCAATGATTTGCGCGTTTCCGCGAGGCCGTCAAGCTGCCGGTTCCCTGGGAGATGCCGGCATCGGTCGCGAGAGGACCTCCGCCGCCTGCACGAGCTCGCGATCGGTGAAGCCGTGCTCCACGTCCGTCATCACGTGCCACGGCGCGAGGTGGACCATGTCGGCGTCGTCGTCGAGGATGACCATCCCTTCGATGGCGCCCAACCCGGCGATCGCCGGGCTCGCGTCGAGCCACGCCTGGATCTCGTAGCCGCGCGCGGTGTGGAGCGCCGCGGTCATGCCGAGGATCGTCGTCGTGAGGTCGCGGGCACGGAACATCTCGCTGATGGCAGCGCGCTTGTGGATCACGCGCCACGTGGACGAGATGACGAGCGCGGCGTCGGTCTCGTCGCATAGTCGCTGGACGCGCGCGCAGGCGCGGGGCTCGAGGTGCCCGAGCCCGCGCGCGGGGCCGTGCCGCTCGAACCACGCACGCGAGTTGAGGACCCCGTCGATATCGAGGAAGACGACCTTCATCGCCTGCGGGGCGAGGACGCGGAGGGCCAGCGCACGCACGGAGCCTACAACGGCGGACTTGCCCACGCGCGCTTTCTCGCCAGGACTTTCGTGGCACGAGTTGATATATTCGTGCTACACAACTCCCGATGCTCGCGCTCTCCCTCTCCGCATGCCTCCTCGGGTTTGCGAACGGGATGCGGCACGCGCTCGAGCCCGATCACCTCGCGGCCGTCTCGACGCTCGTAGCGGGTGAGCGAAGCGCCGGGGCGTCCGTGCGCTACGCCGCGGCATGGGGCGCCGGACACGCCGCGATGCTCGTCGTGGCCGGCGGCGCGCTGGCTCTTCTTCGAACCGACCTGCCCGACGTCGCGAGCGACGGACTGGAGCTCGTCGTCGCGGTCGTCCTGATCGCGCTGGGCGTGCGCGGGCTCGCTCAGGCCGCACGCGGCGGTCGCTCCGCTGGCGAGGTGTTCGCGCATGCGCACGGCGATCAGACTCATGCGCATGCCGGCGCTCGCGATCACCTTCACGTGAGCAAGTGGACCGTGGCGCGGCTCCCGTTCGTCGTCGGCCTCGTGCACGGCCTCGCCGGAAGCGGAGCGCTGGCCGCGCTCGTCGCCTCGCACGCAGGTCCGTCGGCGTTCGCCGTGGGCTTCATCGCGATCTACGCCGTCGGCGCGGCCGTCGGCATGGCCACGCTCGCAGGCGTGCTCGGATGGCCGCTCGCGCGTCTCGCGCGTGCTCCGCGCTTCGTTCCCGTGCTCGTGGGCGTCAGCGCGATCGCGTCGCTGGTCGTCGGCATCGCGTGGGCGACGCCGATCCTCGTCCGCTTCGCCGGCTAGACCGAAACGCCGAGCAGCTTGTTCATCGAGGCCTCGTCGGCCGGCGTGAACGGATACTGATCGAACTCGGTGCTCGCGACCCACTTGAACGCGTTCACCGCGCGTGACGCGAGCGACTCCTCGCCGAAGCCCGCCGCGAGCGTGCACTCGTAGAGGAACAGATCGACGACATAGTGCTCGTAGGGGTGGCTCACGAACGAGATCAGCTTGCCGACCTCGATCCCCACGCCGAGGCGATGGTTGAGCTCTCGCTTCAGAGCTTGCTGATCCGTCTCGCCCGGCTCGACACGACCGCCGGGGAATTCCCACATGAGTGGCAGCACCGCGGACGTGCGGCGCTGCGTGATGAGGTACCTGCCGTCTCGCTCGAGCACCGCAGCTACGACCCGGATGGTGCGGCTGGGGGACGACGTGGACGGCGGCGGCAGCTCCATCACATCACACGGCGACGCGGAACAATTGCTGCCCCATCAGGAGCACATCGCCGGTCTTGACGTCGGTCTCCTCGTACAGGCGCATGAACGAGCCGTTCGAGCTGCCGAGATCCGTGAGGAGCAGACGGCCGCCCTCCCAGCTGAGTCGGCAGTGGAGACCGGAGACGTAGCCATCTTCGGGGAAGAGCACGTCACCGCGCTCGCGACCGAGGTGAACGCCGGTCT
>JANXVA010000385.1 GCA_025351875.1 Myxococcales bacterium | reverse complement strand
ACCCGCGGTTCCCGCACCGTCTTGCGACCGCGTGCGTGAGCTCCGAGCGTGGGCGTTTTCTTCCCACGGCGCCAGCAAACCGATCGAGCCTCTGACACCTCTGTCGCCTCTCCCTCTTCCGCGGAATGTCGGAGCGCCTTCGCGCCCCTTCAGCTTTGGCCCTTGCGAGCGTTATCGCTTTCCCGCGTGAGGAAGCCGCCAAGGTCGCCGTGACCACCTTCTCGTGAAAGGAGATGGCTCGTGACAACCCGAGGTGTCTTCCATCGACAAGGACCCTTCGTAGGATCCGGTGGCCTTTACAGCCCCGGTCCCGCGACCGCCTCACCGCCCTTTCGGACGATGCGACGACCGCTGAACGACGTTCTCACGTCGCCCTGGGTCTTGGCCGGTCCTCCTCCCTAAATCAGGGGGGAGGCCGACTCACCAGTCATCGTTTCGCCGACGCGACCTCTGACACTCTCGTGCCCGATTGCCGCGCCGCCTAGGCCCCCGTTCACTCTCACCGCCACTCTTTTTGGAGCGCTGCGTGGGAGCTTATTCGAGGCCCGATGCTGCCTGCCGACTTCTGCAACTGCATAACCGACGTACGGGCGCTGAGCACGGGGCTCCCGATTCCTCGCAGGGACGATGGCCATGACCACCTTCCTTTTCTTACGCATCACGCACGACCGTCTCGAGTTGCCCCGAGACGCGGTGACACGCGGCGAGCCGCGCATTCGTCCGTTCGTTCCAGTCCCGTTTTCGGTTCCTCCCGCTTGCGCAGGTTTGCCCGACTTCGATACCGAACCGACCGCGACACCTCAGGTGAACAGAGTCCACATGAGTTCAGTGCCGATTGACGTGCACGGGTCTCCGGACCGAGTGAAGGACGGGTCCTCGTTCGTGGAGGCGCTTATTCGGCGTCTTCACGATGAGTGCGTGCGTAATGTTTACGCCACACGCTGACCACGTTCCCCTCCTCATTCTTCCGGAGGGCACCTGTTGTCGCCGGTGCGAACGCCTGCAAGGGAACGAGCCCCGCTGCACGCGATTCGGACCGACCTAGACCCGCGTTGTTCCGCCAGCCCGCGAAGGCTGACGGCATCCCGCGAATCGGGGTGCCTTCCACCGTTGCGACCGCGGGACGAATCCCGGAGTCGGCCTCTCGCTCACGCCGCCCACACGTTCTCCCCATGGCTGGGGACAATGTGCTTTGGATGGGCATTGCAAGCGCAGCGACATGAAACATGTCGCCACTTCGTCGCTCCTTGCGTTGCGACTTCGAGAGAGCAGGTCGCCTTTACAACCTCGTTGGGGGGCGTCTTTTACACCTGGCTCTTGCGAGCCCACGCCTGGGACTGACGACCCAAGCGTGCCAACGTGGCTCGGTTGGCCGGGCCATCGGCGGGAGCTGATTGCTCCCGCTGTACCCGACCGACCGCAGCGCCTCGACGGCTTCTACGACCGAGAGCCCGCGGCTGGATGCGCCGCGAACTTCATGAGCCGTTTATGCCCGACGCCGTCGGGACCCGCAACAATAAAAACCCTCGCTCAATCACTTTTATTATCCACAGAGTTATCCACAGCACGCTCCGCATCGTCGGCGCTGCAAATCACGGGACATCTTGTTTTCAGGCGCAGATCGCTGCAGAAATTCCGAGACGGCGTCCTGGGGTGTGGATAACAAGTCTGTTTGAAATGACGGTGGATGGCAATGAAAGGCGTTTGAATGTGCGTATTGAATGTGTCGAGTCGGAACATGCATGCTGCGGAAATTTCTCGCGATCGTCACCCGCGGCAGGGCGGCGGCGTACGTCGCCATCGCTCACCACACACGCCGATCCCGCCCCGAGGCTCGCGCGTTGCGCCGCGACCCCTGTGGAAAGGCGCCGCGTATTTCTTTCAGCGCGCCGGCGTCAGGAACGCGTGCAGCTTCCGCTCCGTCATCGTGCGGCTTCGCACGGAAGGAATGCGCACGAGCCACTTCTTCAGCTCGGCTTGGCGAAAGCCTCTCGGCAGCTCGAGCTCAGGGAGCGTCGCTCAGGGAGCGTCGTGAAGAGGCGCGACCGGTCGCTCGAGAGATAGGCGACGTCGAAGAGCGCCTTTTCTGCCGTGGCGAGCTTCACCCCAGCGGCCGTCTCTTCGTAACCGCCGAACACGTCGGGAGCGACGTGATGAACGGAGAAGGTCCCGGCGCTCGTCACGATCCGCTGCGTCCGCGCGAGCGAGACCGCGTAGAACGTTTCCGGGATCTGCTCGATGAGCCCCCGCAGGTGCAGCGCCGTGTGGAGGGAGAGGGCAACTCTCGAGCGGTGCTGTCAGGTACTCGGGCACGCGATACGGGTCGATCGGGCCGTCGAGCCACCAGGCGGAACAGCTCGACCGTCGCCCGTGCCGAGAGCGCCACTCGAAAAAATACAGAAATTCAACGCATACGTGAAGGTTCTGGAGTGATGAACGCGGCCCGCGGCCCCCGACCGAAGCTCGCGATCTCGCAGGCGAGGTGGGGTCGTGGGAGGCGGCCGTCACCTCCGCGTCACACGGGGATGACGCACCGCGAAGCGTTCCGTTTACTCGAGCTGAGAACCTTGGTATGAGCGCGCCACTTCGACTGGCGTAACCCATCCATTCCAAGGGTTACGAGAGACGAAGGACGAGGCGTGCTGAAGCGTCTGTGCGTGTGGAACGAGAGTTTGCACACGAGTGCGGGCGGCCAACCCCTCGAGTTTTTCAAAACTCGGAGAGGACTCAGTAAATGTTGTCTCGCAAACGCGCGCTCAAGACGCGTATCGCGCTCACGCTGGTGGCCATCACCGGCTTCCTCATCACATGGTTCCTCGGGCTCCCTGCGTACGCGCAGGAGCACATGGGCGCCGCGATGCCCGCGACGACCGGCGCCGCCCCGGCGGCCGTCCACCACGGCGGCGAAGCCGCGCTCATCGTCCCCGACCTCGGCGACACCGCGGTCGCCAGCTTCCTGGGCGGCATGCCCGGCTCGACGCTGCTCAAGGGCGGAATCGCCGTCTGCATCGTCGGGATGATCTTCGCCTTCGCGATCTACAAGAATCTCGAGGCCGCGCCGGTCCACAAGTCGATGCTCGAGGTGAGCGAGCTCATCTACGAGACCTGCAAGACGTACCTCGTCACGCAGATCAAGTTCATCATGATCCTCGAGCTCTTCATCGGCTCGATCATCGTCTACTACTTCGGCGTCGCCCAGCACTACTTCGCCGAGGGCAAGGCCTTCCAGGTCTTCATCATCCTCTTCTTCAGCCTCGTCGGCATCGCGGGCTCCTGCGCCGTCGCCTGGTTCGGCATCCGCGTGAACACGTTCGCGAACTCGCGCACGGCCTTCGCGTCGCTCAAGGGCAAGCCCTTCCCCTGCTACGAGATCCCGCTCAAGGCCGGAATGAGCATCGGCATGCTCCTCATCTCGGTCGAGCTGATCCTGATGCTCGGCATCCTCCTCTTCGTCCCCGGCAACTACGCCGGCGCGTGCTTCATCGGCTTCGCCATCGGCGAGTCGCTCGGCGCCTCGGCCCTCCGCATCGCGGGCGGCATCTTCACGAAGATCGCGGACATCGGTTCCGACCTCATGAAAATCGCGTTCAAGATCAAGGAAGACGACGCGCGTAACCCGGGCGTCATCGCCGACTGCACGGGCGACAACGCCGGTGACTCGGTCGGCCCGTCGGCCGACGGCTTCGAGACCTACGGCGTCACGGGCGTCGCGCTCATCTCCTTCATCCTCCTCGCGGTGAAGAACCCGACCACGCAGGTCCAGCTCCTCGTCTGGATCTTCGTCATGCGCATCGTCATGGTGATCGCGAGCGTCGCCTCGTATTACATCAACGATTTCCTGGCGAAGTCGAAGTCGCAGAACGCCGACAAGATGAACTTCGAGCACCCGCTCACGCAGCTCGTCATCATCACGTCGATCGTCTCCGTCATCCTGACGTTCATCGTCTCGAACCAGCTCATCCCGAACATCGGCGGCGACCCGTCGCTCTGGTGGAAGCTCTCGATCATCATCACCTGCGGCACCGCCGCAGGCGCGATCATCCCGGAGCTCATCAAGGTGTTCACGTCGGTCGACTCCGGCCACGTCCGCGAGGTCGTCACGTCCTCGCGCGAGGGCGGAGCGTCGCTCAACATCCTCTCCGGTCTCACGGCCGGTAACTTCAGCGCCTACTGGATGGGCATCGTCCTCATCTTCCTGATGGGCACGGCATACATGGTCACCGACCCGGGCAGCACGACGGGCCTCGGTCACATCATGATGGTCAACGGCTTCGACCCGTCCGCGGTCTTCGCCTTCGGCCTCGTCGCCTTCGGCTTCCTCGGCATGGGTCCCGTGACGATCGCCGTCGACTCCTACGGCCCCGTCACCGACAACGCGCAGAGCGTCTTCGAGCTCTCCATCATCGAGACCATTCCGGGCATCGAGAAGGAGATCAAGAAGGACTTCGGCTTCGACGTCCAGTTCGAGAAGGGCAAGCATTTTCTCGAGGAGAACGACGGCGCAGGCAACACCTTCAAGGCCACCGCGAAGCCCGTGCTCATCGGCACGGCAGTCGTCGGCGCGACGACGATGATCTTCTCGATCATCCTCACGCTCACGAACGGCTTCACGGAGAACACCCAGAAGGTGTCGATCCTCTACCCGCCGTTCCTGCTCGGCCTCCTCGCCGGCGGCTCGGTCATCTACTGGTTCACCGGCGCCTCCACGCAGGCGGTCACGACGGGCGCGTACCGCGCCGTCGAGTTCATCAAGGCGAACATGAAGCTGGAGGTGGGCGTCGACAAGGCGTCTGCCGAGGACTCCAAGAAGGTCGTCGAGATCTGCACGGTCTACGCGCAGAAGGGGATGTTCAACATCTTCCTCGTCATCTTCTTCTCGACCCTCGCGTTCGCGTTCTACGACTCGTTCTTCTTCATCGGCTACCTGATCGCCATCGCGATCTTCGGCCTCTTCCAGGCGCTCTTCATGGCGAACGCCGGCGGAGCCTGGGACAACGCGAAGAAGATTGTCGAGGTCGAGCTCAAGATGAAGGGCACGCCGCTCCACGACGCCGCGATCGTCGGCGACACGGTCGGCGATCCATTCAAGGACACGTCGAGCGTCGCGCTCAACCCCGTCATCAAGTTCACGACCCTCTTCGGCCTCCTCGCCGTCGAGCTCGCCGAGCAGATGAAGACGGCCAACGGCCCGAACACGGACAAGACGCTCCCGATCGTCCTCGCGGCGATCTTCTTCGGCATCTCGCTCGTGTTCGTCTACCGCTCGTTCTACGGCATGCGCATCGTCGTCGAGAACGCCCCCACCGGCAGCGGCACCACCCCGCCGGTGAAGACCGAGAAGGAAGAAGCCGCCGCCTGATCCGCTGACGCGAATCTAGCGACGCAAGAGGGGTCCGAGGCACGCTGCCTCGGGCCCTTTTTCTTTGGTGCGCGAACGGCCGTCCGAGACGCCGTGTGAAGATCCGGCCGCGATCAGCGCGTGGCGGCGCGGGCGTAGGGGACGGCGTCCGGCGGGTGTTCGGATGCGGGTGTTTGCGTGATGACCTCGTACGTCGAGTCTTCCACGAGGTCGCGAGCCTTGGCGTCGCTCACGAATTCGGCGTCGCAGTGCATCACGAACTGGAGGAACGGGATCTTCTCGTGGAGGTAGTAGCTCCTGCCGCCCTCGGCGTGGAGCTTCACGACGCTGGGCTCGTCGGCCTCGATGCGGAGCGTGTGCTCGCCTGGCTCGGCCTTGTAACAGAAGAAGGTCGGGCCCTTCGTCGCGCCGACGAGCGCGCCGTTGTCGAGCGTCGCAAAGGCCACGGCCTGCGCCAGGTGTGACGTGCGAATGATGCACACGCGCGCGAAGTCCTCCGGGATCGGTGCGAAGGGGTGCAGCACCTCGGCGCGAGGCTCCGAGATGCGGTACGCGCTGCACGCCGCGGCCGTGACGGCGAGGCAGGCGACGACTCCGGTGCGGACCACAGCGTGCAGCGACGAGCTCATGACCGCCCGCGCAAGCACTTGGCGGGCCAGCGGCAAGAGCGCCTGCGGAACCGCGCGAGTCGCCGGAAATCCAGGTCGTGGCGGCGTCCGGCCGAGGGCGCGGCGGCGGCCAGCGTGAACGCCGCGCCACGGTCCGGTGTGCCCGAGCCGCCTCATGGGGTTCGCTCGAGAGGGAGGGCTATAATGAGGGCGATGAGCCGCTCCGTCCTCGCCCTCGCCCTCGCGGGTCTCGCGTTCCTCGCGGGCTGTCACCTCGCCGATTCACCCGACCCGGTGAAGTGCGACCCGGGCACGCATCCGGTCGACGGGCACTGCGCGCAGGACGTCGTGACCGCCGTGCACGTCACGATCCTGCCAGGCGAGGGCGGGCCGTCCTGCTCGGTGGACCCGGACTCGTTCAAGGTCGTTCCGAACGGGCGCTTCGAATTCCAGAACACCGACAGTGTCGAGCACGTGATCTCCGGTGCCGACGGCCAGACCTGGGCCCGCGTGGAGCCGGGGCAGCTCTCGCCCCTGATCGGGATCACGAAGGCCGGGTCCTGGGCCTATACCGTCTCGGGCTGCGCGAAGGGCGGAACGGTCGTCGTCGAGTGACGCGGTCCTGAAGTAGAGTACGCACCATGCGTACGTTCCGAGCCGCCACGCTCAACATCTGGAGCCGCTTCGGACCGTGGGAGGAGCGCCTCGTCGGCATCCGCCACGGTCTTCGCGCGCTCGCGCCCGACGTGATCGGCATGCAGGAGGTCCTCCGCTTCCCGGAGATGGATCAGGCCGCGCTCGTCAGCGAAGGGCTCGGGTACGAGATCGCCTGGGGCCGTACGTCGGAGAACCACGGCTTCCCGACAGGAAACGCGATCCTCTCCCGCTGGCCCATCGCGAGGCGCGAGGTCATCGAGCTCCCGACCGGCGGGAGCGACGAGCACCGCAGTCTCGTATTCGCCGAGCTTGCGTCGCCCTTCGGCAACGTTCCGGTGTTCTGCACGCACTTGAACTGGAAGCTCCACCACGGCCACATCCGGCAGCTCCAGGTGAAGGCGCTCATCGAGGCGGTCGCGCGCCTCGCGCCCGTCGACGGCTTCCCCCCTCTCGTGATGGGCGACTTCAACGCCGAGCCCGACTCGGACGAGATCCGCTTCATGCGCGGTCTCACGGGCCTCGGCGGTCCTTGCGTGTACTTTGCAGATAGCTTCGGTGTCGCCGGCGACGGGTCGCCCGGGACCACCTTCTCGAAGCGAAACCCCTTTGCCGCGGTCTGCCGCGAGCCGGAGCGGCGCATCGATTACGTTTTCGTAAGGGGCCCCGACGATTCGCAGCGCGGCGAGCCCACGGAAGCGTCCGTTTGCTTCGATCAGCCGCACGAGGGGACCTTCCCGAGCGATCACTTCGGCGTGATCGCGACGATCACCGCGGGTCGCTGAAGCTGCTGTAGGATGCCCCCGTGCGGAGCGGCGCCGGTATCGTCATCGCGGCCCTTGCGGGCGTAGGTCTCTTCCTCGCTCCCGCCTCGGCGGGCGCCCAGAAGCCGACGTCGAAGTCCTTCGAGTACTCGCCGTACGAGAAGGAGACCATCGCGCGCGCCCTCGCGGCGACGGGCATGCAGATCGATCCCGCGCCCGAGGGCAAGCCCATCGAGCACATCGAGACGCTTCGCCTCGAGGTGCTCGAGGATCGCGATCCGATCCCGGATGACGTGGTCGGCATCAAGGCGCGCAAGCTCCTGAACAGCCTGCACTACGTCTCGCGCGATTTCGTGATTCGCCGGCAGATGCTCCTCGAGGTCGGCGAGCCGTACCAGAAGATCCTCGCCGACGAGACCGCGCGCAACATGCGCGCGAGCATGCCGCTCCAGGTCTCGCTCGTGATCATCGTGCCGGTGAGGGGCCAGACTCCGGAGAAGGTCGGCCTCCTCGTCATCACGAAGGACATCTGGAGCCTGCGGCTCTCCTTCGACGCGGCGGTCACGCCAGGCGGCGTCGAGAGCCTCCTCATTGTCCCGCAGGAGACAAACCTCGTCGGCTGGCACCACACCGCGCAGACGCGCTTTCAGTACCAGCCAGAGACGTACACGTTCGGGGTCGCCTACAAGATCCCGCGCTTCGACACGACGTGGATCGGGGCGTCGACCGGCGCGAGCCTCACGATCAACCGCCGCTCCGGCGAGGCCGAAGGCGCGGCTCTCTCCCTCGCGGTCGGACAGGGCCTCTACTCCACGCGCACGGAGTGGGGATGGGGAGCGGACACCTCGTACGCCGTCGGCATCTCGCGTCGCTACGTCAATGCGCAGGTCGCGACGTTCGACTCGCGCTCCACGCCGAACGTCCTCGACAACATCCCCACCGAGTTCAAGAGCAAGTCCTACGGCGCGTCCGTCGGCGTGACGCGCTCGTTCGGTTGGGGGTTCAAGAACAACTTCAACCTCTCGCTCAACGCCTCGTCGTCGGAGGTGACGACGTTCGACCTCGCGCGGTTCAATCCCGCGGCGGCGGCCGACTTCGTCGATCGCTTCGTGCCCGTCGGCGAGACGCGCGTCTATCCGGCGCTCACGTGGGCGACCTTCTCGAACGACTACCTGCGCACGCTCGACATCGCGACGCTCTCCTTGCAGGAGGACTTCCGGCTCGGTCACGACATCAGCGCGTCGGTGTACCCGGTGCGCAAGGCGTTCGGGTCGACCCGCGACCTCATCGGCTACAGCGCGCACGCCGGGTACGGCATTCCGCTCGGCGACGGACTCGCGGCGGCGAGCGTCAACTCCTCGATGGAGAACGCCGACGGCGTGCTGTCCGACGCCTCGGTCAGCGGCGCGCTCACGGCGGTCACTCCGCGGTTCGGCTTCGGCCGCGTCGTGATGAGCACGTCGTTCGTGAACCGCTACCGCAACTACCTGCGCGGCAAGACGATCACGGGCGGCGACGATCGCTTGCGCGGATATCCGTCGAATTTCTTCTTTGGCAAGGACGCGGTCTTCTACAACATCGAGCTCCGGACGACGTCGGTCGAGCTCTTGAAGTGCGCGTTCGGCGCAGTCGCGTTCTTCGATGCTGGTGACGCCGCGCAGGGCTTCGACATGCTGCACGCGAAGCAGTCGGTCGGCTTCGGGTTGCGCGCGCTGTTCCCGCAATTGAATCGACTGGTCTTCCGGACGGACCTTGCGTTCCCGCTCAAGCGCGGGCCCTTTCCGGAGACTGGGATCCCGACACCGGTTGACCCGGTGGGCTTCTTCTTCAGCTTTGGGCAGGCGTTCGGCCCCTAGGGGATCGCGGGCGCGACCGCACGCGGCGAGAGAAAGTGGGGCAAGCGGCGCCGGGATCCGCCCCGCAGCAACGCCAAACAGCGTCTGCAGTCGGGACAGCCTGGCGCCGCGAACCCCCGTCGCGATCCCGCCCCCCCAGAGCGTCACATCGGGTGTGCCGTACCGCTCGCCTGATTCGATCGCCCGCCGAAGATCGTCGGCAGATCGCTCGGCGTCGCCTCGAGCGCGTGCTCGATCACCTGGCTCATGTCGTCGACCAAGAACACCTCGAGCGACTCGAGCACGTCCTTCGGCAGCTCATCCAGATCCGCTCCACATTTGCGGGGCAAGATGACTCGCTTGATCCCCGCGCGATGCGCGGCCAGGACCTTCGCCTTGATGCCGCCCACCGGGAGCACGCGCCCTCGGAGAGTGGCCTCGCCCGTCATCGCCGTGTCGGGGCGCACCTTGCGACCCGTGAACAACGAGACGAGCGCGGTGAAGATCGTCACGCCTGCGCTCGGACCGTCCTTGGGAACGGCGCCGGCCGGCACGTGGATGTGTACGTCCTGGTCTTCGACCACCTCGGCACGAATGCCAAGTCGGTCCGCGTTGCTCCTCACGTACGTGAGCGCCGCGCGGGCAGACTCCTTCATCACGTCACCCAGCTGTCCCGTGATCTCGACGCGCCCCTTGCCGGGCATGCGCGAGGTCTCGATGAAGAGGATCGAGCCTCCGAACGGTGTCCACGCGAGGCCTGTGGAGACACCGGCGATCGACGTGCGCTCCGCGATCTCCCGCTCGAACTTCGGTTTGCCGAGGTGGCGGACCAGGTCCGTCTCCTCGATGGCGACGGTGGGGACCACGTCGTCGGTCTTGGTCACCTTGCGGGCGACCTCGAGGGCGGCGGCACGACACAGCTTCTTGATCTCGCGATCGAGCTGACGGACGCCGGCCTCACGGGTGTAGTCGCGAACGATGGCAGAGAGGGCTTCGTCGGAGATGGTCAGCTTGCCCTCGGCGATGCCGTGCTCGGCGGTTCGCTTGGTGACGAGGTGCTGCTTCGCGATGTGGACCTTCTCGTCCTGCGTGTAGCCCGTGAGCTCGACGATCTCGAGGCGATCGCGGAGCGGGTGCGACAGCGTGTCGAGCGTGTTCGCGGTGCACACGAACATGACCTCGGAGAGATCGAACGGGAGCTCGAGGTAGTGGTCGGTGAAGGTCTTGTTCTGTTCGGGGTCGAGGACCTCGAGGAGCGCCGACTCGGGGTTGCCGGCCCAGCCGGTACCGAGCTTGTCGATCTCGTCGAGGAGCACGACCGGGTTCTTCACCTTCGCCTTGCGAAGCGCGCTCAGGATGCGTCCCGGGAGCGCTCCGACATAGGTCCGGCGATGGCCACGTACCTCCGCCTCGTCACGCACCCCGCCCAGGGAGACGCGGATGAAGGGGCGGCCCGTGGCGTCGGCGATCGACTGACCGAGGGACGTCTTTCCGACGCCGGGCGGTCCGACGAAGCAAAGGAGCGTACCGCGGGTGTTGCCCGAGAGCTTGAGGACGGCGACGTGCTCGAGGATGCGCTTCTTGATGTCCGCGAGACCTGAGTGGTCGCCCTCGAGCTGGGCGGCGATCTTGTCGAGGTCGATGGTCGACTCGGCACGCTTGTTCCACGGGAGATCCGCGATGAGCTCGAGGTAATTGCGGATGACGTGCGTCTCCGCGCCCTGGCCGTTCATGCTCTCGAGCCGGCGCAGCTCGCGATCGACGACCTTCTGGACGTCCTCCGGGAGCTTCGCGTCGTCGAGACGGGTTCGGAGCCCGGAGAGCTCGTCGGCGCCGTCGTCATCGCCAGCGAGCTCCTTCTTGATCGCGCGGAGCTGCTCGCGAAGGACGTGCTCGCGCTGGTTCTTGCCCAGCTCCTTCTTCACCTCGGTCTCGATCTTCGAGCGAACCTCGGCCTGCGCGCGCGCCTCGCTGATCCGCTTCACGAGGAGACGGATGCGGACGACGACGTCGGGCTCGCCGAGGAGCTCGATCTCGTTGTCGGTGGGGAGATCGATGAACGCGCCGATTCGATCGGCGAAGACACTCGGGTGCTCCTCGTCCAGATCGAGCGCGGCGAGCGCGCCGCCGGCGTCACGGACGAGGTCTCGGACCTCGGCGGCGAGAGCGCGCGCGAGCTCCTTGGCCTCGACCGCGTCCGCGCCGAGCTCGGCGAGGTGAGTGACCTCGGCCGTGTAGAAGGGACCGCTGCCGTCGAGCTTGTCGAGGCGCGCGCGGCCGAGACCCTCGAGCGAGAGCTCGTACTCGTGCTCGGTGCGACGGCTCACGGCCTTGACGCGCGCGAACGTCCCGAAGCCGTGGAGGTCTTCGGCGGCGAGGTCGGCCACGCGCGGATCGCGCTGCGTGAGGGTTACGATGACGTCACCGGGATGGAGGTTGCGAACGAGCGCGAGAGAACGCGGCCGGCCGACCGCGAACGTCAGCGTCGTGCCGGGAAAGAGGACGCCGGTGCGCAGGGGCAGCACGGAGGCGGGATTGGTGGGGACGGGAGCGCCGTCGCGGAGAGTCGTCATCGGTGGGCTGTCTCCAGGCGTGAGTAGTGAGCGATGAACAAAAACTAAGTTCGTTCACGCCGTCGTCAACGGCCGATCTCGATCCGGCTGCGGTAGCGGTCCAGCTAGCGCGCGCGAGGTGCCGGCTTGCCGCGACGCTTCTCGCCGCGCGCGTCGGGCTCGCCGCGCGTCATCAAGCCGAGCAGGAGCAACCGACACATCTCGTGCGCAACGCGGAGCGACTCCTCCGGTGCTTGCTCGAAGAGCCATGGAGGAGAGAGAGTCGCGTACGCGCGCTGCACGAGCGCGACGACGCGCTTCACGTCGAGGGGCGGCACCTCGAGAGCCCTTCGCGCGTTCGTCAGGATCTCCTCGAGGAGCGCCGCCTCATGTTCGCGGAACCTCGCGTGGACCTCCTTCACGGGTCCGCTGCTGCAGTGCACCAGCTCGCAGGCGTGCTGGCCCTCCTGCGCGAGCTTCTGGAACATCGTGACGCGCATCTCGAGCACGCCGGTCAGCCGCTCGCCGAAGCTGTCGTAGCAGCGCGCCTCGGCTACCTCGCGCATCGCCTGAAGCACGCGCCCGTGCGCGCTCGACGAGAGCTCCTCGACGATCGCCTCCTTGGACGGGAACACGAGGTAGAAGGTGCCGACGCCCATGTGGGCCTCGCGGGCGATGTCCGCGACCGTGGTCTTCGCGTGGCCGTAGTGGTGGAAGAGCCGCGCCGCACATTCGAGAATCGCGCGCCGGCGAGCGTCGGTGGTCATCGCCAGCTCAGCGTATCATGAACGGAAGCGTCATTCGTTCATCGCGCTCGAAGCCTGCGTTTCCTCGGTCAGCGCGGCTCGATCGGCGCGAAGAACGTGAGCCTCACCGCGCTCGGCTTGGACGACCTCGGCATCCGGACGGAGCGGAGGCTCTGCACCATGCATGCGTCGAGCTTCGCGGAGCGCGCTCCTGGGCCCGCGGGCTCTGCACGGCGGACCTCGCCGCTCGGGGCGACGTCGACCTCGTAGCTCGCCGACTCATGATTCGGTGGGTCGAGCTCGGTCGCGGCGAAGCACACCTCGAGGTGCGGCATCGCTCCTTCGATCGCCGCGCGCGCCGCGTTGGGGTCGAGTAGGCCCGAGCTCGTCACCGAGACGCGCGCCCTCGTGCCGCCCATGCGCGGCGGGAGACGCGGTGGCTCGGGCGAACCTGGCGCGACCGCGCCACCCGGCCGTCGCGAGCCGCGCGGGTCATCGAGATCGGCGGCGCGGCGGCTCGTGAAGAGAAAGAACCCGGCGATGCCGATCGCAAGGACCGCGAGCGCGGCGACGATGCCGCCGATGACGAGCACGAGGAACGTCGTGCTCGTCGAGCGCCCCGCGCCACCGCCGTGGTGCATCATCCCTTGCGCGCCGCCGCCGAAGCCGGGCTGCGCTCCGCTGCCATACGGAACGAAGGCGTGCGCGGGGGCGCCCACGTCGACGACGGCGTTCTCCGGTGCGAGCGGCGGTGTGGACGCGCCCGGAAGCGGCGCCGCCACGGCGGGGGACATCATCGTCGCCGGGCCGCCGTGCCGGCTCGCCGGCGCGGTTGCCTCCAGTTCTGGAGGGACGGAGGCATCGGCGCGGACCGCGTCGCCTCGAAGCAGCGCCGCTCCGTGGATCTCGTCGAGCGCGGCGGCGTCGTCGGTCGGCGCCGTGAGTTTCGCAGCGAGCGCGTCGCGCTGTGGCTCCTGAGGCGACTCGAGCGTGGATGGCACCGCGGACGCGGACATCTGCGTGGCAGGGCGTGGTGCGTTCACCGGCGCCGGCACGAGCCTCGCCGTCGTGAGCTGTGCCGGCTCCGGCGACGGTATCGGCGGCTCGAGCTTCGCCGTCACCGGAGCGGCCGGCTCGGGAGCAGGCGCCGGCGAGACCCCGAGCGGAGCCGTGATCACGCGCGGCCGATCAGGTTCGTCGCTCATGAGGACCACCCCGCGAGGAGCTGGGAGCCGAAGCGCTGTCCTGCGTCGGCGAGGAGGGCCTTCAGGTCCTTGTATTCTGCAAATATGTCGGTGATTGCGCCGACGACGCGTTCGACCTCGTCCTCCGTCACAGTGAGCGGCGGCTGGAGCTCGAGGACGTTCCACTGCTGCGAGGCCGGCTGGGACACGATGCCCTGCTCGAGAAGACGAACCGCGAGCCACTGCCCGAAGATGCGGCGGCTGAGGCCCTCCACGAGACCGGGGAGCAGGCGTCCGAGGATGCCGCTCGAGCGGGTCGGGCCGAGCTCGAGACCGACCAGGAGTCCGCGCCCGCGCACCGCCTTCACGAACGGATGACCGCCGACCTCGTCGCGCAGGCGCTCGAGGAGCTGCTCGCCTCGCTCGCGAGCGGCGTCGGGGAGCGCGTCACGCTCGAGCGTCTCGAGGACGGCGATGGCGACGCGCCAGCCGAGCGCGTTGCCGGAGGGCGAGCCCTGCAGATCGTAACGATCCATCTTGCCGTACGCGCGGTCGTGGATCTCGGGTGTGGTGAGGGTGGCCGAGACGGGAACGAGGCCCGCGCCCAGCGCCTCACCGAGGACGAGCACGTCGGGCACGAAACCTTCGTGCTCGTACGCGAACATCTTGCCGGTACGACCGAGGCCGGTCTGCGCCTCGTCGAGGACGAGCAGCGTTCCGAACTTCGTGCAGAGCTCCTGCGCCTTGCGCAGGTAGCCGGGCCTCGGCACGACCACGCCTGCGGCGACCTGGATGGCCTCGACCACGAACGCCGCGGGCTTCTTGTCCTCGAGGATCTTCGCGAGCGCGGTGACGTCGTCGAACGGGATCTCGAAGCACTCGCCGAGGAGCGGCTCGAACGGGTCGCGCAGGCGCCCGTGACCGCTCACGGAGAGGCCGCCGAGGCTCGTGCCGTGGAAGCCGCCCTTGCAGTGAACGAGCGCCTTTCGCTTCGTCGCTGCGCGCGCGAGCTTGATCGCGCCGTCGACGGCCTCGCCGCGCGTCGTCGCGGGCATCACGCGGGTGAGGGGCGCTGCGAGCTTCGCGAGCGCAGCCGCGAGATCGGCGGCCGCGACGGAGACGCCCGCCTCCGCGAAGCCCGCGGCGTCATCCGCGAGGACCTCGCGGAGCCGCTCGAGCACCTTCGGTGAGTTGTGGCCGAGGCTCGCCGCGCCGGAGGCGGCGAGAAAATCGAGGTACTCGCGCCCGTCGGCGTCCCAGAGCGAGGTCCCCTTGGCGCGCACCCAGACGCGCCCCGAGCCGAAGGCGCCGAGCACCTTCACGAAGGCCGCGTTGTCGTGAGCCGCGTATTTCTGCGCGGCGGGGTGGGAGAGGGCGCTCATGCCGCAGCGCAGCATAAGCGTCGAAAGGCTACCCCGCTAGGGTTCGCGTGACGGGGTGTCGAGGGGCCTCAGTGACCGTGGCCGTAGCCCTTGCCGCCGTATCCCTTGCCGCCGTATCCGCCGTGTCCGCCGCCGTAGCTTCCGTACCCGCCGTATCCGCCGCCGTAGCTTCCGTATCCGCCGTACCCGCCGCCGTAGCTTCCGTATCCGCCGTACCCGCCGCCGTAGCTTCCGTACCCGCCGTACCCGGCGCCGTAGCTTCCATACCCGCCGCCGTATCCGTCGTATCCGCCGCTGGGGTAGCCGTACCCGTCGTAGCCGTAGCCGCCGGACGGGTTGCCATAGGCCTTGCCGTACGTCTCCTGGTCGACGGTGCCGCTGAAGTCATCGAGGATCTTCCCACCGCAGGCGACCTGCGCCGTAGAGAAGAGCGCGAAGGCCGGCAGGAGGAGGGCGAGGATCCGAGCGCGCGCGATCAGGGAAGTGATGTTCATGGCGGTGTGATGCTCCGTGGGATGCTCATGGCCGGGGACGCAGCCCCTCGTCGGATGTCGCATCGAACCCAATCGATTTCGCGATCGCCGCAAATGCGCGATTAGCAAGCTCCACGCCAACAGCTACGTGCGCGACAACGACGCGACAACGACAGTCGAAGAGCCCTGCGATCGCCCCACCAGCATGACAACGCTGTCGCGCGCCGACTCACGCTCTGCGCCACATCATGGCGGCGCGTCGATCCCGTCGGCGCTCGGCGATCCGTCGACCGCCCCGTCCATACAGGGCCCGTGCTCCGGCGCGTCCGGGGCTGCGTCCTCTTGCGAGACCTTCGCGTAGAGCGTGAACGCGCCGCTGGTCGCGACCGGCGCGAACGTCGGTCCGACCCGCGGATGCTCGTCATCCCACGGATTCATCTCGCCCTGGACGAGGACGTAGTCGTAGTACGTGCCGTCGATGCGATAGCGATAGGCGCAGGGGCGGTAGACCCAGAACGGCATGCTCGGCGGCGGCCCGAGACCAGGTGCATAGTGCACGGGCCAGTGCGGAAGATCCGTGAACGAGTACGCGGCAACGGCGCCCCCGCGCGCGCGATACAAGGATCCCGCGAACACGTACGGCCACTCGTGTGTCCGCGGCGAGGCCACCTGGAAGTCGAGCATCGCGAGGCGTCCGCCGGGCTTCGCCTTCGCGAGGAGCGCGTCGAAGTCACCGAGCCTCTCCTCCGAGACGCGCTGGATCTCGCCCGCCGACGACCAGGCCATGACCATGGTCGCGAGCGCTGCCATCCCGAGCGGGACGGTGCCCCAGAGATCTTCGCGAGGCCGGAGCGTCGCGAGCGCGAGCAGCGTCACGAGCGGCGCGAGCCGCACGTTGAGGTAACCGGCTGCGCCGACGTGGTGCGGCGTCGCGACGTAGACGATCAGGCTCACGGCGAACGGAAGGACCGCCAGCACCCACCGTCCGCCAGGTTCGGGAGGTCGGCTCAGTCCGCCGACCACGATCAGCGAGAATGCGCTCCACCACAAGGCCGCTGCGACCTCGTCGAGGTGAGACTTCCAGATGTCGAACGTCCACATCGGCAGCGCGCTCACCGTGTCGACGACCGACATGCGTACGACCTCGGCATCGTGACCCGCGCCGAGGGCGAGGCTTCCCGTCGACCACCAGAGGGCGGCTGCCAACGCGCTGGGCAAGAGGAGAGGGAGCGTCGACAGGAGGGGCCGCCACGTCGGTCGGCGCGCGTCGAGCGCCGCTTGATGAACCCAGCACGACGCCGTCGCGACCGC
>JANXVA010000248.1 GCA_025351875.1 Myxococcales bacterium | reverse complement strand
GGCGAGCATCCTGGCGATGGCGGCCGGGGCGGTGACGACGGCGCGCACGGTGAGCCTTCCGCCACAGCGGACGCAGACGCGAAGGTCGACGTCGAAGGTGCGCTTCAAGAGGGTACGCCAATCGAGCCTCGTGCTCGAGGCCGCGCGCCCATCGCCCGCTTCGATCGCGTCGGGCACACGCGGATTCGGGAGGCTCAGGCAGCCACGCCAGCGATGGCGCGGCGCGACGACGCCGTGAAAACGTAGAAGCGGGTACCTCGGAGGGGGCACGATGGCGGCAAGACGGGCGAGTGCCTCGATGGGCGTCATCACGCGCTGGGTTACCCGGCCGCGCGTGGCCTTCTTCACGCGGTACGAGACGTTGCCGTCGCGCCGTACGCGGAGGCGCGCGAGCGAGAAGGCTGGCCGTGAGCGACCTGCTGTCGATGAGCACGAGCTGGTTGGGCTTGCTCGTCACGAAGAGGATGCCCGCGTCGTCGGCGGCGACCACGCCGCGCGCGGTCGGTATCCCCTTGAGCTCCTTCCGCACGGAGCCGTCGTGGAGATCTGCGTTCAGCACGGAGCCGTCGTTCATGTGGGCGACGACGAGATGAGCCGCCGTGCGATCGATGTCCTGGTAGTCGGAGCGCGTCGCGCCGCCCGGGCAAGTCGACGTCAGACACGCGGACGAGCGGGAGGCGCGCCGGCCCCGCTTGCCCTCTGCTCGCGTCGGCGAGCGCGGCATCCGCGGCGGCGTTCGTGCGGGTTCCTCCACGACAGGCGGCGGCGCCGAGGATCTCCGTCAGGTTCCCCGAGGCCAGGCCTTCACGAACTCACGCTGCGCCTCGTTCTCGGGGGCGGGCCACTCGCGACGATCCTCGTCGGCCTGGCGGAGTCGCGTGATCACGTCGAGCACGTCACTCTCCGACGCGAGCCCGTGGCGCAGGAGCCAGCAACCGACGGCGGTCGCGGTGCGTCCCATCCCGCCGAAGCAGTGGAGGTAGACCGGCCGACCCGCCGCGAGGGAGAGATCGATCGTGTCCAGGATGGACCGCATGCCGGAGACCGGAGGAATGCCTCCGTCGGTCACCTCGAAGCGAATGCATGATGCACGCATGTCGACGGGCGCGATCGCGTCGAGATCCTCCGAATAGCGCGTGAACGGCTTCCCCCAGGGTCGCTCCTCCTCCCTCACGAGGTTCACGAACGTCCGGATCCCGGCCTTCCACAGCGCATCGAGCCGTTCGCTCCGCTTCGGCCCCACGTCGGGGTTGCTGGGGTAAGCCCCCGCGAGAA
The DNA here is from genome assembly GCA_025351875.1 of Myxococcales bacterium. GTDB lineage: Bacteria > Myxococcota_A > Polyangia > Polyangiales > Polyangiaceae > Labilithrix. The sequence continues at coordinate 3,788 of JANXVA010000248.1, read as the reverse complement.
ACCAGCCCGGCACGACCCAGTACGAGCGCCCGGCCGGAGGGGCATCGATCGCCGTGGCGAGCGTGCGCTTGTCGACTGTCATGCCGCTGATGATAGACCCGGAAGTCCGCGGCGCTCGATGAACCGAGCAGCAAGGCTCAGGCGCGACGCGCGATCAACACCACCCCCGCGATGCTCACCGCGGCGGCCGCGAGCGTGAGCACTCCGATCGACTCGCCGCCGAGCAGCCATCCGAGCACCACCGCCACGAGCGGGTTCACGTACGCGTAAGAGGTCGCGAGCGTGGGCCGCACGTTCCGCAGCAGCCAGTTGTAGGCGGTGAATGCGACGATCGAGCCGAAGACTGTGAGGTAGACCATCGCCGCGATCGACCGGACTGACGGGACGTGCGCGAGGCGCTCTCCAGTGAGGAGCGCGAGCATGATCATCGTGACGCCGCCCACGATCATCTGCGTGGCGGTGCCCATCGGGCCCTTGGGGAGCGGCAGACGCTTGCTCCAGACCGAGCCTGCGGCCCATGCGATCGGCGCGACGACCAGCACGAGGCCCCGCGTGTCGAGGCTGAGCCCGCCGCCGAGGTTGAGGAGGACGACGCCAGAGAAGCCCAGCGTGAGGCCGAGCCACTCGCCGCCCTTCGCGGGCATCCCGAGGAGGCGCCCGAACAGTGCCGCCCAGATCGGCATCGAGGCGACGACCACCGCGGCGACCCCCGACGAGACCGACTGCTCGGCGATGGCGACGGCGCCGTTGCCGCACGTCAGGAGGAGCACGCCGATCTTCGCGGATGCGCCCCACTGCGCGCGCGTCGGCCGCGGCGCGCCGCGAAGCCGGAGAAAGGCGTACATCGCGACGCCCGCGACGACAAAGCGCGGGCCTGACATGAGGAACGGCGGCACCGTCTCGAGCGCGACACGCATGGCGAGGTACGTGGAGCCCCAGATCGCATAGAGCGCGAACAGCGCGAGGACGACGACGAGCGTCCTCGGCGGCTGGGGCCCATCGGGGTCGCGAGCAGGCTCTGACATGTTCGACGGTCTCGACGAAGCTGACGGCCCGCCTGGGCGTCAGCCGTGCGCTTCTGCGTTCGGCGTGATGAGGTACTTGCCGCCCGTCGTGGGTTTTCCTACCGCCCGCAGCACGTCGACCTGGAGGAGCTCGACGAGGGAGACCTCCTTCGCGTAGTGCGTCGCGAACGTCGTCCGCAGCTCCTCGGCCACGCGCGCCTCGAGCTTCGCGACGCCCTCGGCGCCGAGCTTTTGCAAGAACGGGGTGAGCAGCCAACCGCCGACGCCCCACGCGAGCCCGAAGCCGCGCGAGAGCTCGGTCGGCGCCATGTCGAGGCCGCCGTAGATGTAGACCTGCTTGTGCGTGGCCGACCCGTAGCGGCTGTACTCCTTGGCGGTCCGGTTGATCGCGACCTCCATGCAGCTCAGGATCTGACCTGCGAGCTTGCCGCCGCCGATCGCGTCGAACGCCAGCGTCGCGCCAGTCGCGACGAGCGCCTCGGTGAGGTCCGTGGTGAAAGTCGGAGCGCTCGTGTCGCACACGTGCTTCGCGCCGAGATCGCGGAGGAGCTTTGCTTGCTCTGCCTTGCGGACGATGTTGACGAGACCGATGCCGTCCTTCTGACAGACGCGGAGCAACATCTGCCCGAGGCTCGACGCTGCCGCGGTGTGCACCAGCGCGGAGTGTCCCTCGCGGCGCATCGTCTCGACCATCCCGAGCGCGGTCAGCGGATTGACGAACGACGATGCTCCTTCCGCCGCCGTCGCTCCCTCGGGGAGCACCAGGCACTGCGCCGCCGCCACGCAGCGGTATTGCGTGTACATTGCACCACCGGGAGCGGCGACCAGCTTGCCGAGCAGCGCCTGCGCCGCCGCGGAGCTGCCCGCCTCCACCACCACGCCCGCTCCTTCGTTGCCGACGGGCATCGACTGGCCGACGCGCCCCGCGAGGCTCTTCATGGCGCGCTCCGTGATCGGCACGACGAGGATCGGTCGCTCCGCGGTGCCCGCGGATTTCGCGCCGTCAGCGTCCGCGAACGCGAGGAGGAGCGCGAGATCCGAAGGGCTGATGGGCGTCGCGTCCACGCGCATCAGCACCTCGTGCGGCGCGGGCACGGGGATGTCGACGCTCGCGAGTGACAGCTCGAGCTCGGCGTCTGCCTTCACGAGCGAGCGGAGCTGGAGCTGTCGGCGACCGCGGTCGATGGTCATGCGACCAGGCTACCGCCAACACGCCCTTATTTGCCGCGATTTGCAGCTGTCACGCACGCGGCGATGGTTCACCGCTGCGGGCCGGAACCGAGGTGCTCGACCTTCTGCGCGATCGAAGCAGAGCGATCATCGCGAGCACTCCGACCGAGCAGAGCATGACGTTCCCGCGCGTCCCACCCGCCCCGCCGAACGCGCAGGCTCCGAGATCGACCGCGGGATCGGGGCTGAAGCCGACACACCGCCCATCCGGCGCGCAGTCGTTCGGGTAGACGCAGTCGGCAAGGCTCGCGCATCGCGCGATGCACGCCCCGTCACGACACTTCGAGAACCCACACTCCTCGAGCGACCCGTCGAACCGCTTCACCTGGTGTTCGTTCAGGCAGGTGTTCGCGCCGGTCGGTACGCAGACGCCGGACGCGCCGCTCGCAGGCGTCTTTGGCAGCTCGCATTTGTGCACCGGTCCGCAGTCCTCGTTCGTCGTGCAACTCGACTTGCAGCCCGCGTCGATCACGCACGCATACGCGCCGCAAGGAATGCCCTGTGGGCTGTCGGCGCATTGACCGAGGCCCGTGCAGATCCGTCCTGCCGCGCGGTTGTCGACGCACGAGACGGCGCCGCACCCGACGCCCGACGTGTACAAGCGGCATCCGCCGCGTCCGTCGCACGTGCCGTCGTGCTGGCAGGTCGCCGCGGGTTCGGTGGCGCAGCTCTCGCGGAGGTCGGTGCCGGCGCGGGCGAAATCGCAGACGCCCGAGCGCGTGCCCGACTCCTTCAGGTCCGCGCGGCACGCCATGCACTTGCCGTCGCACTTGCTGTCGCAGCACACACCGTCGACCAGGAAGCCGCTGGCGCAGTCGATCGCGTTCGCCGCCGGGCTGCCCGGACCCGCTTTGCAGACTCCGCCCGCGCTGCACGACTTGCCCTGCGCGACGGCGCACGTGTCGGGGTCCTCCGTGTTGAGGACCGACGTACACTCGCCGAGCGTCGGGCCCGCGCACGTCTCACACGTATTGCACGAGGACGTGCTGCAGCACACGCCGTCGACGCACGCGCCGCCGCGGCAATCCGTGTTCGCCGCGCAGCCGCCGCCGTAGACGACATAGAGGTATGTCTTCGACCCAGCGAACGCGACATGGGCTCGACGCACGGGATCGTACGCGGCCGCGACGGTGCTATAGAGATCCGAAGGCATCGTGGGAGCATCGATGCGCCATGTGAGGCCGTCCCATGCCCACGTGTCGGGCGTCGCTCCGTTGCCGTATCCGCCAAAGCTCACGACCGTCTTGCGCGCAGCGTCGTAGCTCAGCGCGGAGTCGTAGCGGGCTGTCGGAGACGCGGGAGGCTTCGCCTCGGTCCACGTCGTGCCGTTCCATCGCCATGTATCCGACGCGAGAGCGTTTGCGATCCCTCCGAAGAGGAGCGTCTCGCCGCGCGCGACGTCGTAGGTCATACCGGGCGCGTAACGCGCTGACGGTGAAGCGGCGGGGTTTGCTTTCGTCCAACTCGATCCGTTCCATCGCCACGTGTCGGCGAAGATCGTCGTGTTGCCGGCGCTCACCCCACCGAACAAGA
>JANXVA010000360.1 GCA_025351875.1 Myxococcales bacterium | reverse complement strand
AGGCGCGCGTGCCCTCGAAGCCGGTCCTCGGCATGTTGCCGCTCGCGCGTGTCGTCCCGCAGGACGTGCATTCGGTGCTCGATTACGTGCATAGCGCAGGCTTTTTGGCCAGCGCCGCACTGGCGCGAACCGGCCGCGCGCGGGCGGTGGGGATCGCGCTCGGCGTCGGCCTCGGCGGCACGTCGCTCGTGACGGACCAGCGATTCAGTGCGGTCAAGGCGCTCCCCATAGAGACCCACGAGGAGGTCGACTACGTGACCGGTGTCGTCGCGATCGCCGCACCGTTCCTCCTCGGCTACGCGAAGAAGGACCCTCTCGCCGCGATGCTCCACGTCGGCCTCGGTCTCGGGACCCTCGTGACCTCGCTGCTCACCGACTACCGGGCCTACAAGGGGGTGTCCTGGCCGATGCGCTCGCGGGGAGGGCCGCGGGTCGGGCCGCCTACCGAGAAGCGTGGAATCCGGGTCGGAGGCGCCGCGAACGGCGACGAGCTCAGCCACTAAGTGATAGGTTGCGGGCCGCATGAAGGTCCGCGTCCTTGCGAGCATCGGTGCTGTCGGCGTGCTGCTTCCAGCGGCCGCCCACGCCACGAGTGTGACGGAGTTCCCCGACAACGGTTCCGAGCAGATGGCCCGGGGAGGCGCGTGGGTCGCGCGCGCGTCAGACCCGCTCGCGACGGTGTTCAATCCTGCCGGTCTCGCCGGTCAGCCCTCGCGCGTCACGCTGCAGGACAGCACGATCTTCGAGCACACCTGCTTCACGCGCATCAAGGCCACGAGTGACACCACGAACGATCCGCTCGCCGGCCCCGGTGGTGTTTACCCGCGTGCCTGCAACGACATCTCGCCCACGATCAACCCGCAGCTCGGCGCGACGATCAAGCTGACCGAGCGCCTCGGCCTCGGCCTCCTCGTGATTGGCCCGGCCTCCGGCGGCGAGAAGACGTTCCCGGACTTCATTCCTGACGGCAACGGCCAGCTCCAGGCCGCGCCCGGGCGCTACCTGCTCATCCAGCAGAAGGGCATCATCCTCTTCCCGACCATCGGCATAGGCTACGAGGTGACGGACAACCTCCGCATCGGCGCGAGCTTCTCGTGGGGCTTCTCGCGCCTCAACCTGTCGAGCGCGTCACTGTCGCTGAACGCCGACGGCACGACGCCCGCCGGCAACGACACGCGCGCGACGATCCAGGTAAAGGACTACTTCATCCCGGGCTTCACGCTCGGTACGATCTGGAGCGCCACGCCGAACATCGACATCGCCGGCTGGTACAAGTGGTCCGACTCCATCCAGGCCACAGGCGACGCCGGCACGGCCGCGAGCTTCTACACGAAGCAGAATGCCGCCGGCGACAGCAAGAACGTGCGCTACGGCGACACGACCTTCGACGACTGTGGCACCGGCACGACGAACGCGATCGCGAACAAGCCTTGTGGGAGCGGCGATAACGCCCACGTGAAGTTCGTCATCCCGATGGAAGCGAAGCTTGGCTTCCGCTTCCACAAGCCGCGCTCGATGCCGGTTCCCGAGGCCGCGCCGCCGCCGCCCGAGCCGGTCGCGCCCGCCGGCGAGGGCCCGCCTTCCGCCGACCTCGCGGCCGCGCCGCCCGCCGTCTCCGCGAACCCCGCGGCTCCCGCCTCGAGCCATGTCCGCGACCCGCTCGCGACCGACGTGTTCGATATCGAGGCCGACCTCACCTGGGCGAACAACTCCGCGGCCGACACCATCCAGATTCGCTTCCCCGGTGACGCGTCCGGCAAGGGCCTGCTCCCCGTCGCCGGCGTCGCGGGCGGTGAGATCCCCCCGAACGCCGACCAGAAGCGCGGCTTCAAGGACGTCGTCGGTGTGCGCGTCGGCGGCGACTACAACATCGTGCCGGACAAGCTGGCGCTCCGCGCCGGCACGTTCTTCGAGACGAGCGCGCTCGAGGCGCAGTACCAGAACATCGATTTTGCCGCGTCGTCGCGGTTCGGTCTCGCGCTCGGCGCGACGTACCGCATTCGCTTCGGCGAGGGCGAGAAGACGAGCGCGCTCGAGCTCATGCTCGGCTACGGGCACATCTTCTTCGCAGAACAGAGCCGTACCGATCCGAACGCGTCGGGGAGCCCCGCGCTCGCGGGGACGTCGTGCAACAAGGTCAATCCGGTCGCGGGTACGCAGACGTGCGAGGACGGCTCGCAGCGCTATCGCTCGAAGTGGCCGGTCAACCTCGGCACGATCACCAACTCCGTCAACGTCATCAACGCGGGCGTCGCCTATCGCTTCTGACCGACCATGGGGAGGTCGTGTCGTGTGAGTCACACGACCTGAGCAGCGGACGCATCGGCGCTTGTTCCGCGGGCGTGGTGGGCGATAACCTCTGGCCCATGAGCGATACGCGGAAGGTCATCATCATCGGATCCGGGCCTGCGGGCCACACAGCCGGCATCTATGCCGCGCGCGCCAACCTGAAGCCCCTGATGTTCGAGGGCCTCGCGCGCGGCGGCATCCCGGGCGGCCAGCTGATGATCACGAACGACGTCGAGAACTACCCCGGCTTCCCCTCGAAGATCACCGGCCCGGACCTCATGGGCGCCTTCCGCGCGCAGGGCATCCACCAGGGCGTCGAGATCCGCACCGAGGACGTGAACAAGGTCGACTTCTCGAAACGCCCCTTCACCGTCTGGGCCGGCGACGACAACATCGAATACACCGCCCACACGATCATCATCGCCACCGGTGCCCAGGCGAAGTGGCTCGGTCTCCCGAGCGAAACGGCGCTTCAGGGCAAGGGCGTCAGCGCATGCGCCGTCTGTGACGGCGCGTTCTTCCGCAACCAGGACGTCGCGGTCGTCGGCGGCGGCGACACGGCGATGGAGGAGTCGATGTACCTCTCCGGCCTCTGCCGGACCGTCACGCTCATTCACCGTCGCGACGCGTTCCGCGCCAGCATCACGATGCAGGAGCGCGTCCGCAAGAACCCGAAGATCAAGCTCCTCTACAACACCGAGGTCGACGAGATCCTCGACGTGTCGAAGGGCGAGGTCACGGGCGTGAAGATCCGCAACAACAAGACCAACGAGACGGGCATCCTGGACGTCACGGGCTACTTCGTCGCGATCGGCCACACGCCGAACTCGGATCTGTTCAAGGAGTTCCTCGAGCTCCACGACAACGGCTACCTGAAGACGAAGCCGGGAACGACGTCGACCAACGTGCCGGGCGTCTTCGCCTCGGGTGACGTGCAGGACTTCGTCTACCGCCAGGCCGTCACCGCGGCGGGGAGCGGCTGCATGGCAGCCCTCGAGGCCGAGCGCTGGCTCGCCGCGAACGACGCGCATTAGATCGCGTCGCACCACAAAGGAAGCCAAAGCCAGGGCCGAGTCCGCCTGGACGTCTCGCGCGGCGAGACGTACTCTGGCGGCGTGTCCTCCGAGCCGGCGGCGAGCCTCGATCCGATCGACCCGGAGAAGCCCGTGAGGGCGAGCGACGCGCCCGCGCCCGATGCGGAGGCGAGCCAGAAGAGCGAGGCGCAGCGCGAGGAGCAGCTCGCGAAGGTCCCGTTCTTCGACGGCCTGACGGTCGAGGCGCTCGCGATGATCGCGCACGTGACGACCGAAGAGTCGTACGCCTACGGCACGAAGATCTTCGCGTACGGCGATCCGGGCGACAAGCTCTACATCGTGGTCGAGGGGAAGGTCCGCATCTTCCGCGAGGTCGGCGGCATGGGCGAGGAGGCGCTCGCGGTGCTCGGCGCCGGCGAGGTCTTCGGCGAGATGTCATTGCTCGACGAGTCGACGCGTTCCGCCGGCGCGCTCGCCCACGAGAAGTGCAAGCTGCTCGTCATCACGAAGGACGCGTTCGACGACCTCCTCTTTTTGCACAAGGATCTCGCGTACGAGGTCCTCTGGGCCTGCGTGCGGATGCTTGCCGCTCGCCTGCGCGAGACGAACGATAAGCTCACGTTCCTGTCGACGACCGGCCGCTTCTGACGCTAGAACCTCACGCATGCGTTCGCATGCAATCATCGGAAGGGGCGCTCACGCCCTGCTCGGTTCCAGTCTCGTCCTCGCGCTTGCCATCGCGGCGTGCGGGGGAGGGGGAGGGGCCCCCGGGCCGCAGGTGCCGGGCACCGCTTCGGCGAGTGCGAGCCCGAGCTCTGGCCCGCCAGTAGGACCGACCGCGCCGCCGGGTTCGGCGTCCGCTGCGGCGACCCCCACCGCGCCCACGGGGCCGATGCACCCGATCACGACGAGCGCGATGGCGGAGGATCTGAAGAAGCTCGGGATCGATCCCCTGAAGCCGCCGCCGCTGAACAAGCTGTCACCTGACACGATCAGGAAGCTGATGCCCACGTTCGCGCGTTCACTCGGGGTCAAATGCGCAGCGTGTCACGACACGAATGACTTCAAGGCGTCGACGCCGAAGAAGAAGGTCGCCGCGAAGATGTGGTCCGAGTTCGTCGTCGGCATGCAGATGGATGATGGCTCGCCCCTCTACTGCGACTCCTGCCACGGCGGCAAAATGGAGTTCCTCGACAGCCACGACAAGAAGGCGCTCTCCGCCGCGATGGACGCGAACTACGTGAAGAAGCTCAAGCGCACCGACAAGAAGGAGCACTCGTGCGAGCAGTGCCACGGCGACCCCTTCGAGCCGAAGTTCCTCGAGGCCTGGGCGAAGGCGAAGTGAGCTCGGACGTCACGTCGCGCGGGCGTGCGTGCCCACCGGATTCCCCCTAGTTTTCCCCACCTTTTCCGCGATCCTTTGCCCATTGCTTGACTCGGGTACGCGTGTTCAGTAGGCTGAACGCCGTGCAAGGTCTTACAGAGCGCCAGCAGATGGTCTTGGACTTCATCCGGCAGTCCATCTCCGACCGCGGCTACCCGCCGACGTTGCGTGAGATCGGTGCGCGAATGGGCATTCGTTCGACCAACGGGGTGAACGATCACCTCCGCGCGCTCGAGCGGAAGGGCTACCTGACCCGTGAGGACATGAAGTCCCGCGCGCTCCGCCCGACGACGACCCACGACGTGGCTCAGCACCTGAGCAGCGCGGGCGCCGACGGCAAGGCGAGCAACGACACCGGCGGCGCGATCGACGACGACATCGTCGAGATCCAGGTCCTCGGGCGGGTCGCAGCGGGTCTCCCGCTCTTCGCCGAGGAGCACGTCATCGACACCGTTCGCGTCGACCGCGGGCTGCTCAAGGGCGGCCGCGAGGTCTTCGGGCTTCGCGTCCACGGTGACTCGATGATCGACGCCGGCATCCTCAACGGCGACTACATCTTCGTTCGCAAGCAGCTCACCGCGAGCCGCGGCGAGATCGTCGTCGCCCTCATCGGTGACGAGGCGACGGTGAAGTACTACTTCCCGGAGAAGGACTACGTCCGCTTCCAGCCGGCGAACAAGGCGATGGCGCCGATCCTCGTCCGCGCCGTCGACTTCAAGCCGACGATGCTCCTCGGAGTCGTGGTCGGCGTCTTCCGAAGGCTGTGACCGTCTGACCGTCTGACCGTCTGACCGTCTGACTCTAGTCGAGGGGGCTCCGCCCCCTCTGACCCCGAGAGTGGCCTCGTTCGGGGGGCTCCGCCCCCTCTGGCCCCGAGAGTGGCCTCGTTCGGGGGCCCTGGCCCCTCTGGCCCCGAGAGTGGCCTCGTTCGGGGGCCCTGG
>JANXVA010000217.1 GCA_025351875.1 Myxococcales bacterium | reverse complement strand
CCGATGAAGAAGCTCGCGCTGCTCGCCGCCGTGTCTCTGGTTGCTGCCGTCGGCTGCGCCGCGGAGCCGTCGGGCGGCAGCGGAGAAGAGGACTCGCTCACCGGGGCCGACGCGTTCACCGCCCGCGTCTCGACGCACGCGATCGTCCTCGCTCATGGCTTCGATGGATCGCTTACCAATCGGTGGAGCTTCTACAAAGTCGCAGACAAGCTTCGCGAGGACGGTCACGTCGTCCACGCGGCGCAGGTGTCTCCGTACAAAGGCGTGCCTGCACGTGCCGCGGAGCTCGCCCTTCACGTCGACGCCGCACAGCGCGAGTGCCGGGCCAAGCCGGGATGCGACGCGAGCCGAGTCCACATCATCGCTCACTCGATGGGGGGCCTCGACTCGCGCTACCTCATCTCGAAGCTCGGCTACGGCGACCGCGTCGCTTCGCTCACGACGATATCGACGCCCCACCGCGGCTCGAACATCGCCGACGTCCTCCTGAAGATCATTCCCGACGACGTCGAAGGTGCGGTCGACGCCATGGCCTCGATGTGGGGCCGCACGTTCACCGACCGCGATCTCGCCGCCGACAGCGACGTGAAGGCGGCGCTCTCGTCGATCAGCGAAAAGACGACGCGCGACACCTTCAACCCTGAAGTCAAAGACGACGCGCGCGTCGCGTACATCTCCTGGGCGGGAGTGAGCGAGATCGTCGGCATCCCCAACCCCAAGGACCATGACGCCTGCGAGGGCAAGCTCCAGACCCGCCTCGGCATCCGCGACGGAATGGATCCCTCGCTCGTGCCCGCCTCGTTCTTCGTCGCGCACGGCCTCGAGCTGCGTCCGAACGACGGCATGGTGACCGTGGAGAGCGCCAAGTGGGGCAAATTCATGGGCTGCATCCCCGCCGACCACCTCGATGAGGTCGGCCAGCCGAAGCACGGACGCCACCCGCTGACCGGCTTCGACCATGTCGAGTTCTACCGGAAGCTCGCCTCGTCCCTCGACGACGAGGTCGCCGAGCACGCCCACGGCGCTGGCCCCCGCTGAATCTCGGTACTAGACGAGGAGCGTGACTCGCTCGGACGCACAGAGCTCGACACTCCACGCCCGCGCGCGCGCGATGGTCGCGGCGTTCGAGGCCTCGGCGCCCGCTCCCGAGCCCTTCGACACGCTCGCCTGCGACCTCGCGCGCTACCAGGCCGCTCGAATCGAGGGCTACGCGCGGCTCTGTCGCGCCCGCGGGATCGACGTTGCGACGGTGACGAACGCCGACGACGTTCCGGCCGTGCCGACCGACGCCTTCAAGGTGACACGCGTCGCGACCTTTCCTCCCGAGGAGACGCACATCACGTTCCGCACGAGCGGAACGACCATCGGCACACGAGGCGAGCACGCGATGCGCGACGTCGCCACCTACGACGCCGCGGCGATCGCCTTCGGGCGTCGCTGGCTCGCGCGCGACTTCGACAAGCCCGCGCCGGTCGTCGTCCTCGGGCCTCCGCCTTCGCACGCCGCGGACTCCTCGCTCGTCCACATGTGCGAGGCGTTCGTCCGCGCGTTCGGCGCGCCGGCGCCGGCAGAGTCGACGTACCTCGTCGACGGCGACGGCGTGCTCGACCTCGCGGCGTTCGACGAGCGCGTGGCGATCGCGCTCGCACGCGCGGAGCCCATGCTCGTCCTCGGCACGTCCTTCGCGTTCGTTCACTTCGTGGATGCCGTCGGCAAGGCGAGCTTCGACCTGCCGCACGGCAGCCGTGTCATGCAGACGGGGGGGTACAAGGGGAGGAGCCGAGAGGTCCCGCCTGCCGTGCTCCGCGCCGATCTCGCGCGCGTGTTCGCGCTGGGCGAGCGAGCGATCGTCGGCGAGTACGGCATGACCGAGCTCTCGAGCCAGTTCTACGAGCGGACGCTCTTCGACGAGGCATCGCCGCTAGGCGTCTACGCCGAGCCGCCGTGGGCGCGCGTCGTTCCGGTCGACCCCGACACGCTGCTGGCCGTCCCGCACGGCTCGGTCGGCATCGCGAAGGTCATCGACCTCATGAACATCGACAGCGCCGTGGCCGTGCTCACGCAAGATCAGGTGAGACGCGTCGGACCCGAGAATACAGGCGGTTTCGAGCTCCTCGGTCGCGCTCCGGGCGCGCCGGCGCGAGGTTGTTCCATCGCGATCGACGAGCTCCTCGGCCGAGCCGGCGGCTAGAATCGAACGATGGTGCGCACGGCTGCCCATCGGATCGCGGACGTGAGACGGCTGCTCCTGGCGGCGCGTACGATCCTCGAGAAGCGCGCGGACCTCGTTCAAGCCATCGTCGAGTCGACAGGCCTCTCGACCGAGGGGGTGGAGCTCGCGCTGGGTAGCCACGTCGAGCTCGAGGCCACGGATGAGGAGCTCTCCAGGCTCGTCGCGTGGGCGGGCGACGTGTCACGCGTCGCCGTCGTCTTGTCGGCGAACGTCTTCGTCGGGGCGCTCCGTGCGATCGCGCTCGCTCGCGCCGCGTCGGACGACGTCGTCGTGCGACCTTCCCGTCGTGATCCGGCATTCGCACGTGCGCTCGTCGGCGCAGCGAACGCGCTGGGCGATACCCACCTTCGGATCGACGAGGCGCTCGACGTCGCCGGAGTGCAGGCCGGCGAGATCCACGTCTACGGACGCGACGAGACCATCGCCGACGTGCGCGCGAGGGCGCGCGAGGGCGTTCGCGTGCGGGGGCACGGCAGCGGAATGGGCATCGCGCTGGTCGGCGCCGCGGCGGATGTCTCACACGCCGCGCGAGCGCTCGCCGACGACGTCGTCGTCTTCGATCAGCGGGGGTGCCTGAGCCCGCGCATCGCGCTGGTGATTGGCGACGAGGCGCGCGCGTTGGCTCTCGGCGACGCACTGCACGCCGAGCTCGATCGCCTTGGTGCCACCATCCCACGAGGCGACGTCCCCAAGGACGAGCGCGCCGCCTCGAGCCGCTACGTCGCGACGATGACGTACGCATGTCGCGTCCTCGTCGGGAGTCAGCACGCGATAGGCATCGCCCCACCGGGCGCGCCTCTGGTCCTTCCGCCGCCGTACCGCCATGTCCACGTCGCGGCGTGTGCCTCGCTCGCCGACGCCGAGCAGCTCCTCGCGCCACTCGCCAGGGCGGTGGTCAGCGTCGGCAGCGATGATCTCGAGGCTGCACGCGCCATCGTGCCCCCGTGGGCGCGCCTCTCTGCCCTCGGCAGGATGCAGCGCCCCCCGCTCGACGGCCCCGTGGATGGGCGGGAGGCGAAGCTTCGGTAACGAATCCCAGGGCTTGGCAAAAAGCGAAAATCGACCTGCGCAGTGTCGATCTCGGGCCCCTTCACTCGTCGTGCTGATGAGGCCACGATGGGCCCTGAAGAAGGAGCACGCCGATGCAATTCATGATCGTGATCAGCAGCGACGAGAAGGCCCAGGCGAAGGCGACGGTCGAGAAGCACAAGGAGGTGCTGGCGGCATACATGAAGTACTCGGCCGAGCTGAAGAGCGCGGGCGTCATGCTTGGCGGCGAGGGGCTCGAGTCGACCGCGAGCGGCGCGCGCGTCTCCTTCAAGGACGGCCAGCGCGTCGTCATGGACGGGCCGTTCACCGAGGCGAAGGAGGTCGTCGGAGGCTTTTACATCATCGACGTGAAGTCGCGCGAGGAGGCCATCGAGTGGGCCGCCAAGTGCCCGGGCGCGCAGCTCGGCGGTGTCGAGGTTCGTACGGTGATGACCTACGCGAAGTGACCGCTTCGCCCGAAGGGCGAACAGTGCTCTGATCCTCGGCCGTGGCGGCCCGCGAGATACACCCCGTCGAAGCGATCTGGCGGGCCGAGGCAGGGAAGGTCATCGCGAGGCTCGTACGTCTCGTCCGTGACGTGAGCCTCGCCGAGGAGATCGCGCAAGAGGCTCTGGTCAGCGCTCTCGAGCGATGGCCCGAGTCCGGTGTGCCCGACAACCCGGGAGCTTGGCTCATGGCGACCGCAAAGCACCGAGCGATCGACGAGCTGCGCCGCTTGCGCCGCGTCGCCGTGAAGCACGAGGCGATCGCGCAGGAGTCGGATTCGAGCACGACGCCAGACTTCGAAGCAGCAGCCGACGACGACGTCGGCGATGACCTCCTTCGCCTCGTCTTCGTCGCGTGTCATCCGGTGCTCCCGCGAGACGCGCAGGTCGCGCTCACGCTTCGGTTGCTCGGCGGTCTGTCGACTGGCGAGATCGCGCGCGCGTTCCTGGTCTCCGAGCCGACGATCGCGCAGCGAATCGTGCGCGCGAAGAAGACCCTCGCCGACAAGCAGATCCCCTTCGAGGTGCCGAGCGCCGGCGAGCTTGGACCGCGCCTCGCTGCGGTGCTCGAGGTCGTCTACCTCGTCTTCAACGAGGGCTACTCGGCGACGGCAGGCGAGGAATGGATGCGCCCCGCTCTCTGCGAGGACGCGCTGCGCCTCGGCCGGCTGCTCGCCGAGCTGGTACCCGCCGAGCCGGATACGCACGCGCTCGTCGCGCTCATGGAGATCCAGGCGTCGCGCCTCCGAGCTCGTGTCGGGCCGAGCGGAGAGCCGGTGCTCCTGCTCGAACAGGATCGCAGCACGTGGGACCACGAGCGCATTCGACGCGGCCTCGCCGCGCTCCTCCGCGCCGAGGAGACAGCCCGCGCGGGACGCCTCACGCCCTACCTCGTTCAGGCGCAGATCGCCGCGTGCCATGCGCGCGCGCGAGCCGCCGCGGACACCGACTGGAGTCGCATCGCCGCGCTCTACGCCGCGCTCTCGCAGATCGCGCCAAGTCCGGTCGTCGAGCTGAACCGCGCCGTCGCGCTCTCGATGGCGTTCGGTCCCGCGGTCGGTCTCGAGCTGGTGGACGCGATCGCTGACGACCCCGCGCTCGCCGGGTACCACCTGCTCCCCAGCGTGCGCGGAGATCTTCTCGCCAAGCTCGGACGCTTCGAGGAGGCGCGCGCCGAGCTCGAGCGAGCGGCCGAGCTCACGCAGAACGAGCGCGAGCACGCCCTTCTGCTCGAGCGCGCAAAGGCGTGCGGCAAGACGAGCTGATCGCGCTAGCGAAGCGAGCGGGTCTCGCCGAGGTCCATGATCCACAGCCGCTCGTTCGCGTGCTCGCGCTCGCTCCACCACTTGCGGAGGCGCTCGGGCGGCTCGCCGAGCGGCTCGTCCGTCAGGCGGAACGTGCCCCAGTGCATCGCGACCATGGTCTTCGCGCCGAGCAGCTCCCAGGCGCGCCCCGCCTCCTCGGGGCCCATGTGCTGCTGGCTCATGAACCAGGTCGGGTCATAGGCGCCGACGGGCAACATGGCCCAGTCGATCTTCGGGAAGCGCTCCCCGATCGCCTTGAAGACGCCCTCGTTGAAGGCCGTGTCCCCCGCGTGATAGCTCGTGCCCTCGGGTGACTCGTAGACGAACCCGCCCCAGAGCCGCTTGTTCTTGTCCCAGGGCACACGCATCGACCAGTGCTGCGCAGGCACGAGCGTGACCGTGAGGTCACCGATGCGATGCGACTCCCACCACCCGAGCTCGACGACGTTCGGAAGGCCTGCCCCGGTGAGGACGTCGGCATTGTCCTTCGGAACGATGTAGAGTGCATCCTTTCCGATCGCCTTCAACGACGGAAGATCGAGGTGGTCGTAGTGCGCGTGCGAGACGGTGACCACGTCGAGCTTCGGCGTGACCTCGAACGCCACCCCGGGCGCGGCTTCACGCACGATGGTGTGGATTCGCGTCGACCAGATCGGATCGGTCGCGAGGAGCTGACCGCCGAGGCGCTGCACGAACGTGGCGTGTCCGACCCACGTGAGGTGCGGGTCGTGGCTCGTCAGCGCGGTGCCGTCGTTCTCGCGACGCGGGGTCACAAAAGGCGTCCGATCGCGCCGCCGCTTTCCGGCGATGCGATCGGTGACCTGCCACTTGAGCAGCGCGCCGACCCCCTTGTCGGGGACGGTGCCGTCGAGGTTCTTGTACGTAGCCACGCGTAGGAGCGTAGCGCGTTCGTTCAGTCTTCGCGGCTGCCGTCAGTCCTCGCGGGCGCCGGAGGCGGCGCCCGAAGCACCGGACGCGGGACCCGCGCCGCCCTTCACCGGGATGATCTGCACGCGACGATCCGGGCCTTCGCCGTGGCTCTCGGTGCGCACATCGGTGATCTCCTTGAGCGCCATGTGAACGACGCGGCGATCACGCGCGCTCATCGGGTCGAAGGTGATGACCTTGCCCTCGGTGGCGACGCGACGCGCGAGCTTGCGCGCCATCTCGGCGAGCTGGTCCTCGTGACGCGCACGGTAGCCCTCGGCGTCGACGGCGATGTGCTTGCGCGGCTCGCCCGGCTTGTGGGCGATGCGCGTCGTCAGGTACTGGATGGCCTCGAGGACCATGCCGCGCTTGCCGATGACCCGGCCCGCGTCCGGACCTTCGATCTCGAGACGAATCTCGTCGGCCGAGCCCTCGCCGTCGTCCGGCGCGAGCGTGACCTCGGCATCCATGTCCATCTTCTCGAGGAGCATGTCGACGAAGTTGAGCGCACGCTCGGTCTGCGGATCGAGGGGCCCGTCATCGTCTTGGTCGCCGTTGTCGGCAGAGGCGGCAGCGCCTTGTTCTTGGTCAGACACGTGATTTCCCTTTCAAAACTCTCAGGTCGTGCGCGGCGCACACGAGACAGCCTCCCGAAGGTCGGCTAGGAGGCGGCTGCCTTGGTCTTCTTATTACCAGGACTGCCCTTCTCCGTGACGATGATCCCCTTGGGATCGTTGCCCCGCGGGGCGATTCGCTCGACGGCGAGCTGCTGGCCGATTCCGAGCAGGCTGTTCGTGAGCATGTAGACCCCGAGTGCGGCGGGGAGAAAGAGCATCATGACCGTGAAGACGGCGGGCAACATGTACATCATCATCTTCGCCTGCATCGGGTCCATGCCCTGCTGCGGGACGATGCGCTGCTGCACGATCATGAAGAAGCCGAGCAGCAGCGGAAGAATGTAGAAGCGGTCCGGCGCGGCCATGTCGGAGAACCACAAGAATTTCTCGTGGTACATCTCGACCGCTGTCTGGAGCGTCGTGTACATCGCGAACCAGACGGGCATCTGGACGAGCTGAGGCAAGCACCCGCCGAACGGGTTCACGCCGTGCTTCTTCCAGAGCTCCATCATCGCGAGGTTCTTCGCCTGCGCATCGTCCGCGAACTTGACGTTGAGCGCGTCGACCTCGGGCTTGAGGCGTCGCATCGCGATCGTCGTCTTGATCGACTTGTACGTGAGCGGGAACAGCAGCGACCGCAGCGCGATCGTCATCGCGATGATCGCGAGGCCCCAGTTGCCGAACGTGATGTGGTCGTGGATGAAATCGAGGATCTTGACGAGGACGTTCGCGACCGGCGCGAAGAACCCGAGGTTGAGGAGCTCGTTGAGCTTCGGCGCGCCGCCCGCCGTGTGCGCGAGGACCTCGCGCTCCTTCGGACCGAAAAACGCGATGTCGCGGTACGTCGCCGTCGTCTGCGGAGCGAGCTCGCGAGGCGGGTAGGTGAGCTTCGCCTGGTAGAGCGCCGCGGCGTCGTCCGAGTTGGTGGCCTGGCCGGGGAGCAGTGCCCAACCCTCGGCGAGGAGGCCGCACGTCGGCGCGTCGGAGACGACACCTTGCTCCGCGGAAGAGGGCTGCGGAACGAGCGCCTGCGAGAAGTAGTGGCTGTTCACCGCCGCGTAGCGGTCGACGCCGGCCACCGTGAACATCCCCGCCTTGAAGTCGTCCTTGCCCTTGCGAACGACGTCCTTGCCGCTCGCGCACGAGAGCTCGGTCTGGAACGGGGAGACGCGGCCGAGGCTGCCCTTGATCTCGCTGTTCTTGCGGAACGCGAACATTCCCATCGTGAGCTGGTGCCGCTTCGACGTGCTCGCGAGGTTGGTGACCGTCGTGTCGACCGTGAGCTCGAACGCGCGCGTCGGGTGCGCGGCGACCGCCTTCACGATCCGGACGTCCTCGTCCTCGTACGTGAACTTGCAGGATTTCTCCGCCTTGTCCGCCTCTAGCTTCCAGAGGAAGCGATCGAACTTCACCTGGCTCTCGGCGTCCTTGCCGCGGAACGTCGTGCGCAGGTTGCGCCAGCGCTCGTGGTCGGGCGTCGTCGAGAGGTCGTGAGCGTCCGAGCGCGCGTAGTTCGCGTCCGTCAGGAAGTAGTGGGTGAGCGCGGCGCCGCGCGACGAGAGCTGCGCCTCGAAGCGCACCCCCTTGATCGTGCAAAGGTCGCCCTCGGGCGGAACATTGACCTCGCCGGGCTTCACGGGCGCGTCGAGCGCATCGGGGACGAAGCCGGGCGCAGTCACCTGCGGGATCTCCGGCGCGTACGTCACCTGGGCCTTGTCGCCCGAGCCGGACAACTTCGGCCAAAGGAAATAGTAGCCGAGCAGGAGCGCAATCGCGATCGCCCCTACGCGCAGGACACTGCTTCGTTCCATTCGGTGCTTTCGGGATTCCGTGAGGCGTGCGAGGCGCGACTTTTAGGAGGCGCTTCCCGCGGTTGGGGGGAGGTCGACGCCGCCTGGGTGAAACGGGTGGCACTTACACAGGCGTCTGACCGAAAGCAAGCTGCCCCGGGCGGCGCCATGGGTCTCGAGGCACGCGACGGCATACCGGGAGCACGACGGCTCGAAGCGGCAGCTGCCTCCCAGGAACGGGCGCAGGAGCCACTGGTAGAGCCGGACGACGAAGATGAGCGCGCGCGCGAGCATCGAGGTCGCCCGAACATGAGGCCGAAGGGCGCGATGCGCTACCACCCGTCCCCACGAATTCGTGCCCATCGGGCTCATTTCGGGGCTCTCGAAACATTCCCGGCGGTCGCCCCCGTAGACGCCATCGACGCGAGCACGGCGGCGCAGCGCTTCAGCAGGGCCGGCCGGGCTCGCTCCCATTCGGACCGCACCTCGGCGAGGCCGAGCTCGTCGGCACCACCACGAGCGATCACGACGAGGTCGATCCCGTCGGGCACCAGCTCGGGCCACATACGGAAGCACTCCCGGCAGACGCGCTTGATCCGGTTGCGCTGGACGGCGTTGCCGACCTTCTTCGTGACCACGAACCCAACGCGCGCGCACGCCGCGCGGTCGGGCTCACGAGCCGCGACGAGCAAGACGAAATGCGTCGTGGACGCGCGCTGGCCAATGGCCTGCACGCGCAGAAAATCCGACCGACGGCGGATTCGACGCTCCTCGCCGAACGAGAAGCTCGGAACGCGCGGGGAGCCCAGGCGCGAGGACGAGACCAAAATAGAGATGGCGATCTGGCCCGAACGACGCGAACGATCTACTTCGCGTAGATCGAGACGGTCAGGCGCGCGCGGCCCTTACGGCGGCGGTTCGCGAGGACCTTGGCGCCGCCCTTGGTCGCCATACGAGCGCGGAAACCGTGGGTACGGAGGCGGCGCGTGTTGTGGGGCTGAAAAGTTCGCTTCGGCTTTGCCATGACGGTTTCGCGTTTCTCGTGAGTCGGCGGTGGGATCCCGCGGAAGAGGGCCGCGGAAAAAAGCACCGTCCTACCCCGGTGTCAAGCGCGCCGCCTCGGAGGTCGGCGTCGTCCGGCGTTCAAGGCGTCTTTTCCTTGAGTAGACTCTACCATAAAGGGTTAGGCTGCTCGTGCTCGCGGGCCCCCCGCAAGAGACCGCAGTACTCCTTCGTCTTTAGGCCACTCGCCGTCGCTAGTGCCTCGAAAATATTGGGAATGAGAGCAGCTTCTCGGAAGAAGGGTCGGGCCCTTGGTCGCACGCGCCGCATGCACGTGCTCGCCGGCGCTGCCGTCGCAGCCGCAGCGCTCAGCGCGAGCGAGCGCGCGGAGGCCCAGGTCAAAACGTTCCACCTCGATCGCCTCGAGGTGCCCGGTGCGCCGGACGACGGCATCGCGCTGTTCCGGCCGACCACGCAGCCGCGGAGCATCTTCTACGGGCAGCTCGCGCTCGGCTATTCGCTGCGTCCACTGAAGGTGAGGAACATCACCCAGGACAACCAGGTGCTCGGCCGCACGAACCGCACGGCGGTCATCCAGGATCAGTTCACGATCTATGGCAGCGCCGGCTTCCAGGTGCTCGACCGCGCGACCTTCGGCGTGACGTTCCCGTGGAGCCCGATCCAGACCGGCGGCAACCCGAACTACGGTCCGGGCGACGTCCAGGGACCTGGCGGTAGCAAGACGACGCTCATCACGCCAGGCGGCCCGAGCGCCGGCGACCTCCGCCTCGACTTCCGCGGCACGCTCTTCCGGTCCGACGATCGCAAGTCCGCGTTCGGCGCGCAGCTGAGCGTCTTCTCCCCGACCGGTACGCCGACGAACTTCGGCGGCGACAGCTCGACCGGCGCGATGGTGATGGTCACCGGCGAGCACACGGTGAAGTTCATCACCCTCGCGGCGAACCTCGGGCTCCACTTCCGGCCGCGTCACGCGATCAACGATCCGAACGGCGGCTCGGGCCTCGGCATCGGCAACGAGTGGCGCTGGGCGCTCGGCGGTTTCATCCCGATCAAGGACGGCAAGTTCCGCCTCGGCGGCACGTTCTTCGGCTCGACCGGCATCGAGGGCGACAACATCATCGGCGACACGTTCTTCAAGAAGCAGAACACCCCGGTCGAGTGGCAGGTCGAAGGCCGAATGAAGTTCGGTCCGTCCGACCACTGGTGGGTGGGCGCAGGCGGCGGCTCGCGGCTCTTCGTCAACGCGTACGGCGCCCCGGACTTCCGCATGATCGCGCTGATCGGTACGTACATCCCGATCCTCGATTCCGACGCGCCGTCGCCGGAGCGCAAGGCCGAGCTGCGCGCCCGTCGACGCTCGGAGCACTCGTCCGATCGCGATCACGACGGTATCCCGGACGACATCGACGCGTGTCCGGACGACGCCGAAGATCACCTCGGCAACGACCCGAGCGACGGCTGCCCGATGCCTCCGGATCGCGACGGCGACGGGATCCCCGATCAGTTCGACAAGTGCCCCGACGTCCCCGAGGACAAGGACGGCGTCGACGACGGCGACGGCTGTCCCGAAGACGACGCCGACTCCGACGGTATCCCGGACGCGCAGGACGCGTGCCCGAAGGAGCCCGGACAGAAGAACACCGACCCGAAGAAGAACGGCTGTCCGACCTTCATCAAGGTCGAGGGCAACGTCGTCCGCATCCTGCAGCAGGTGCACTTCGCGACGGGCTCCGCGGTCATCCTCGCGGAGAGCTTCCCGATGCTTCAGGAGATCACGAACCTCCTGAAGTCGAACAAGGGCATCAAGAAGATGAGCATCGAGGGACACACGGACAACCGTGGCCCCGCCGATCTCAACAAGAAGCTCTCTGCCGATCGTGCGGCTTCGGTCGCCGCCTGGCTGGCCCAGCACGGTGTCGAGAACACGCGTCTCGAATCGCACGGCTATGGTCTCGAGAAGCCGATCGAGCCCAACGAGACCGATGCGGGCCGCGCCGCCAACCGCCGCGTCGAGTTCAAGATCCTCGACGAGGCCGACACGAACGCCGCTCCGAAGAAGTAGCTCTCCCGAACGCGCTGCCCCGCGAGAGGGTCAGCGCGACGCGCGGTTCGGGTTCGCGCGCGAGGTCGCAGCGAACGTCTCACAGACGTAGACGCTGCCGTCCGGGGCGCGTGACACGCCGACGCCCATGTACGTGTAATCTGCACGCAGAAGGTTCATGCGGTGCGACGGGCTCGCATGGAGAGCGCGGTGGGCCAGCGCCAGGGTCGGTGCATGCGCGACGTTCTCGCCGACCGCGTGAGCGTCGAGCGTGCCTTCCGCTTCGAAGCGGTCACGGAAGTCGCCGTCGCCGAGGTCGTGCGCCACCGAGTGACCGTCGCGCATACGCTCAGCGTGCGCCTTGGCGAGCGCGTCGAGCTTGTCGTCGTGCGCGAGCGCCGGTGAGCCCTCGAACGCGCGCAGGGCGGCGACCATTCGTGCCAGCGCAGGCGCGTCGCCGACGGGGTCCGTGCTCGCGGACGCGACGTCTTCTCCAGGAGCGGGCGGGTCTTCGCCGGGAGGCGTGGGGACGACGTCCGCGAAGATCTTTGCCTCGAGGAGCGGTCGCGGCCCCTCGGCCACATCGGCGACGAGCTGAACGGTGAACGGGCCGGGGGTGTCGAGCGCGAAGCGGGCACGCGCTACGCCCGTCGCGGCGTCGAGTGACGTCGGCACCGAGCGCGGTGCGCCGTGGGGTCCGAGGACGACGAGCTTGGCGGAGCGCGCGCCGACGTGCAGACGCGCCTCGAACGACAGCCACTCGCCGGTCCGTGCGCGCGTGGGTAGCGGCGCGAGATCGGCGAGCGCATCGACGCGCAGCGCGACGATCACCTCGCCGCCATGGGGCGTCCTGGCGATCGCAACGCCGCAGCGCACCGGGGTTCCTGCTCGCGTGCGTCGACCGAGCTCGCTTCGCAGCTTCGCGTCGTCGATCGGAGCCTGGCCCGTGGCGACGATGACTCTCGGTCGCACGTAAGGCTCTCCCGCGGCACGAAGCTTCGCGACGATCGCCTCCGAGTCCGGGGCGCCGAGGCCACGCGCGCGAAGCTCGACGAGCTCGTGAGCGACACGCGTGAGCGCGCCGTCGTCGGTCCCGCACGCCGAGCTGAGTGAAGCCTCGCGCGGATCGCGATCGGCGTCGGCGACCCATGGCGATTGTGTGATCGGCGACCACGCGGGCGTCGGCGGGAGGATCGGGCCGGCTTCGGAGGTCGGCGCGGCGGCCGGAGGCGAAGCGAGGTCGGGAGGAGGGGAGGGCAACGAGGGCGAGACGACCGCGCGCGCGGACGCGCATGCGCTGGAGGCGAGCGCCAGCACGAGCATCGTTCCGAGGGCGCGCCGCATGACCACGACGCTAGCGCGGGCCTTGCCAGGATTGAAAGAGAAGCGCGGAAAGCGCTCTGTCGTGTGCAACGCCCACGATACGCTCCCGAAGGTCGCCTAGCGCTTCAGCGCGATGCGGTCCTTCTCGGCCTTGCGGGCGAGCTGTTTCAGCGCGTTCTTCCGCCCGAGCGCGAGGCCCACGCGGAGCCCGAAGAGGAAGCCCGCGCCCACGGCCAGGCCGATGAAGAGCGCGGACACCCGTTCGTGTGAGGACGCCGCGCTTCTACGCGGCGTGGCTCACCCTCAGTTGATCGTGAAGCTCTTGCCGACGCTGACCGGACCGCCGCCGAACGGGGGGACGTGCGCGCCGCGGAACTTGCCGGCGATGCAGCCGCCGACGGGCGTGCCCGGGAACGGACCGCTGTCGACGACCGCGGACGAGACCGAGCCGTTCGGCGCGAAGGTGATCTTCACGTGACCCGAGCCGGTCGGACCGTCGGGCTTCTTGCAGGACTGGACGTTGACGCCACCGAGTGCGCCCTGCGCCGCGCCGCGGTCGAACGGAGCCGTGGAGCCGCCACCGCCGTTGTCCTTCGGAGCTTCCGCCGCAGGCTTGCCGGCCGCAGCCGCGAGCGCCGAGCCGAAGTCCGTCGGCTTGGCGGGGGCAGGCGCGGCGACCGGATCGGCTGCCGCGACCGCAGCAGGCTTGGCCGCAGCACCGCCGCCCGTCGCGGCCGCTGGCTTCGCGGCGCCCGTGACGGCCGACGCCTTGGCGTTGGCGTTGCCGGTGCCTGGAGGCGGAGGCGTGTTGTCGCCGGCAGGCGCAGTGACGGTGCCTGCAGCGGCGGGGTCGTTGGCCGCGACCGCGCCGGCTCCGGCGCTCGGGGCCATGGCCATCCCGCTTCCCGCCCCGGCCGGGTCGAGCGCAGCGACGGGCGGCACGTTCGGCCGCGTGAGCACCACCGCCACGACGATACCAATCGCGATCATGGCGGCGCCCGCGATGATGGCGATCATGAGCATCTTGTTCGACCTGCCGGAGTCGCCGCCGCCTTGAGCGTAGGCGTCATTCGACATCTCGAGCGGGGGCGGTGCGAGGATCGGAGCCGCGAGGGCCGCACCAAAGGCGCCGCCGCCGCTGAGGTTCATGATGTCGTCGACGCGCGCATTCGTGTCCCGCTTGTCGTCCGAGCCCATGTTCTGGCTCAGCGCGCGGATGTCGATGAGGCCCGAGCCGTCGCTCGTCGCCGTCGTGCGGTTCGGTGCGGCCGAGGCGTCGGACTTGCCGCCTTCGGTGAGCGCGGAGAGCGAGAAGAGCACGCTGCTCTCGTTGCGCTGACCCGTGAGCTTCTGCTCCTCGAGACCCGCGCCGCCACCACCGCCATGCATGGCGCCGCCACTCGCGGCGCTCGTCATCACGTCTTCTTCGCCGCCGGCGCTCGCCACGTTGCCGAAGAGATCGGCGCCCTGACCGCGACCACCACCGCGGCGCGCGGCCGAAGCCGCCGCGACCGGCGCTGCTGCTGCGGGCTCGTGATGGCCGTTGCCGTTCGAGCCCCCACCCGCGAACGGGGAGTCGATCGGTGCTGCGTCTGCGGCCGAGAAGAGCGCGGCCGCGTTCGACGACTGCGGCGGGATCGATTGCGGGGGAACCGAGAGGTCCTCCTCGACGAGCGAGTGAGCCGGGCCACGCGGCGCGAGCTTCACCGCGCCGTAGAGCTGCTCGATCTCGCGGAGCGGCAGCCAGTCGGCCATCCCGTCCTTCCAGCAGTACGTCTCGTCGTTCACGACGCCCGTCCGGTACTCGGTGACGATCTCCTGGCCCGTCATGGTGCGCTGATCGCCGTCCGCGACGTTCACCGTCCAAGGGTCGTTCGCCTGACCCGCATAGTCGAAGACATGCGTGTCGGCGTTGTCTTCCGCGGGACGAGTCTCGTTCCCGTTGATGACGATCGTTGCGCTGCACTTCTTGCAGCGGATCTTGACGACCTTACCGAGGACCTTTTCGTCCGCGATCGTGTACTTGGCCTGGCAAGATTGGCACTGGATCTTCATCGCGGATTCATCCTTCGCGCTCGATGTAGAGGGGCGCGATCGCTCGCGAAAATCGGCGAGTTCGTACTGCGTTGGGAGTATAGCGGGGGCCGATCGAACCGATCAAGCTGGCCCTGGGATTTCGACGCTCCGAAGGGGAGCGACGTTGGAACTTTCGCCATCGGACGATGGATTCTGAGCGACTCGTGCACACATACGGGAACACGTCCGCACGACTTGTGCGAGCAACCCGCAACGAAACCGGCCCCCAACCCCGACCGTATCCTGGCTTCGATAAGTCCTCAAACGTCACGCGCCTCGGGCGCGACCCTCAGTTCAGCAGGACCAGCTGGGTCCCGTCCTTCCCGCAGAAGTCGGCTGCCCCGTCGAACCGATCGCCGCACGTCGGGCAGATCTTGCCGCGCTTCGTGGGCAGAGCGGCCGCCCCTGGCGCAGCGATAGGCGATCCACCCGCCCCGACCTGAGGCGCTGGAGAGGCAGGCTGGACCCTCGGCTTCGCGCGGGCGGCCGCGGCCGCGGCGACGCTCTCCTCATGAGCTCGCTTCTGGAGCGCGTGCTGTTCCTCGCGGATGCGCCGGCGCTCGAGCACCTCGGCCACCTCGGTCTCGTGGCGTTCCGTCGCAGCGCGGACGATCGCTGCGGCGCGCCGCGAGCGCCCACGGAGCACCAGCGCGAGCACGCCGAGCACGACCAGGACGCCTCCGATGATCCCCACGAAGACCCAGCGACGCGACTTCGAGCGATCCTCGACCGTGCCCGCGCCTGCGCCGAGCGAGCTCGACGCGATGGTCACGACGGCGGCGGCGTCGGTCTCGCCCGATGCGTTGAGGCCTGAGCTCGCGAGGAGATCATCGTAGTGCGCGGGTGAGGTCACCTCGACGCTCACGCGCGTCTCCTTGCCCGCGGCGGCGACCACGAGCTCGACTGTTCCTTCGGGAGCGCCGCTGCCGATCGTGACGAGGCCCTTCGAATCGACGGTCACTCCGGATGGCGTTCCGGCCTGTATTTTCCAGGTCATCGGCGTGCGGGTCGCGCAGCCCTTGTCGTCGAGCACGAGCCCACGGAACGGGAAGGTCTCGCCCGTGCGGAGGAGCTTCTTCGACGGCCGGACCTCCAGCCGGGTCGGTTCACCGGGGGACTCGCAGACCGCCGGCTTCGGCTCGGGCTTGGGCGTCGGCTCTGGAGCCGGAGCAGGCGCGGGAGCGGCCGACACGGCGGGCTTGTCCGCGGCGACGAGGTTGTAGGTCCGCGTCCGTTTGACGTCCGCGACGCATCGGCCCGTCTCGAGGACGATCTCGTAGCGACCCGTCTCGATCATGTCGATGTGCGTGTCGGTCTGGGCGACGACGAGGGTGTTGAGGATCGCCTTCCGCGGGTCGTTCGGCGGCGTCGTGCAGCGCGTGCGCCAGGTCTTGCCGTTCGCATCCCGGGAGTGAGTCTCCCGGGTCAGCGTGGGCATCTGGTCGTAACACTGGTTCGAGCGGTAGACCCGGCCGCCGCCGACGAAGGCGAGCTCGTCGCCCTCGAGTCGAATCGCGACGATCTCGCCGCCGCCGGTCGACCCGGTCTGAGGGGTCGGCCCGCAGCCGTTCGGGAGCCACTGCTGGACGGTGTAGTCCTCACGCAAGGGACTCTGCTGCCAGCGACCGTCGAGCTGAAGGTCCGCCCGGGCGGGCCACACGAAGAGCACGATCGCGGCGAAAATCGCGGCGGACAGGGCCGTTCCGAAGAACCCGACGGGGACACGCGGCGGCATCCGCTGGGTAGTGTACGCCGTGGCTCGCTCCCACAGCGGTGGGATTTTCGCGCGGTATCTACGGTTGTGTTACCGTCGCCCCCGTGAGCGTTTCGATGCGCGACAAACGTCGTTTCAGCCCATTTCTAGCGGGGTTTGCCGCACTCGGCCTCGCGCTGCTTGCCGGGCCTGCCGCGCAAGCGCAGCCGAAGGTGAGCGCCATACCCACGGGGAACGGGAAGGGCTTCGACACCCATCTCTTCCGTCCGGCCCTCGATTCCAAGGGGTTCTTTGCCACGAATGGCTCGGACATCCTCGGCAAGAACGACATCAGCTTCGGGCTGGTGCTCGACTACGGCAAGACCCTCCTCCGGGTCGCCGATCGCGGCCAGAGCGACGGCCAGCTGATCAACCACTCGTTCCAGGGAACGTTCCAGTTCAACTACGGCATCGCCAACATCCTCGTTCTCGGCCTCACGATGCCGGTGAACCTGATGTCGGGCGGCGCTCAGGTGGACAAGGCGACCCCGGCCGCCGCGACGCAGACGGGCCCGACGGCCACCAGCCCCAACGGCCAGCAGTGGTTCGGCAACGAGTTCGACTCCCAGACGGTCAGCTACATCGCGCTCCACGGAAAGCTCCGCATCCTTCGCGTCGAGCGAGGCTTCGGCCTCGCGGCTTCGGTGCAGGTCGGCGTCCCCGTCTCCGACGCGCCGCGCGACGCCGGCGCCGACCCGAGCGTGTGGGTCTGGCCGCAGATCATCGGCGAGAAGCGCTTCGGCTCGACCGGGCAGTTCAAGGTCGGCGTCAACGCCGGCGCGCGGCTCCACGCGCCCAGCGACACGACGATCACCTTGAAGGACGGTCTCTTCAAGGACGGCAACCGCATCACGTACGGCGCCGGTCTCGCGTATCGCATTCTCGAGCCTGTCGACCTCGTCGCCGACACCTACGCGACGTACCTCCTGAACGGCGATGCCGCGAGCGCGGTGAAGCCCTCGAACGAGGTCGTCGGCGGGCTCAAGATCTTCGTCGAGCGCAACAGCTACCTGATGCTCGGCGCAGGTCCGCGTTACACGTCGGGCTTCGAGGCGGCAGACTTCCGCGCCTTCGTGGGCTTCATCTTCGAGCCCTCGATCGGCGACCGCGACGGCGATGGCATCAAGGACGACGTCGACAAGTGTCCCGATTCGCCGGAGGACTTCGACGGGTTCCAGGACGCCGATGGCTGTCCCGAGCCCGACAACGACAACGACGGCATCCTCGACAAGGACGACCGCTGCCCCAACGAGCCTGAAGACCGCGACGGCGATCAGGACGAGGACGGCTGTCCCGAGGGCTCCGACGGCGACCGCGACGGCGACGGCATCCCCGACAAGCTCGACAAGTGCCCGGACGATCCCGAGGACAAGGACGGCTTCCAGGACAAGGACGGCTGCCCCGATCCGGACAACGACCAGGACGGCATCCCGGACAAGAAGGACCTCTGTCCGAACGACCCCGAGGACAAGGACGGCTTCGAGGACAAGGACGGTTGCCCGGATCCGGACAACGACAAGGACCAGATCCCCGACGTCGTCGACAAGTGTCCGAACGAGCCCGAGACGTACAACGGCTATCAGGACGAGGACGGTTGCCCGGACAAGGGCAACGTCATCATCGACGACAAGAACATCGTCATCCTGAAGAAGATCAAGTTCAAGACGGGCTCGGCGGAGATCCTGCCTGAGTCGAACGAGATCCTCGATGCCGTCGCCACGACGCTCATCCACCACCCCGAGTTCACGTTGATCGAGATCGCCGGCCACGCCGACGAGCGCGCGACCGACGAGTACAACCTGAAGCTCACGCAGGATCGCGTGAACAGCGTCATGACGGCGCTCGTGCAGCGCAAGGTCGCCAAGGACCACATGCGCAGCAAGGGCTACGGCGAGTACTGCCCCGAGGATCCCGGCCACAACGAAGAGGCCTGGGAGAAGAACCGCCGCGTCGAGTTCAAGATCGTGAAGACGAACTCGGGGCCCACGGGCGTCGAGCTCGGCTGCGCGAACGCCGCGAGCAAGGGCGTCAAGCCCGACCCCGTCCCGTAGAGACGAGACGAGCTCACACGGAGGCTCGGAGACCCGGAGTCTTCTGGGTTGGCCTGGCCACGTGTGAGGTCAGCCAAAACCTAGGGGTTCAGGTCGACACGGCGCCGGCAGACGCGGAACGAGCCACCCCAAATCCTCCGAGCCTCCGTGTGAAAAATCGAACGCTTCGGCTCTATGAACGAGTGAGCTTCGCGAGGCGCGCGGTGACCTGATCGAGGCGCGCTTCGGAGAGGTGCGAGGCGATGAGGAGCGTCATCATCAGCATCGCGAAGTAGCGGACCGGGCCGAACATCAGGCCGATCATCGCGTGCATGCCGAGCGCGGCGAGGAGCGCGTACGGGCGCGTCTTGTTCCACGAGAACCAGACTGGCGCGAACGACTCCAGCGTCAGGGTCATGATCTGGAACAGCGTCCACGCGACTGGCGGCAAGAGGTTCGCGAGGAGCAGCGTCACGCTCGTTTGGTAGGAGCTGTGGAGGTGCGACCAGAGCACGTAGGGTTGCTTCAGCCAGTCGCCGCGCGCCTTCGCGATCCCCGACGCGCAGTAGATCACCGGGACCAGGATCTGGAAGAAGCGCACCGACCCGCTCACCACTTCGCGCGGAAGCACCCTCTTGGGGGCGGCTTGCCTCGCGCGATAGGCGTCGATGCCGAAGCGTGCCCCGCACGGGCTCAGCGCGAGCGCGATGGCGATCACCGGCGTTAGCTTGCTCACGGTGAAGGCCGCGAGTCGGTCGCTGAGCGCGACGTAGGCGCCGGTGGCCGCGAAGAGCCACGCCGCGCGGCGCGCCTGGAAGCCCAGCGAGAGGGCGAGGCCCGACCCGACCATCGCGATCGCCACTGCCCACGCGACCCAGCTCGGGAGCGCGGGAAGGTAGAGCGGCTGGCGCGGGTCGGCGTATCCGAGGTCCGGGACGCGGAAGCCGCCGCTGCCGAGCCATTCGTCGGCGTAGGCGATGCGGGCCGACATGAAGCCGAGGATCGCGAGCGGCGCCGCGATGCGAACGAGCTCGAGGCGCGCGACGGGGACGGGCTTCCTCAGCCAGGAGAAGAAGCGATCCCCCACGAACATGTGCGCGCTCGGCGGGCTCATGGGTCGAGCTCCTTGTCGGAGTCCTTCGGTGAGCCCTGATCACGCGGGCGATCGCTGTCGTCGTCCTTGTCGCCAGAGCCGGTGCCTGCCTCGCTCCCGCAGCGCTGTATGCGGCGCGGTTTCGGGGTCCAGTACCAGTCGTGCTTCTGCTCTCCGGAGTAGGAGCTCACGGGTTTTTGCTCGAAC